>SUTX01000004.1 GCA_015152465.1 Cyanobacteria bacterium SIG31 | reverse complement strand
CTGAGTGTTATTTTTTTTCTCTTTTTTATAATTTTTAAAGATTTAATGACTCCGATTTTGAGAAAATTTTATAAACGAAGTTTACCAAAATAATCATTTCAACTGCTCACAATAATCATTTCAACTGTTCGTTTACAGCTCCCTCTCAGCAAAACAATACTTAATTGTTTTGCTTTGGCACAGTCCGTGAGGTCGAGGGGATAAATAATATTAGCTTGGAGTGTAAGAACAGACTTGTAAGAATGTTGAAGAACGAATCTCTCCCTTGCTATTTTTTGTTGCTTACCCACGGGTAATTCGCCGAGCGCAGGGCTTAATAGCCCAAATCGCAAAATGTTCAAGTTTTCACATTTTGCTCTTTTAGCGCACGGCTCCCTCTCAGCAAACGTGACATTTAGTCACCTTTGCTTCGGCAGAGTTCATCTATAGAGGAAAGTTAAATTGTTTCTATATTTACCCCCCAAGTCCTTAAAAAGTCACATTTGGGAATTTTGAAGATAATAAATAAGTAGGTAAAAAATAAAGTCGGCTTGGTAAAGCCGACCTATTTACTTTTAGATTTATTTTGTGGTTTGGTTCACTGGGCTAATATTTTCTTGGGTTTTTCTTTCAAAATTTTGTTTTTCGATTTTTCTTTGAAAATCTCCTCGAGGTCCTCTTTCAAATCGTTGATATTTATCAAACTTATTCATATGATACATTCTGTGCATTGGAGGTCTCATCATCATCTTTCCATAAGGACAAGGTGGAACGGGAGGTTTGTGTAGTGCGGCAAACAAGCTAAGCGCACAGAAAACACCAACGAAGCTCCCAAGAGCTGTAATTAAAAACTTTCTAAAACCTTTTGATTGGCAAAAACATTCCCTTTTAATTTCATTTACTTCAATTTTGTTTGTTTCTGTCATGATATTTCTCCTTTTATTTTGTCTTTTAAGGCCTTCTACAAATTTATAACGAAATTATTAAAATTTTGTTCATTTTTGATGTAAAATCAACTTATGACAAATTATTCGCAAAAAGCTGTTGAAAATTTTAGAGATGGTTACAACTGTGCTCAGTCTGTATTTCTAGCTTTTGCTGAGAATTTTGGATTTGATGAAGAAACAGCCTTAAAACTTGCATCTTCTTTTGGTGGAGGTATGGGACGTTTAAGAGAGGTATGTGGTGCAGTTTCGTCAATGTTTGCTATAGCTGGTTTAAGAAAAGGATATATTTCTCCAATAGATGATGATGCAAAGGCTAAGCATTATGAACTTATACAAAATTTGGCTAATGAGTTTAAAGAAAAGCACGGTTCAATTATTTGTCGAGAGCTTTTAGGTCTTGATGACGGTCCTGATAAGCCAATTCCGTCTAAAAGAACGGAACAATATTACTCAGAGCGTCCTTGTGAAGAATTTATAAAAACTGCTGCAACAATAATTGAATCCCAAATACTAAATTAGTGGTGCAAAAATTTTCCAATATAAATACACCGATGCTAATATGAGTAAGGCACCGCTAAATTTTAATAACCATTCGGTAAAATTAGACAAAGCTCTTAAGTTCTTTAGACTAGAAGTAAATAAGCCTGCTAGGATTAAAATAACTCCTTGTCCCATAGCAAATAGAAATAGCATTAAAATGGCTAATGATAAGTTTTTACCTATAGTTGCAAAAGCCATAATACCCGCTAGTATTGGGGTTGAGCAAGGTGTTCCTGCAAGAGCAAATGTTATACCTAAGAGTATCGGATATACAAAAATAGAATTTGTAGAATTTTTAGGCATAGACTTTATAATAGTGGGTGTTTCTATTTCTATAATTTCAAGAAGTTTGAGCCCCATTACCAATAGTAATGAAGCTATCAAGACGGTAAAATAACCGCCCATTGCAGAAGCAAAAACATTTCCTGTTAATGCACAGGCTATTCCTATGAGAGTGAAAACAATTGCTGTCCCCAAAATAAAACACGAAAGTTGTAAAAAAGTCCTAAAAGGTGTTTCTTTAGAGTAACCACCAACGTATCCAATAATTAACGGCAACATAGCTAGTGAACAAGGAGAAATAGATGCTATAATCCCTCCTAAGAAAGAACCTATTAATAATAAATACCAAGCAGTTGAATTAGTATCAGAAAACAATTGTATTAAATTATCCATGAATTTGATCCTTTATGTAATTTTCTAGGATTCTTGTCTGAATCATGCCTTCGGTTTTTCTGATAGTTTGTCCGTCCTTGTTTTTAAATATACAAGTAGGTACTAGTTTTACATCATAGTCTTTGATTAAATTTTTTGTTTCTTTATCTTTTTGAGTTACATCAATTTTCCTTAAGGCAACTTTATTTGCGTAACCGGGATAAACTTCGTCAAAAATTTTATCTAATTCTTGACATTCATAGCACATCGGTGAAGTAAATTTTATAATTTCAGGGCCTGCAAAAGCTATGCTAGGAAGTGTCCCAAGCCCTTTATCTCTTGTAAGTCCCCAATATAAAGCTAATGGTACTAAAAAGATTAATAGAATTAACAAAGTATTTCTATTCATGATTAAAACTCCTATCAAAATATTACCATGAAATAGTACTAGTATAACAATGTATTTGGAATTACCAAGCTGGTGAATATTAACAGCTTAAATCAAAATTTATATAATAAATTTTATAAAAAAGGTGACTTATTCAGTCACCCTTTTTTCTATATTTTATCAAAGCCTGTGTATTTTCTTAGTACTTCTGGAATAATTATTGTTCCGTCTTCTTGTTGGAAGTTTTCTACAATCGCTGCAAAAGTTCTTCCGACAGCAAGACCTGAACCATTCAAGGTATGAACAAATCTTACTTTTCCATCCTTATCTCTGTATCTGATATTTGCACGTCTAGCTTGGTAATCGCCGAAGTTAGAACAGCTTGAAATTTCTTTATAAGAATCATAAGAAGGCATCCAAACTTCAATATCAAAACATTTATTTGCACTAAAACCTATATCTGCTGTACAAAGAGCTACTCTTCTGTACGGTAAACCTAAAAGTTCTAAGCATTTTTCAGCGTTTTTAGTAAGTTTTTCGTGTTCTTCGACACTTGTTTCAGGAGTTGTAAGTTTTACCATTTCAACTTTATTGAATTGGTGAACTCTAATTAATCCTCTTGTATCTTTACCTGCAGAACCTGCTTCTCTGCGGAAGCATGGAGTATAAGCTGTCATATATTTAGGTAAATCATCTTCTGACAAAATCTCACCAGCATAAATGTTAGTAACAGGTACTTCCGCTGTAGGGATTAAGTATAAATCTTCATCTACGCATTTATACATATCTTCTGCGAACTTAGGTAGTTGCCCCGTTCCAGTCATTGTAGCCGCATTTGCCATAAATGGTGGTAAAATTTCTTCGTAGCCATGTTCTTCTGTATGCAAATCTAAAAAGAATTGTATAATTGCACGTTCTAAACGAGCACCTTTACCTCTATAAAGCGTAAATCTTGATTGAGAAAGCTTAACACCACGTTCAAAATCAACAATATTTTTTTCTTCGCATAAATCCCAGTGAGCTTTTGGGGTAAATCCAAACTTTGTTGGCTCTCCCCAAGTTGAAATAGTTGGGTTATCGTCTTCTGATTGACCAATTGGAGTTGTTTCGTCAGGAGTGTTTGGAGTCCTTAGAAGTAAATCTCTTTGTTTGTTATCTAATTCAACTTGTTTTTCTTCTAAAACTTTTATATCGTCACCAAGTTTGCGAACTTCTTCTTGAATAGAATCTGTGTTTTCGCCATTCTTTTTCATCATACCAATTTTTTGAGATTCGTTTTTACGTTTTGCTCTCAATTCATCGGCTTGAGTTTGAATTTTTCTTCTCTCAACGTCGATTTCAAGAATTTCGTCTATTGATAATTCTGGATTTCTTCTTTTTAGAAGTTCATTAACTTTTTCTGGGTTTTCTCTAATAACTCTTATATCTAACATTTTCAATACCTCTCTAAAATCTATTATAGAATAAACATACAGTCGCCATAGCTATAAAAACGATATTTTTCTCTAATCGCTTCCTCATAGGCTTCAAAAATAAACTGTCTCGAGGCAAGTGCGCTTACGAGCATCAGCAATGTTGATTTAGGTAAATGGAAATTTGTAATTAATTTATCTACAACCTTAAATTCATAAGGGGGGTAAATAAACAGATTAGATGCACTTTTACAAGCTTTAATTTCACCATAAATTTTATATGCTGATTCTAATGTTCTAACTGTAGTAGTACCTACTGCAATAATCTTTTTACCCTGAGCTTTGGCTCTATTTATTAATTCAGCCGTTTCTTCTGATATTTCAAAAGCTTCTGTATCCATTCTATGGTCAAGAATATTTTCGCATTTGACAGGCCTAAAGGTACCGATGCCTACATCAAGTGTTACATAACCGATTTCTACACCCTTAGCCTTGAGTTTTTCTAATATTTCTTCTGTAAAATGAAGACCTGCTGTAGGTGCAGCGACAGACCCTTCATTTTTTGCATAAACAGTTTGATATCTTTCAAAATCTAATTGTCGTAGTTCTTCAGTTGCCATTTTCCGTTCAATATATGGTGGAAGTGGGATATTACCAACTTTATGTAAAATTGCTAACAAATCTCCCTCGTAAAGCATTTTTACAACCCATTTGCCGTCATCAGGTAGTGGCATTACTACCTCAACAGAAAGATCTTCGCTAACCTTAATAACAGTTCCAGGACGGACCCTTTTTGACGGACGAATAAGAACTTCCCAACGATTTTCTCCGTCGTATTTTTTAAGTAAAAATACTTCGATTTTTGCACCTGTATCTTTATATCCATAAAGGCGAGCAGGCATAACTTTTGTGTTATTTAGAATAAGCACGCAATTTTCATCAAGATAGTCAACTATATTAAAAAAGTTTTTATGCTGGATTTGATGATTTTCTTTATCCAAAACCATCATTTTTGAATTCTCTCGCTTTTCGCTTGGTCGTTGAGCAATCAAATCTTCTGGTAATTCATAATCAAATTCTTGTATATGCATGAAAATATCCTCTTTTCCGTAAGGATATTTTATCATAAAATTACCCAAAAAGATTATTTAGACTTTTTATCTCTGTGCTCTACAAGTTTTTCACTTTTTGTGATTACCAAACGATCATTTTCCATAGTATATTCAACCATGTTAACCGTAGGATCAACACCGAGAAATTCTAATATAATTAAAAAACGATTAGAATTTTCTAATCGTTTTTTAATTACAAAAATATTTATCTTTTATTTCATTTATCCCTTTTCTTGGATACGTTTAGCGTCAGCTATAACATCATCGTCAATTTTACTTTCTTTTTTAGCGTCTTCTGCTTCAAGTTGCTTGTTTATAACTATAGTTTGTAAAACTTGGAAACAGTTGCTTGCAATTAAGTATAAAAGAACACCTGCAGGGATTGGTATTATGACAAAAGTGAATGTAAGCATAATAGGCATAAATGTGTTCATAGATTTTTGCATAGCTGCTTGTGCCGGATCTTGTTGACTGTTTTTATTCATTGCCATCATAGCTTTTTGAGATAATACCATTGTTATTGCAAATAAAACGATTAGAGCTAAAACATCCCAATGGAAAGAAGTCTCAACTTTGTTTGTTGGAACAGATGCTACTAAAATACCGTCTTTTCTCACAAAATTAATGATTTCAGTTTCTTTAGATTGAACATCCATAACATCAATTTCGGCTTTTTCTATTTGATCAAGCTGGCTAAATTTTAAATTCAAATTATCTAAACTTATTTTAAAATCAACTGGTTCGCCAGGAATTAAATCCCCCTGAACCTCTACAGCTTTAGTTGGTTTTTCTATTTTTACGTTAAGTAATGGCTCTTCAAGACCTTGCAAGAATACTTTTGCTGTTTTGCCAGTCATAAAAGTGTCGTATTGTCCAACGCCTAATACACCGTCTTTAGAAACACCTGCAGTTGTTTTAAGGGTAGCATCTAATCTTTTGATAAAAAGGAACTGTGAGTCGCCTGCCATTTGAATAAATTGCGGACTCATTAAAGTTGAATATAGTAAAATAAATATTGGCATTTGGATTAATAATGGAAAACACCCTGCCATTGGATTAAACTTATGTTCTTTATAGAATTCCATCATCTTTTGTTGCATTTTTTGAGGGTCGCTTTTATATCGTTCCTGAATAGCTTTCATTTTAGGCTGTAAAAGTTGCATTGTTCTCATTGAACGTTGTTGAGAAACACCAAGAGGCCACATTGCAGCTCTTATGATTATTGTTAATAAAATAATCCCAATTCCGTATCCGCCAACAATAGATAGTGTTTTTAAAATATCAATGGTTAGTGTTGTAAAATCCATAATCTCTTCCTTAAAAAATCTGTGATACTAAAAGGGTGCGAAACTTCGCACCCTCTAAAAATACTGTAAATATACCCTAAAGTCAAGATTATTGTTCTTGATTTGCATTGGCTCCTAATGAATGTAAACGCTTTGCAGGGTCTGTGATATGGGTAATTCTCAAACCGAAGTTATCTTCTATTACAACAACTTCTCCATATGCAATAAGTTTTCCATTAGCGTACAATTCTACAGGTTCTCCTGCAGCTTTATTCAATGTAACGATAGAACCTTTTGTTAACTCCAAAACTTTTTTAATTGGTAATTCTGTTCTACCCAATTCAACTGTTAGTTGAAGTTTAACATCTAAAAGGATATTTAAGTTTTGGTTTTGTGGGCCTTGAACCTGATCTAAGTCTTCAAAAGAAGCAAATTGGACAGGCTGAACAGTAACTGTTGAGTCTTCAGATGCACTTGTTGCCTCAGCTTGAGCTGTTTGTGGCTCAAAAGGCTCTGCTAAAGGTTCTTCAATTACTGGCTCGTTAGCTTCTAATTCAGGTTCTTCGCCTAAATTATTAGTATCTATTTCTTTGAAATCATCATCTCCAGATATCATCTAATTTCTCCTTTGTATCTAAGTGGCAAAATTTATTAATTTACCCCTAAAAGTAATTTCTTAATAATTCGTGCATTTCATCATATACATCAGTTATTTTAACACAAACATTGTCTTTTATTGTTCCTGGTCGGGCAAAGAATTTCTTTTCACCATTAACTTTTACAATCAAATCATCTTCAACTTTATTGTCTAATTTGATTATGTCCCCCTCTGTTAATTGTAAGAAGTCGTCTAAAGTTATACTGCAAGACCCAAACTGTACTCTCAAATCAACATTTGAAGAATTAAGTTTTGAAATCATTTTTAAACGTTCTTCATTTGTTGCAACGAGACCTTTTGTTTGGAAAATGTGCTGTGTACTTAAGTGTCCAAGAACAGTTTCTAAAACTGGATATGGGAAACATATACTAAACAAACCGAAGTGTTTGCCTTGAATTTGTACTTCAAAAGTTAATAGTGCAACAATTTCTCCAGCTGTTGCTACTTGTATTGATTGGTAGTTATCATCTAAGCTTATAAATTTCCCTGTTACAGGAATAATTGTATTCCAAGAGTCTTCAAGAGATTGAATAATAATGTTAATCACTTTTTTGGCCAAAGCTTTTTCAATATCTGTAAGTTCTCTTGTTTGAGCATCAATTGAGCCTATACCGCCTAACATACGGTTGACAATACAAGATAAAACCTCAAAGCTTATTCCTAAAAGTATTTGACCAGATAAAGGTTCAAACTCAAAAACACCAACGCTTATTGGTGATGGCATTGAACGAACAAACTCTTCATAAGTCAATTGGTCAACTGAAACAATTTCAATCTCAACACGCATACGAAGATAACCACTTAAAATTAAAGAGATCGCTTTTGAGAATTCCCTATGGATATCTCTTAATGCACGCAAATTATCTTTTGAGAATTTGTCTGGGCGTCTGAAATTGTATAATTTATAGCTCTTATGCTCAGATTCTTCCATATTATCGTGTGGTTTTATTGCTTGTGTTTGTGTTAAATTGTTGTCGTTATCAGCCATTACTGTTCCCTATTGAATAATAAATTGTCCGAAGCTTACTCTTAGAACTTCTCTTTCTCCTCCAAGAATAGAGTTTATATCATTAGTAATTTGTTCTTTTGCTAATTCTTTACCAGCAGCAGAAGATAATTCAGCAGAAGTCTTGCTTGAAAGATTTGTTATTACAGCATCTCTAATTGCTGGTTTGAACTGGTTCATTTCTTTCTGTATAGCTTCCATTGGGTCGACAGGGGCAGGTGCAGCACCATGTCCGTGTCCGCCACTCTTTGGAGCTTCTATTTCTGAAGGGAAATCCCCTTCTTTTTGAGAAACTTCAATAGCTACATTAACTTTTAAGTATTTCTTTTGAGCTTCGTCACAAAGATTTAGAATAAAGTCTCCCAAATCAACGATTATACCTCTTTGAAGTTCATCAGCTTCTGCAGAACCTTCTTCTAATTCTTCTTGTGTTACTTGAATTTTACTAATTTTCTGTTCAAGCATGCTATTCATTGTAAAATACATAACACCAAAGAAAACTGCTAATAAAATGATAGTTGCAGCTATATTTACAACCAAAAATTTATTTAACTCTACACCTTTTGATTCTTGATTTTCGTTTTCAGCCATACTATTACTATTCTCCACTTATATTACACAATATGATTATATCAATTCTATTTGTATAATTACCACCATTATTTGGTGTATTCTTTATTGGTAAAAATTCCCCGTATCCTACTGATTTTATTCGTTTTCTTGAGATCTTGCTGTTTTGTGAAATTAGTGAGCTCTCTATTTCATTAGCTAAAATCGTTGAGAATTCCCAATTTTTAAGATTTCCAGACACTTTCCCTTGTTTTTTCTCAGTATGTACTTCTATTATAGCAGGATTTTCTATTTTTGCCAAAAAATATTCTATGACTTTAAGGTTTTTGTAATGACTGTAGTTGTCAGTAAAAATTTGATACCTTAATACAATGCCTCTGGGGTCCCTTAAGACTTTTATGTTTGTACCTGAAAAGGTTGATATTGCTACAGAATACAAATTGTTTGTGCATTTGTTACTTGAAATGTAAAAATTTTCTTCTGCCGAAATATAGTTACATGTTGTTAATAAAAATATTATTTTTATGAAGATTTTTTTCATATACATATTATTAGCTAGGGTTTAATTAATTAAAATTAGTTTTTAGGGTATAAAATATTGCTTCTGTATTTTTGAGAATGTATAATAAAAGCTATGGGGAAATTCGATTTATTTAACAAGTTTTATAGTGCTGTTATTGTTGTCGATGAAAGCAAAAACGTGGTTTTTAAAAACAATGTTTTTAAAAGGGTATTTGCTGATTTTGAAACTTTAGAAAAATTTTCTCATAAATTAAACTATAATGTATGTGCGCTTGTAAGTAATGACGTAGAAGTTCATTCCCCTATTAATCAAGCAATTAAATCTTTGCAAGATTTTTCTGCGCATGTTCTTTATCAATCCTCAGGTAGTGATTATTCTTATTATGATATGTCTTCTACAAAAAAGGGGAGCTATACAATAATAGTTTTTACTGACGTGACCGCTAAGATAGGGCTTGAAAAATCTATTGCAAGAAATCAAGCATATCAAAAAAAGATTACTCTTTTAGAAGCGGATAATAAGAACTTATCTAAGGTGAAACAGCAAGCACAGTCACAAGCTATGAAACTTTTGTTGCTTAATAATATATCTAATATTATAAGAAGTTCTATTGACTCGTCTCATATAATTAATTCAGCTTTAGATGAATTGTCAAATCTTTTTGGTGCATTTAGGGCGTATTATGCAGTCTATTCTAAGGATATGCAAGCTTATATAATAAATGAATCTTTACAAAAACGTGATATAGGAAGAAAGATTACTTTTGATAAAGAGACAGAAAAGGTAATATCGTTAGGAAAAGTTTTCTGTGCTTCTTGTATGAAAGAATTTATTGAGGCTAAGCCTTTCAATGAACTTGTTCAAAGGGTTATTCTACCAATTTATCACTTGGATAACAGGCTCGGCATAATTGTTATTTTAACTAAGCAGAAAACTCGTTTTGACGATGCGTTAGAGGTTTTAGACGGTGTTTCTACTCAGTTAGGTAATGCTATTATTCAAGCCGAATTGTATGAAAAAGATGCACGCATGGTCAAAGAACTTAAACGGACTTTAAATGAGCTTCAGGATACACAGTTAAAACTTATTAATTCTGAAAAAATGGCCTCTTTGGGTCAGCTTGTTGCTGGGGTGGCACATGAAATTAATACACCAATTGCTTCAATAAAGTCCAATAATGAGATAGCTACTAAATTAATATCTAAGCTGAAAGACGAATCGGTATCTGAGTTGCTTGATGAGATTAATAATATTGATAAGGAGGCTATAGCGAGAATAAACAGCCTAGTAGTTTCACTTAGAAAATTTGTTAGACTTGACGAGGCAGATTTACAGGATGCTGATATTAATAAAGAAATAGATTTAACTTTGGATTTAATTCGCCATGAAACAAAAAATAGGATAAAAGTAATAAAAAATTATGGAGAAATTCCGCTTATTAAATGTTACCCTAATATGTTAAATCAAGTATTTATGAATATCCTTGTAAATGCTACTCATGCAATAGATGGAGAGGGTATTATTACTATTGACACGTTATTTGAAAAAAATGAGTTAATTGTGAAAATCAAAGATAATGGATGTGGAATAAAAGAACCAGAGAAAATATTTTTTGCTGGATACACAACAAAAGGTGTAGGGGTTGGAACGGGCTTGGGGCTTGCAATTTCTCAAAAAATTATAGAAAAACATGACGGAAAGATTGAAGTGTTTTCTAAAATAAATGAGGGTAGCGAGTTTGTTATTACTATCCCTAGTAAGTAGTAAATATAAACTTTTGTAAACTGTGTGAATTATTGTTATCATTACGTTTGACTTATTATCGTGGTAATAATTAAGTTAATTTTTGTAAAAATATCTGACTTGCCGGTTAATAATGTGCAAAAATATGTTATACTAACTATTGCTAAATGATTAAGTGTAAAAAATACCCTAATAAACGGGTTGTTACAAAAAGTTAACAAAAAATAAAAAATAGGCAATTTTTAAAAAGAATAAAACTTTATATATCTGTGTAGAAGTTAGATAATTTATTCCATGTCGGAGGTTCGTGTATGGCAATTACTGTAAACAGCAAAAAGAAACAAGTTAAGAAAACTTTTCAAGAGTTGATTAATGACTTAATGACAAGCAGCTCTGAAAAGGTTAGATATAACGCAGCTCGTGTATTAGGCGAGATGGGAGATTCAAAAGCTGTTGAACCGTTAATTGATGTATTAAAGAATGATAAAAACGGTTCTGTTCGTTTATATGCAGCTCGTGCATTAGGCGAATTGGGAGATTCAAAAGCTACTGAGCACTTAATTGAGTCTTTGCGTGAAGATAGAAACGTAGACGTTAGAGTTCGTGCGGCTCGAGCACTTGGTCGTTTAGGCGGTAAAATCGTTGTAGATCCGTTAGTAGAAGCTTTGAACGATGAAAACTCTCAAGTTTGTATTACTGCAACAGATGCTCTTATTGAAATTGGTGATGTTGCAACAGATGCTTTGATGAAATCTTTAGACCATGAAAAAGTTAATGTACGTTGTGATGCTACTCGTGCATTAGGCGAAATTGGAAACAAGAAATGTGTAGATAAAATTATTAACATGTTATATGACGAATGGGTTAACGTAAGAATTTATGCAGTAACTTCTTTAGGTAAATTAAATGATACTAAAGCTGTACCTGCGTTAATTGATGTTATGAAAAACCGTTCTGAAAATGATTTAGTAAGAGCTGGTGCAGCAGCTGCATTAGGTGTTCTTCGTGACCAAAGAGCGTTGCTTCCATTAAGAGAATTAATTATGGAAGCAGAAGAGCTTGGTGAATTAGAAGACACAGCGCTTAAATCTTTTAAAAAGATTATGGCAGCTAACTGGCAAGCTATTCCGGGTGCACAACAAAAGAAACCCGCAGGAGTATAGTTAGTATAATGAAAATTTAAAGCTCGGTTTGTTATCAAACCGAGCTTTTTTATTTTGATTAAAAAAGTTCGGTAATTCATTAATGAATTACCGAACTTTTTGTTTTTTATTTTTGTTTATTTTGCGATTTGGCTCATTACTTCATCTGCGAAGTTTTCGTTTCTTTTTTCAAGACCTTCACCAAGAACGAATCTGTCAAATTTAACAATAGAGAATTTGCCAGAAATATATTGTTCAATAGTTTGGTCTGGGTTTTTAACGAATGGTTGTTCAATTAAACATTTTTGAGCCATTAATTTGTTAACACGGCCTTCTACGATTTTAGCTCTGATTTGTTCAGGTTTGTTAGCTAAATCTTCTTTACCCATTTCAATTCTTGTTTCTTCTTCGATAACAGAAGCTGGGATATCAGCTCTTGAAACAAATTCTGGAGCAGAAGATGCGATGTGTAAGCAAACATCTTTTGCTGCAACTTCATCAACATTATCTGTAGCAAGAAGAACACCGATTTTTCCGCCGTGAATGTAAGTAGCTGTGTTGCCTTCGTATCTTACAAATCTTCTAACAGTAATTTTTTCACCGATAGATGCGATTTTTTCTTTTAAAGCTTCTTCAACTACTTTGCCGCATTTAGGGCAAGTTGTTGCTAATAAAGCATCTACGTCAGCAGGATTAGCTGTAGCAACTAATTCAGCTAAGTTGTTTGTTAGTTCGATGAATTCTTCGTTTTTAGCAACGAAGTCTGTTTCACAGTTAACTTCAATCATTGCACCAACAGAAGATGAAACATAAGAACCAACTCTACCTTCAGCAGCGATTCTGCTCATTTTTTTATCAGCAGAAGCAATACCTTTTTGGCGAAGAAGTTCCATAGCTTTATCCATATCACCGTCAACTTCAACTAAAGCTTTTTTAGCATCCATCATACCAGCGCCGGTTTTATCACGAAGTTCTTTTACCATTGTTGCTGTAATATTCATTTAAATTTCTCCTTATTTAATTTAGGGCGGTAAAACCGCCCTTAAAATATTCTAAAATTAAACTGTAGCTACTTCAACACCAGCATCTGCAGCTGTTACAGACTCTAGTTTTTTAGTAGTGTTAGCATTGTTTGCTCTTAAAGTTTTACCTTCTTCTACTGCATCAGCAAGTTTAGAAGTGATTAACTTAATAGCTCTGATAGCATCATCGTTACCAGGGATAACGTAGTTGATACCATCTGGGTTAGCATTTGTATCAGCTAAACAAATAACAGGAATGTTTAATTTGTTAGCTTCAGCAATAGCGATATCTTCTTTTGCTTGGTCTACAACGAAAATAATATCAGGTAAACCACGCATTTCTTTAATACCACCTAGAGTTTTGCTTAATTTAGCTAATTGTCTGTTTAATTGTGCTTGTTCTTTTTTAGGTAATTTTTCAGCGTGACCTGAAGCCATAAAGTCTTCAAGTTCTCTTAATTTGTTAACTCTACCTCTGATTGTTTCAAAGTTAGTTAACATACCGCCTAACCATCTTCTGTTGATGTAGTAAGCGCCAACTCTTTTAGCTTCTTCTGCAACAACTTCAGCAGCTTGTTTTTTAGTACCAACAAAAAGAACGTTTCTTCCTTTTGCTGCATATTCTCTTACTGCTTCATAAGCAGCATCTAATAAATCAGATGTTTTTCTTAAATCAAGAATATAGATACCATTTCTTGCCCCATAAATGTATTGTTTCATTTTTGGGTTCCAGTGTTGAGTTTGGTGTCCGAAGTGAACGCCAGCTTCCAATAATTCGATTAGTGATGCTGTTGACATCTTGTGTCTCCTTTGTTTTAACTTGTACTTTACTACGGGCTGTACTGCTCCATTCAAAACAGTTTTAGCTATTTTAAACTAGGGTTAAACCTATCAAGCTAGTGCAACCAAAAACATAGTATTACAAACATGTTTTATAGGCAATAGCTTGATTCTATTGAGTTAACAAAACATTACAACATTAGATTTAGAAGAATTTCTATATAACGTAATAAATTGTGATTTTACAAAACTTAACCAAATTAACGAATGTAACAAATTGTAAAGATGAGTTTTGAAGTGGCTCAAACTCAGTTATAATGCCCTATATGATATGATATGATATGATGGGATGGGTGAGGAGCAATTAATTTTTTCCAAAAAACTTTGTAAAGATATACACGAGTTTTATTAAAAAAGGAGAAAATTATGAGTGGACATGTTAATGGATTTTTAAATGTTGGTGGAGTTAATTTTCAAAGAGATGCTATTAAAGAAAATCGTTTTGGATTAGCTGTAGCTGGACCGTATATAAAAATTGTTTCTAAAACTGATGAAGATTTTAGAGCAGAAAAGAGATATAGTGTTACCCTAAATGATGGTACTATTGTAGAATATCCAGAACAACCAAAAGGGAATAAAGCTAATATTATGTTTTCAACTCACGGAGATTATCAAAATCCTAAAAAAGTATGCTTCTCGAATATTCAAGGATTAAAAATTACGGATACTCCCAAAGATGATAATTATGAAGTAAGGTTTTGTGATGATGTAAATTTAAACGCAAAAAGAGATTCTGTAACAACTCATGGTTATATGTCTGGACCGGGAGTTGTATATCATGAATATGAAATAACCAACTCCGAAGATAGGGATAAAATAAAAGTCATTGGTGGTGATAATGTAAATGTAAACTATACAACAGGTTTTGATACTTTAGAAGTAAAAACTAATGTGGAAATAGAAAAGAATCAGCAAAAATTAACAGAAAAAGCAAAAAAACTTTTATCAGAATAGAATAACTTGAAGTTTTGAAAGGTGCATCAAACGATGCACCTTTTTTATTTATAGTTTTCTAATATCTTCCAAAATTTGTTCAGGAGTTAGTCTGTAACGACGATGAAGTTCTTCTGCAGGAATCCTATCTGGAAATTCTTTAAATCCTCCGTAATTAAGAACTTTTATTTCTGAATTACCATAAAATCTTGTAATTTTTTCGCCAAAACCACCGTCTAAAACGCCATCTTCTAAAGTGATTACAATATTATGATTGTGTTTTAAATCTTCTAGTAAACGCTTGTCTATTCCTGTGATAAATCTTGGGTTGATAACAGTTGGTTCAAAGCCTAAATCTTTTTTGATTTTTTCTGCTACTTCGCAAGCTAAATAGTAGAAGTTTCCCAAGCCTAAAATAGCAACTTTTTCACCCTGTTTTTCGACTTTATATTTATTCAATATTGAATAATCTGTTTTATCTTCAATGCCGGTCGATACTAGTTCAATGTTAGGAACTCTTATTGCGACAGGGTGCTTAGTTTGTTCTATGGACCAATTAAGCATTGCAAGGTATTCTTCTTTATTAGTAGGAGACAAGTACACCATGTTAGGTATATTTGAAATTAGTGGAATATCGAATGTACACAAGTGAGTTGCATCTGCACCAGAAATCCCTCCCCAATAAACGAGCATTGTTATTGGCGAATTATTCAAACATAAGTCTTGTGATAATTGATCATAGGTTCTTTGTACAAATGAGCTCATCACTGTGAAAATTGGTTTTGCCCCCGATTTTGCTAGTGCAGAGGCATAAGCAACTGCATGTTCTTCTGCAATTCCCACATCTGAGTATTGCTTGCCTAATTTTGATCTAAAATCAGGTGTGAACCCAAAAACCCCTGGTGTACCAGCAGTAATTGCAACGACAGTTTGATCTTCTTTAGCTTTTTCATAAATGTATTTTGCTGTCAAACTTGTATAATTTTCTTCTGAAGATGTTGTATTTGTTTCTTCATCTAATATACCAGGCATTACCCAGTGAAATTTTTCTTTATTATCTTCTGCCACTTTGAGCCCATTACCCTTTTGTGTACAAATATGTACAATTACAGGGTGGTCAATATCTTTTACTTTTTTTAGAGTTTCAATAAGTTTTTCTATGTTATTTCCGTCTTTTAGGTAGATATAATCAAAACCTAAAGTTTTAAAGAAGTTATTCTCAGCCTGTCCATTGGTATCTCTTAAAAGCTTTAAGTTGTTATACAACCCTCCGTGGTTTTCAGCAATAGACATATCATTATCATTCACTATGATGATAAAGTTTGAGTTAAAAGACGCTGCATTATTTAACCCCTCAAGAGCCTCTCCACCACTTAAAGAACCGTCTCCAATAACAGCGATAACATTGTAGTGTTCATTTTTTAAATCTCGAGCTTTTGCTACACCGCAAGCTAAACTTACCGATGTTGAAGTATGTCCAACCTTGAATAAGTCGTGTTCACATTCTTCTGGAGCTGTATAACCAGTATATTTATAATAATTGTCAGGGTTCGTGAAGCCGTCTTTTCTCCCTGTTAATATTTTGTGAGTGTAACATTGATGGGAAACATCATATATAATTTTATCGATAGGTGTCTCAAAAACATAATGTAGGGCTATTGTAGTTTCTAGTATTCCCAAATTAGGGGCCATGTGTCCACCTGTTGAATTTACTTTTTTTATGATAATCTCTCTTACTTCATTAGCTAAAACATCTAGTTCCTCTGTTTTAATCTGTTTAAGGTCTTTTGGAGTATTTATCTTGTCTAAAATCATTTATTGTTTCTCCTTTTAACGTACATATATAGTTAGTTTCCCGTCTCGTTGTCCAAAATGTTTGAACCTGTAAATTCCATAACGAGAAATTGTAACGAGCCCTCTTATTTCTTTATCCTGAATTTTTGATTGTTTTGCACTAAGTCTGTGGAAAAATTTATCAGAATCATTTACAAACAAAAAAGGTTTCTTTTTAAGAAAAGGCTTATGAACCCATAACTTGTTATCACTATCAATATTTGCTAGACTTATAATTTCGGCATCAGGAAAGATGTCTTGAATTTCACTGTTTTCCAAAAGAATTTGTTCAAATTGAGTTCCGTTGTGCACAATCTTATAATATTTTAATTCATCGTTGTCGATTGCTATAAAATGTCCGTCTTTAACAAATTCAAAGTCGGTAGTAAGCGTGAATTCAACCTTTTCGTCAGTATTATAATACTGTGAGTAGCTTCCTGCTCCGTCATAGAGTTTTTTTGTTAAAACAACCTCTCCGTCAGCAATACCTCCTGCACACCAAAGGCCAGCGCTATGGTCGTATGTAACTTGATAGCCATCATAAATTATATCAAAAGGGTTCGGGTCTGCAAAAGTTGCATTGCACAAAAATAATAGTGACAAAATGAATAAAAATTTTCTCACAAGCTTCAACCTCCGATGCTCAAAACATAATTACTATAATAAAGGTTTATAACATAAAAACAGAGAGTGCGCAATGAACGCACCCCCTGTTTTATCTGTAAATTATAGCCAAGAAATTCCAATGGATAAAATTGACAGAAGTAAAGCTCCCAAAAAAGCACTCCAAAAACCGTCGACTTCAACGCCTGGTATAAGATAGGCAACGAACATAAATAACAGGGCATTGATTACAAGAATAAAAAGACCAAGTGTTAAAATGTTTATGGGTAAAGTCAGAAAAATAAGAATAGGTTTGATAACAAGGTTTACTAAAGCGATTGCTATCGATGCAATTAATGCTGTTACAAAGCTTGAGACAGTTATTCCTGGAACAACCCAACCTACAAATAAGATACCTAAAGCTAGTGCTAACCATTTTAGAATAAGAATCATAGTGTACTCTCCTTTTCTCTGATTATAAATAAAATTTCAAGAAAAACATTGGACAAAAGAATTAGTGCAAATTTATTTTTGTTTAGGTTTTTGATATTATTAAAAAAAGATTATGGAGTGTGTACATATGAAAATCCAACAAGATAATTCAGTATTCGGACGTTTATATATGCCGACAAAGCCTCAAATAGCAAGTGTATACGGAGAACAATTGGCCCAAAAAGTCGAAGTATCAAGAACAAAATTGGCTGAATTAGCAAAGGATGTGGATATTTTTGTTTCCACATACATAAGATTAACAGAAAGACAGGCTTTGCCGATTTTTAAGGTACTAGTAAAGAATGTGGATACTTTGGATAAACATAATTCATTATTAGATATACTTAAAAAGATTTTTGTGAGAGAGGGTTCTTATGTTGACGGTATGTCTGATACGATAGCAGAAGACATTGTTGCTATTGCAAAACGCCAAAAAAGCAAGTTAGAGCCACTCAATTAAATTTTTTAATTCTCCAAAGACTATTTTTTTCTCTTTTATAAAATCTGGTGATATCAATCTTTTTAAACTGGTTCTATATGCTCCGGGTATTGATTTGTAACCTTGTTTTTCTACTTTCTCGTAATCTAATTTTTTTGTATTTTCATCGTAAACTTGAGCGTAATTTAGTCCTAATTTTTGACAGAAAGGAAGTGTATATTTGCCCGATTCGTGTTGTGTTATCAGCCCAAAAGTTCTACATATAAGAGCACGATAATCATAAATTAAGCATTCTTTTTCTTCGCTCAAAAAAGGGCATCTGTATAGGAATTCGGCTTTGTTTTCACAAGAATCATATTCAAATTTTAATTTTTTTATTCTTCTTATTACATTCATACGTTCATTTTCTTCAATTTTAAAGAAACCAAGTAACAAATATTTGAACTCTATTTCTGTGAGAGGGTATTGTCCTCGCTCACAGCAATGCGAGCAACCTTTTTTACAACATATAAATTCTTTCTGTTCTTCAAAATATTTTTCCAATACAGAGTTAACAGTATTAAGGTATTTTTTGTATTCTAAAAAATCTTCCGTTGAATAATTCATTTTACACCCCAATAAAACTCCTTGTATTTGATTCTGGATTTAGCTTAAGTATAGTTTGCTTAATTCCCCAAAGGGTTAATAAACTAAATAATGTCACTGCGATAAATCTTATTAAGACATACCCAAAGGTTATTGGTATGCTAGTTGTCACAGGCAAAACATTCGGAAGATTAAATACAAGGTTGTATATGAAGAAAATGTACCAATGTATAAAGAATATTCCAAAGCTGTATTTTGCTATAATATCAAGGTTTTTGTTTAAATTTTTGTGTGAAATTATGCAGTCGTCGTAATGCTTAAGATAAGCTAATGCGATAATTGTTAGAAAAATTTTAGAAAGAGTTCCGTTTGTCCAACCACCGTTAAAACCTGAATATACGTTTAAACTTGCTGTGATAAACATTAATGTTATATAAAACCAACGATATTGCCAAAATTTGTCAATGATGTTTTTATTTGCAGAGCAAAACATTCCAAAAACATACATAGAGAAGAAATGCATATAACCAATAAAAACATATTTTACATATTCAAACCATCTTGCAGTATATGATAGATCTTGCAGCATATGTGATTCTAATTCTGGTCTTTGTAGAAAAATTGTTATTAAAAAAAATAGTGGTAAAAATTTATATAAAACGCCTTTTTTTTCAAGTTTTATTAGTAGCCAACTTGATAGAAAGAAAATAAATATCATTGGAATAAACCAAGTAGGTACGTTATGAATACGTCCAACGGATAAAAGCATTGGAATTTGTGCAATAGGATTTAAGCCCGCAAGAGTATTTTCATATCTGATAGGCATAGTAAAACAAAAAATTAATCCCGGAATTGCTGTCCATAAATACGGAAGAATAACATTTGTCCATTTTTTTGACATGTAGCTTTTAAACTCATATTTGCCTGATAAGTGCTGGAACAAAAATCCTGAAATAAATATAAATAAGGCAGTTCCTCCAGCAAAGATTTCTACTGAGATTCTTTGGGTAAGGCTTCCTATTTCTCCAAATTGCATGGTATGTCCTGCAACTATTAAAAGAATTGCTAAGCCTCGAAAAACGTTGATATAGTTTAAAATTTTGGTCTTTTTAACTTCACTCATATGAACATCCTCTATAAGTTGAGTGTATATAATTAGCTTGTCAAAGTCAATTTATTTTGATATACTACTTTATATATTGAACTTGGCTATGGAGTGTGTATGAGAATATTACCCGTAAAAATTGACGACAAAAATTCGTCTAAAATTGTTTTCGGTAGAAAACCTAACGCAAACGAAATAAAGCATTATGTACCAGCTATTAAAGAGGGTTTGTCAGTTCTGAATAAAGAATTGGGGTTTATCATACATAATTCTTCCGTGCCATCAAATCCTAAAAAGAATTTAGGTATAGGGTCTTTACTGAGAAGCTTTAGTGAAACTATGTTTGTTCCATTCTTGGCCTTACATGGGTTTTCTACTATACAGCAAGAACCTAACTATATAAGAAGAATTTCTGATCCTTCACCTTATGATCCGCTTTCAACTTCAAAAAATATTTATATGATTCCTTTAGAAAAGTTAGCTACTGCAGAATACGGGGCATTGATTAAGCCTGAAGATTTAGAGGTGCTTTATACTACCGAAGAAGAACGTGTTGATTATAAGTTAGTGCATGAAAACTTCAATAAAGTGCTAAAAAAGGCATATAATAATTTCAGTTCTTTAAACTATCAACAGGCAAAACAAGATGAATTGTCAAAAGATTTTGCTGATTTCAAAGCTCGAAAAAAAGAAGAACTTGAACCAAATGCTGTGTATGAGGTTCTTTCAGAAATTAATAAAGAAGAAGATTGGAAAAAGTGGCCTAAAAAAGATCAATTTTTATATGATAATCCTCAAAACAAGTCACGTTTAGAGAACTTGTTAAGGAATAATGCTGAAAAAATAGATTTTCACATGTTCAAACAATGGTTGGTTGAAAGAGAAATCGTAGCTTCGAATAAAGCTAATAACGGGCTCGGTATTAAAGTTGTTGCAGATACTCCGATTGCTTTTACTCCTGCTGAGGAATGGTTAAATAAGGATTTATTTATAGATGGACTAGCACTAGGCTGTCCTCCAGATTTCTTTTCTAGAGAAGGGCAAAGATGGGGATTTGCCGTGCTAAACCCTAAAAAGATTTTTAATCCTGACGGTACTTTGGGGAAAGGTGGGGAGTTTTTAAAAAAACGATATGAAGCTATTTTTGAAGCGTCCCCTGGTGGGGTTAGGATTGACCACTTGATAGGCCTAATTGACCCATTTGTTTATTCTAAAAATGAACCTCATATGAATGAAAATAATTCTGGCAGATTGTATACATCTCCGCATAAGCCATTCTTAACCGAGTATGGTAAATATACGGATGACGATTTTACAGCAATATTTGATAAAATTATTTTCCCAGCAGCCCAAAAGTATGGTATTTCTAAAAATAATATTATTTGTGAAGATTTGGGCGAGCAGACTCCACCTGTTAAAAGGGTTATAGAAAAATTAGGTTTAACAGGGCTATCGCTTACACAATTTGGTTATAGTGGTGCAGATGCTCCTGAACGTAATGTTATTATGCTTGGAGCACACGACAACCAATCTTATATTGAATATACTGATGAGTTGTTTGCAAGGGCTTCGGGACTTGGCGATGGTCGTGATAGATTTATCTATAAAACTCATATACTAGGCTCTGACACTGTTACACCAGGCAAGGATGTTAATCAATATCGTGAAGACTTGAGAAATGATAAAAAGAAGTTTATGGCAGCGTCTTTTGCAGAGCTGTTTACAAGTCCTGCTAAAAAAGTACAGATTTTCTTTACAGACTTTTTCGGTATTGGAAAAACATATAATGTACCAGGTAGCAAAAAAGATTGTTGGACATTAAGGCTTCAATCAGATTACGAAAATTTGTATTATAGCAATCTCAAAAAAGGAATAGGGATAAACTTACCAGAAGCAATTGCAACTGCTATCAGGCAAAAAGGTGAAAATTTTTCTTCGTATTATACTGATTTGTTGCGTAAATTAGATTATTTTGCACATATTTTTAAAAGTTAAAAAGTTTTAAAAGTGTTAAATAAACATGTTTTTGTTATAATTTCTTCAAAAGGCAGGTAAATTATGAAAGACATGTTAGATAAAATAATTCAAATTGAAAAGAAGTACATTGAGTTGGGAGAAACGCTTTCTGATCCAGCAGTTATTCAGGACTACAATAAGTTCAGAGATTTGTCAAAACAAAGAAAATCAATGGAAGAAACCGTTGAACTATATTATGCTTGGAAGAAGGCTACTGATGCTATAGAAGAAGCTAAACAGATGATTTATGAAGAAAAAGATGAAGAAATGAAATCTTTTTTGAAAATGGAGATGGAAGAAAATGAAGCAAAACTTCCAGAATACGAAGAAAGAATGAAAATATTGCTTCTTCCTCGAGATCCAATGGATGATAAGGATATTATGCTTGAAATTAGAGGTGGAGCTGGTGGTGATGAGGCGAATATTTTTGCCGGCGATTTAGCTAGAATGTACTTGAAGTTTGCTGATAAAAAGGGCTGGCAAACGCAAGTTTTATCAAAAACAGAGTGTGAAGCGGGTGGGTATTCTGAAATTATTATTTCAATGAAAGGTGATGCTGTATATTCTCAGCTTAAATATGAATCGGGTGTTCACCGTGTTCAACGCGTTCCAGAAACTGAATCTCAAGGCAGAGTTCATACTTCTACTGCAACAGTTGCAGTTATGCCAGAGGTTGATGATGTAGAAGTTGAAATTAGACCTGAAGATATTGAAATGTCTACGGCTCGTTCAGGTGGTGCTGGCGGTCAAAATGTTAACAAGGTAGAGACGGCTGCTCGCCTATTCCACAAGCCGACTGGAATTATGATTTTTTGTACAGAGGAACGTTCTCAATTACAAAACAAAGAGCGTGCTATGCAAATCTTAAAAGCAAAGCTTTATGATATGGAAGTACAGAAACAAATGCAAGAAATAACTGACTTGCGTCGTTCACAAGTAGGTACAGGTGATAGAAGTGAACGTATCAGAACTTATAACTTCCCGCAAGGTCGTTTAACTGACCACAGAATAGGTCAGAACTTGAATGTTTGGACCGCTATTGATGGTGATTTGGAAGACTTGTTGAGTCTACTTATTGAATATGACCAAAAGCTCAAATTAGAAAAACTTGCCGAAATAAATTAAAGGTGAATATATTAACTATGCAAAACAAACGTAAATGCGTAGCTTGTGGGGCATTAAAACCTCGTGAGGATATGATTAAAATAACTAAAGTTTCTTCAACGGGAGAACTGGTAGTAAATCCAAATTCTAAAACATTTGGCAGATCTGCATATCTTTGTTATAATCAAAGTTGTGTAGATCAAGCATTAAAAAAGAAAAAAATAAATAGAGCATTAAAAATAAATGCTAGCGTAGATTTGAAAGGACAATTGGATGGACAATTTAAGAGTTAGTGAATTAGCAAAAGAACTCAATATTACAAGTAAAGAGTTGATAGAAAAATTTGCAGAGATATCAATATCTGTTAAATCGCATTCTAATGTTGTCACAACTGATCAAATACGCAAAGTTAAGGAACATATGGGAATAGTTCCAAAGAAAAGTACAGCCAAAAAGGCTTTCATTGTAAAAAAAGCAAAACCGTCTGAGGGACCTGAAGTTGTTAAAACAGAACTTAAAGACCCTGTTAAAATTGAACGAGTTGAAAAAACTCCAAAGGTGGATGTTGTTAATACAAAGACTTCTGAAACAGAGGTGCCTGTTAAAAAAGTTGAAAAACCGGCGGTTCGTATTGAAAGGACTAAAATAGAATATCCTAAGAATCAATCTAGAATTGAGATTGTAAGAAAAGCTCCGGCTCGTCCTATTGAATCAGCTAATCAACCTGCAAAAAATGAAGAAAGGGGCGAAAGAAAGCCGTTCAATAAACAAGGTGGAGATAAAAAACTTGTAGAAAGAAGAATTATTCCTCAAGAGATTTACGAGGGCAAAGGACAGTCTAAAAAGAAAGCAGAGCATAAAAAAGATAAAAAGGATTTTCAATCAAGGAAAGAAGATCAAGAGATGATTTCTCTTGAAAAAGCCGCAGCTCAGAAACATAAAAAACGCACACAAAAAGAAGAAGTTAAAGAAGCTGTAACTTCTATAGTGGTAAATCAAGCAATGACTATTCAGGAGTTAGCTGATAAAATTCAGAAAACACCGGCAGAAATTGTTAGATTTTTGATGTTTCAAGGCGTTATGGCAACTGTAAACCAACTTATTGATGTTGATACAATCAAGAAAGTTTGTGCGGAATATGAATTAGAAGTCCTTGAAGAAGATATTGATGCGTTTATGGAAGAAGAGCTCGAAAAAGAAGAAAAGAAAAAAGCTCTTACCGAAGTGGATAAAAAATTACTCAAAAGACGTGCTCCAGTTGTTTCAATTATGGGACACGTTGACCATGGTAAAACAACACTGCTTGATAGTATTAGAGCTTCAAAACACAAAATTGTTGCAACTGAGGTTGGTGGTATAACCCAATCAATAGGTGCTTACACAGTTTATATGGATGATACTGAAGCTAAGAAAATTGTATTTGTCGATACTCCTGGCCACGAAGCATTTACCGAAATGCGTGCTCGTGGTGCTAAGGCAACGGATATCGCAATTCTAGTAGTAGCAGCAGATGATGGTATAATGCCACAAACTATTGAAGCTATAAATCACGCAAAAGCAGCAGAAGTACCTATAATTGTTGCTGTTAACAAGTGTGATAAACCATCTGCCGACCCTGATAGAATTTTACAACAGCTTACAGAACATGGTCTTGTCCCAGAAGCTTGGGGTGGTGATACTATTGCGGTCAAGGTTTCTGCCTTAATGGGTGATGGTATAGATGAATTGTTAGAATATGTTTTACTTGTAGCAGAAGTTCAAGATTTGAAAGCAAACCCTAAAGCAGAAGCTTCAGGTGTTGTTATTGAAGCCAACCTAGATAAAGGTAAAGGTCCTGTTGCAACGCTACTTGTACAAAATGGTACATTAAGGGTTGGAAACTGTATTGTAGTTGGTACAGCTTGTGGTAGAGTTAGAGCATTACTTTCTGATTCGGGTGAAAGAATTCAAAAGGCAGAGCCGTCAACGCCTGTTGAAATTTTAGGTTTAACAGAGGTTCCGAATGCTGGTGATTATTTTGAAGTTGTTCAAAACGAAAAAGAAATGAAAGCAATTATTGATAAACGTAAAGAGCGTGAACGTAATAAACGTTTAGATGCTATGCTTCCAGCACATATGAGAAGAGAATCTGGTGCTGTAGAAGAAGGTGCAACTCAATTGAACTTGATTATTAAAGCTAATACTCATGGTTCTGCGGAAGCTGTATCTCAAGCTATCGCTCAGTTTGAATCTGATGAAATTATTACAAAAATTATTCACGTTGGTGTTGGTGATATTTCAGAAGCTGATGTTATGCTAGCTTCTGCATCTAATGCAATGATTCTTGGCTTTACAGTTAAAGAAGATTCAAATGCCTTAGCGGCGGCTGAAAGAGAAGGCGTTGCTATTAAGAAATATGATATTATTTATCAAATTTTGGAAGATATTGAAAAAACAATGGTATCATTGCTTTCTCCTGAGGTTAAAGAAATTGAAACAGGTCAAGTTGAGATTAGACAAATATTTACTATTGGTAAGACTGTAAAAATTGCAGGTTGTTACGTTACTGAAGGTAAAATTAATAGAAATGATACCGCAACTGTTTACCGTGGCGGGAAAGAAATCTTCAAAGGATCTGTTGATCAGCTTAAACGCTTTAAAGATGACGTTAAGGAAGTTGCACAAGGCTTTGAATGCGGTATTTCATTTGTTAAATTTAATGATATTGAAGAAGGTGATATTGTTAAATTTACAACAACTAAAGAAATTGATAGAACAGAGTTATAAAAAAAAGAGGCGAAAGCCTCTTTTTTTTAATTTTTTATTGCAATTTTCAAACAAAATTCTGGTTTTGTTTCAAAAAATTCGTAAGCTTTTTCGATTTCATCTATGCTGTAAATTTGTGTAATTAGAAAATCTGTATTAATTTTTTTATCTGATATAAGTTTCAGTATTTCATCGGAGTGAATTGCGTCGACACCGCCTGTTTTAAAAGTTAAATTTTTACCATACATTTCTGGTAACGGTATATTTTGAGTTTCTTCATACAGTCCGACTAGTGCAATAATTGCGTTAGGACGAGCTATTTTCCAAGCCATTTCAAATGTATTTTTGGCTCCTGCTGCTTCTACAACTTTATCAGCACCACGACTATTTGTTATCCTTTTTATTTCCTTTTCTATATCGCATTCATTGGGATTTAAGACAATGTCGGCTAAGCCTTGCTTTTTTGCAATATTAAGTCGTTTATTATCAATGTCAATTGCTATAATTTTATTGACATTCATAACTTTAGCTGATGCCATTGTGCATAACCCAACAGGTCCGGAACCGATTACAACTAAAGTATCTTCATTTTTTAATTCACAAAGTTCTGCACCAAAATAACCGCTAGCAAGTACATCCCCAACGAAAAGAGCATTTTCATAGCTAACATCTTCGGGGATTTTATTTAATCCTTTATCTGCAAACGGTACTCTAACATATTCTGCTTGTGCACCATCAATTTTGCAGCCAAGATACCAACCTCCTTTTTCGCAGTTATTTATAAAGCCTTGATTACAGAAAAAACATTCTCCACAAAAAGTTTCAACATTTCCACTTACCCTATCCCCAATTTTTAGATTTTTTATTTCTGAGCCTAATTCTACGATTTCACCAACGAATTCGTGTCCTAGTGTAATGCCCTCTTTTGCTTGGGGAATAAAGCCGTATTTTATGTGTAGATCACTTGTACAAATGCTTGATAAAGTAACTTTTACAATAGCATCTCTCGAGCCTTTTATTTGCGGAATGGGTTTTTCTACAAGTTCTATTGATTTATTTTCTTTACTTTTCCAAATTAAACTTTTCATAATTAAATTATAACAAAAAATGAACAAATTATTTTGATAATTCGTTAATATGTTATATAGTGAGGAATATTGAAAGGAGATTATTTTATGAAAAAGAGTTTAGCTATTTTAGCATTAATTGGAATATTATCATCTAGTACATTGCTTTCTGCTGATGCAGTACAAGAAAATCAGAGAGGATTTATAACCGTTAATACTACTTCTAATACAGAAATCGCACCTGATGTTGCTGAGATTTCGTTTGCAGTTAAGACTACGGATACAAAATCTATGCAAAAGGCAACTTTAGAAAATAAAGAAATTTCGGATAAGGTTTTGGCTGAATTACGCACATTAATCAATTTAAAAAATGGTGATTATATTAAAACTTCAGATTTTAGTGCAACACCAGTATATTCATATACAAATTCTAAAAAAAGTTTTGAAAGGTATGAAGTTTCTAATAGAGTTGTAGTCCATACAAAAGCTATTGATAAAGTGGGCTCAATGATTGATAAAGCCATTCAAGTAGGAGCTACGAATGTCGATAACCTTTCTTTTTCTGTTTCTAACTATGAGTCACACTGTAATGATTTAATAAAGATTGCGACCCAGAAAGCCAAAACGAGAGCTAATGTTGTTGCAGAGGCGTTGTCTACTTATGTAATTGGTATAAACAATATTTCAACAAGCTGTAGTGCAAATAACTATAATCCGCCAAGATTGTATATGGCAAAAAATATGATTTCAGATGTGGCTGCAGAAAGTTCAACTGTAGGCGGCTCTACATCAATTTCAAACGGGGTTGTAAAAATCAATGCAAACGTAAATGCAAGTTTTTATGTTAAGTAATAGATTAGTAGGGGCAAAATAATATTTGCCCCTTTATTGCTTTTGCGTTATAAATATATTATGAAAATAAGATTGTTGGGGAGTATATTATTGTTAATTTTGGCAATGCCTGCTTTAGCTTTGCCAACTGAAGTTGTGACTTTAGATAAAAACAATGTGGAGAAACATGAGCTTTCTACCGGTGATGTAAAACAATCTTTAAAAGGTACATTATTGCTCAATGATTCAGAAGACATTGCTAGTATGATTGATGAGCAAAAAGAACGTGACTTGAAAGATTTGGAACGGTTGTGGCAAGGTACGGTTGAAAACAATCAAGTAATAGAGTTTGCCCTAAAAAAGCTTGCAACACCAGAATCACAACGGAGAATTCATTCGTCATTAATGGCGAAAACACTTTCTGCGGTGGTATCAGGTGCCTCTTTTGTGCCTAGTTTAATGGGAGCAAATCCGGCGATTCAAACATCTGCATTTTCTGCAGGAAGATTAGCTCAAGGGCTTATGAATAGAAAAAATGTTCCGCAAGAAACACCCCTGACTGATACAGAATTAATAGAACTAGCTAGCATGGTTGAAGAACTTCAGGACTCTCTTATTAGTTCATACTATAACTACAAAAGTACTCTTACTCAACTTAAAACAACAAGGTCAAAGATGATTTTGTATAGTAGAAATTATTCAAATGCTCAAAAAAGTTCAGATGTAATGGAGCTTGCGATATCGACGGCTTTATATGATTCAATGCGTTTACAGGAGTTTGAATTAGAGCAATCTGCAAAAAAATATCATATTCAGTTGCAAAGACTTGCTGGCAAAAAAGCTGTTGACGCTTTAGAAATGTACCAGTATGACTTTGACTCAGTATTATATAAATCTAAGGATGGGGGTAAGAGATGAAAAAACTTCTGTCGTTAGCTTTAATTTTTGCTATAATGCCTCTTACTGTTTTTGCTGGCATGGAAATGGAAGACCTGAAAGAACCATTACCACCTTTTTACCGTCTAGGCCCGACTGATAATCCAGAACGGAAAGTAGATTTCGAGATTGAGCCGACAATTGCTCCTGTCATAAAGCAAGAAGTAACCGTTAAGAATAATCAAAATCTTACATATGCAGATTTGAGCATAAAAAAAATGGCTATGGAAATATCAAAAACTATTGATATTGATTATGCTGAAATGCAAGCGGACTTGTCATTGTTATGGCAAGGTGCTGCTACAAAGAGTGATACAATAAAATTCGCTATTTACAAATTATCAAATCCGGATAAAGATAAACCTGATTCTGGGGCTGTAAAAAAAGTTTTAAGTACAATCGCTGGTATGTCAATGTTTGTTGGTGCAGGCATGGGAAATCCTGCGTTAGCTAGTGCTGCACTTCTTGGAGGTAATACATTAGGGATTATGTCTCAGGATACAAAAGCTCTTAATTACAAATATACCCAAGTTACAGACGCTGATATGATTATTCTTGTGCGAAAGGTAGAGGATTTGCAGCAAAAAGTTGTAGACATGTACTATGATTACTTAACTTCTCGTGAACTTTATAATATGACAACAGATATGGTAGAAAAGGCTCACTATAATTATAAAAAAGCACAAAAAAGGTCAAAAGAAGTTATATTGATGACGGATACTTTTTATAGAGAGGCACAAGACCAACAACAAAAAGCGAGAGGAAGTTTTTTTGAAAAGCGTTCAAGACTAGAACAACTTGTGGGTAATGATATATTTAAACAATTTGAACAAACGTTAGATGAACGGGAAACTAAAAATCCTTAAGACGGTTTAGATTTCGGTGTTTTACTTTACTTAAGGTGCAAAATATGCTAGATTAAACAATAAAAAGGATTTGTAATGTTAGATAAGAATTTAGAGCATATTGATAACCTCGCATTGAAGCGACGCTTGCAAAAAATATCATCTATAGAAAGCAGAATAGGGATTTCTTATTGTGTTACTACTTCAGGTGATTATGTTCTTCTTAAAGATGATGTCCCAGCGGATGATTTGAATAACCCAAGAGAAGCTGTGCGAAAAATGCTTAGTAATACTATTAAAACTGAAATGAAAAGTAATGATTACATTATTACTTTTGGAATAGGTTTGGGTTATTTATTAGATGAAGTCTATAATAAATATTCTTCAAAAATATATATTTATGAACCTGATTTAAATTTATTACATTTTGTTTTATGTAACGTAGACATTTCTGAACATTTAGCTAGTGGTAGAGTTTTTATTACTAATGATTTAGAAGAATTGATAAGTAAGCTTTCTAATACTTTTATTACAAAAGATAAAGTGGAAATTGTATATTTACAAAATTATGCGGTGGTCAAAAATAAAGAATTATTAATGCTTACACAAAAAGTTTTTGATACTTGTAAAAGTAAAATGATTGATGTGAATACTATATCAAAATTTTCTAAGAAATGGCTATCAAATACCTTAAATAATATTGGTGCAACAAATTCTGGTAAAGCTTATTTATTATCACAATTAGAAAATAAATATATAGGACAAACAGCCTTAATTGCTGCAGCTGGTCCATCTTTAGATGATAATATTCAAAAAATTCAAGCAAATAGGGATAAATTCATTGTTTTTGCAGTAAACAAGGTTGTAAGGTATTTAATCCAAAACGGTATCACGCCAGATTTTGTAGTTTGTCTTGATGCAGAAAATATGGAAAGAACTCTTGGCGGTTTAGAAAACCATCTAGAGAGATCTAACTGTATTATGGATGTTAGAGCTGATAGTGCTTTATTCCAAAAAGGTTTCAATAAAGTGTTTTTAAGTTTTACAAGTACTGATTCTTTATCAGAAAAACTTGCTAATTATGATAATCCATTAAGATTTTATAATTCTGGAGGGTCTGCTTCTACGTTGGCATTGGTGGCAGCGGTTAAGATGGGCTTTTCAAAAATTGTATTTGCAGGACTGGATTTAGCTTTCAAAGACAATATCATATATTCAACTGGTGAGTCTATGAATAGAATTTCTCAGGAACAGATAATTGTTGATAAAGTTAAAAAGAATTTGGTACAAGTTAAATCTGTAAATAATGGCAATGTTTATACAAGAGAAGACTATGCTGCGTACATTTATCATTTTGAAAAATTATTAAAAGATTTGAATTATTCGGAAGCATATAATATAAGCTCATTTGGAGCTCATATTGCTGGTTTTAAGAATGTTCAGTTTGATGACATTCAATTGGTTACAACTTCTTCTATGCAACCAACAGTTTTTGTAGAACCGATTAAATTTAATATCAAAGATTTTATGCAAGATGAGTTTAAAGAAATTAATAATATTATTTCTTTGCTTTCAAAAGGTGGTTTTTCTCCTGCGTTAGTTTCAGCTATTGTAAAATCAGCTTTAATTTATCAATGTATGCAAGCTGATGTTCTTAAAGTTTTACAGAAGAATTTCGAGGCAGAATTAGCAGAAAATTTTATTGAAAAAGTTAAATCTTCAATAAAATATGTTGTTGAATTGTTGCAAAAAAATAAATTAATCTAATGAATCATGTAAGTGGAATTTGCTCCTAAGACCTTGTCTTTTAAGCGTTTAAAACCTTTACCATATATGTATTTCATTTGTTCAATAAGATTTTCTTCTACATCTATTAGGTACATATCGTGTACAATAAATTCTTTTATTATAAAAACGATACTTTTATTTTTAGTCCATATTATATTTAAATCAGGGTTTTCGTTTTTGAAAGAAGAAATCTTTCCTATTATACCTTCAGAATCATCAGCAGCGAGTATTATCATTCTTCCTCCTAAAGACATTTCAATATCTTTAGCGAAAGCATGCTCAAATACCATTCCAAAACGTGAAGTGAAATTATCATAACCAACAATTCTTATTTCTACGTTTCTGTTATATGCGTTTAATAATTCTTGTTCAAAAAATTTATAATCTTGTGACCAAACTTCTAAGTATATTTCACGTTTTGCATTTTGAATTACTTCAATAATTTTGTTATGGATATTTTGTTTTCCATTTATTGTAACAACAGGTTCAACATAATTTTCTTTAACTTCTGGCAGATGTTTTTCCAGATAATTAATTGTTGAATTCATTTTTTTCTGATAACTCGTGATAAGCTGTTTTGGTTTGATTGGAGTATATGTCACAGGCTTTGTGTTTGTTGGAACCACGATGCTTTTTTCTTCAAGAACTTTTAATGTATCATAGGTTCTTGCTTGAGGAATGTTTGCAAGCTTGGAGACTTCATATCCTGTAGCGGGATGTTTTTTTAAAAGAGCTATATAAACCTTAGCTTCATAGCTGTTAAATCCAATCTCTTTAAGTTTTTCTACCAAATCTGCCATAAATGAATTTTACCAAAATTTAATACGTTAAGCAATCTTAATATTTTGTAACAAAAGGGCAATTTTTAGAGTGCAAAAAACTTTATATATATAAGGTTAGTTTTTAGATAGGTTAATTAGGTTATGGTATCACCACTTTCACTTATGAATATGGAAATGCAATTATATGGCGGAACGTCATTTAATTCGACTGCGCCTAGTTATTCTAATAATTATTATTTGCAATCAAACTATTTGAATCCTTATTACGGAGCTTATAATCCATCTTTCTATGGTTATAATAATCAAAGTTTTTATGGTTATCCAAATAATAATGCAATTTTTGGTCAAAATATACCACAAGGATATGTACAAGCTGCGCAAACTCAACAACAAACTGAGGCTCCGCAAGTGCAACAACAAGTTCCTGCAACTCCGTTTGAAGGTTTGAATAAAGCGGAAGTTACAGCTATAACAGAAGATTATGCAAAAAGTCTTTCCCCTAGTCATTCATTCAAATCAGCAGCTATATCTGGTGGTATAGGCTTTGCTCTAATGAACAATCCAAGATTGTATGTCCATCCTATTAATACCTACAAAGCATTATCTCAAACAAATGCAGCTTTTGCGACAGTCAAAGAGGCTGGAACTGCTTTAAATAAGCTTTGGATGGAACCAAAAAATAGTGAACTTTTAAGGGAAGCATGGTTACAACATAATAAAGCTCTTGCTAGATGCGAAAGTAAGCTTGGTTTATTTAGAAAAAGTTATCTCGCATCCGGCGATAATAAAGTGATCAAAGATGTTGTATTAAAATTAGAAGAAGCTCTCAAAGACGGAAATTTAAATGAGATTAAAAAATATACAGCTCAACTAAAAGTGGCTTATCAATCTAATCCGGGAATCTTACCAAAAGGTGTAAACTATTTAAAAAAATCAATCGGTCTAAATGTAGGAGCTACTTCTGTGAAAGAAGCTTTAGCTGATGAAAAAGCTATTAACGCTGTTATTAAAGAATTAAATGGTGGGGAAATAGTAGGCTTTAAAAATATGCTATCAAAAAATACGGGTGGTTTCTTTGGCCCTATGATGTGGGTTGGTTTTGAGTTTCTTGCTGATTCAGGCAAAATTCAAACAGCATTCCAAGAAGATAAACAAACTGGTTGGAAACAAGTCGGCCAAACAGCTGTTAAAGGTCTTGGTTCTGCGGCTGGTTGGACATTAGGTGAGACTGCTGGTAAGTGGGCATTCGCTAAATGGGGTGCTAAGATTGGTTCAAAAGTACATCCTTTATTAGGTACACTAATTGGTGGTGCTGTTGGTCTTATCGGAGGTTCAATTGGTATGTGGCTTGCTGGTAAAGGTACAAAAGCTATTGTTGGAAAAGATGTAGCTGATAAAATTCAAGTTAAAAATATGTCTAATTCAGCAGAGGGACAATTAACTATGATTCAAAATACTATTCAAAGAATACAGAGTGGTGAGCAAGTTTCACAACCTGCACAACAGGGAGTTCAAAAGATTTTAGCAATGTATGCTTAATACCTATTAATTAACCTTATTAAAATACCTTATTAAAAACACGTTTTACCTTTTCTATGTTATTATTTAGAAAAGGTTTTTTTTATTCGAGGGATATTATGAGAAGTGACAATGTCAAAAAAGGTATAGCTAGAACTCCACATAGAAGTCTGCTAATGGCAACAGGGGTTAGTAAAAGAAATATGGAACGGCCGTTTATTGGTATAGCCAGTTCTTTTTCAGATTTAGTTCCTGGTCATATTGGTATGCGTGATTTGGAACGTCAAATTGAAAAAGGGATTCATACTGGCGGAGGTCAATCTTTTATTTTTGGTGTTCCAGCGGTATGTGATGGGATTGCAATGGGACATGATGGCATGAGATATTCTTTACCGTCAAGAGATTTGATAGCTGACTGTATTGAAACTGTTGCTAATGCTCACCAGCTTGATGGATTAGTATTGCTTTCTAATTGTGACAAAATTACACCAGCAATGCTAATAGCTGCTTCTAGATTAAACATTCCGTCTATAATTGTTACTGCTGGTCCTATGCTTGATGGCGAAAGTAAATGCGAAAAGCTTACAATGATTAGCGGTTCTTTTGAAGCTATTGGAAAATTTAGAGATGGGATTATAGATGAAGATAGACTTCTTGAATTGGAAGAAGCTTCTTGTCCGTCTGCGGGATCTTGTCAAGGGCTATATACAGCTAATACAATGGCTTGTTTAACTGAAGTATTAGGTATGAGCATGCCATTCTGTGCAACATCTGCAGCGGTGTCTTCACATAAGCGTAGAATAGCTTTTGAATCTGGAGTCCAAATTGTTGAATTGGTAAGACAAGATAAAAAGCCTTTGGATATAATTACAAGAGATACATTAAGGAATGCTATTATAGCTGATCTTGCTATGGGTGGTTCTACAAATTCATTTTTGCATATTTTAGCCCTAGCAACTGCTGCACAAATAAATGTTTCGCTAAAAGATTTTGAGGAACTCTCTCATGAAATTCATCAGATTGTAAAGCTTGAGCCGTCTTCATCTATTACAATGTCGGGTTTTTATCAAGCTGGTGGAGTCAATGCAGTGTTGAAAACACTATTAAGAGATGTTCCCCTCTTCAAAGATTCTGTAGGGGTTACTCTTCAAAAAACAAGTGAACTTGTTAAATCAGCTTATGTTGATGAAAACGTTATTCACAGCTACGACGCTCCGTTTACAACAAAACCAGGATTAGGAATTTTGTATGGAAATATATCTCCTGAAGGTTCAGTCATAAAAATTTCTGCAGTTGACGAATCTTGTTATGAATTTAAGGGAGTAGCCAAAGTATTTGACTGTGAAGAAGATGCAATGAATGCTCTTGAAAATAATTTAGTAAAAGCAGGTGATGTTGTTGTTATTCGTTATGAAGGTCCAAAAGGTGGCCCTGGTATGAGAGAAATGCTTGCTCCAACGTCGCTTATTGTTGGAAAAGGTTTGGGTACTAAAACTGCATTGATTACAGACGGAAGATTTTCTGGCGGTACTCGTGGTATTTGTGTTGGTCATATTTGTCCTGAAGCTGCTGACGGTGGAATAATTGGGCTTATTGAAGACGGTGATGTTATTGAAATTGATATCAATAAGCGTTCTTTGGAATTGAATGTCTCTGATGAGGTCTTGAATGAGAGACGTAAAAAATGGTCCCCAAGAGTGAATGTAACACGAGGCTATCTAGCTAAATATGCAAAAACTGTTCAAGATGCTTCACATGGTGCAATTGTAGGGTAATATTATGAATCCACAAAAAAAACAGCTTCGTAGTTGGGCAAAAGAAATTAGAAAAAACCTTGATATGCAAACTATTAGCAAAGAGCTTGTTTTAAAACTACGAAATTCGGAAGAATACATTTTAGCAAAAAATATAATGTTATTCTATCCAAAACAAGGTGAAGTAGATTTGTTAGAAATTCTTGAAGATAAATCTAAGAGTTTTTATCTTCCGAAAATCAATGGAGAAAATCTTTTATGTTGTTCATACAAAAGAGGAGATGAACTCTGTGAATCTTGTTTTAAAACAAAAGAACCGTTAACGGACTCTATCTCTGATAAAATACTAGACTTAGTTATTGTTCCCGCTCTTGCTGTTGATAGAAATGGCTATCGATTAGGATATGGCGGTGGGTATTACGATAGATTTTTGCAAAATATTAGTGCAATGACACTTGTTTGTATCCCAGAAAATTTAATTGTAGATACAATTTATCCAGATGAACATGATGTTTGTATAAAAAAAATTATTACGATATAAAAAAGGTTCTCGTTTAACGAGAACCTTTTTTTTAATTAACCGCCATGGGCTTCTATATACGGTTTTGTAAATTCTTTTAGTTCTTCTACCCTAGTCTTAGGTTTGTGTATGAACGGGGCATTAGCTGCTTGATATGCTGCATTTAATTCTGCTGCGAGTTTCTCTTCAGCTTTTTTTACAACCTCTTCTGCACCCTCAGACATGCGATCTGAAAGATATTTATGTTGAGGACTTTCTTTGATTTTTTTTGCTTCCTTAGCAGCAGTAGTTAACAAAGTTTCTCTACCAGAGAAATTAACATTATAAATCATTATTATCTCCTTTTTTAGTTTACGTTATTTATAATTTGTATGAGAATGATCTTTCAATAGAACTGTTTACAGCTTCTTCACAAGATTTAAGTTCTGTTTGAACAGCTTGAAGCTTCGTTTGATATTGCTTCATTTGCATATCAAGCTTTTTCTCAAGTAAAGCAAGTCGATCTCGTCTAGCTTCCATCTGTTTGACTGCTGGGTTGTCAGGATCTAGGTCATTCCCTAATGACATAATTTCATCAGCAGATGCCATTAACTCCATTTTTGCAGTTGAAATCCATTGAATCTTGTTTTCAAGGGTAAACTGGTAAGCTGTTAGGTACATCATTCTAAAACTAGATGTAATTAATCCCATAACACATGTCCTTCCGATTTTATCTTGTTTCGTTTAGGTTTTTGCCTTTCAGGAATGTGTGTTCGTTACTTTCTGCAATTAAGCTTTCCATTTTGTAAAGTTGGTGTTTGTGATAGTTAACACGATACTTCGCCATTTTCAGCTTTTGTCTGATTGTAAGCATTTCCTTTAGGCTTGTGATTAAACTTACGGCAAGTGCCTTAAATGGATTCTTCCTGATGAAGAATGATCGGGCAAAATTCATAAAATTCACTAACCGTTTTATGTTTTCTTGTATCTCTTCACGCATGGATAGCCTCCATACAATCTGAGTCTACATGTATAATAAAACATGTGAACCTTAATAATTGCCTTGTTTTGAGTATCTTTGTTACATTTGTTAACATGTTATCTTAAATCAACTCCGGTTTTATGCGCACTATTAAATATAAACCTTTTTTGATAAATACTTTCTTGTTCTACTTTGTTTAACGGCATCTTTTTTAAAAACTTTAGCTCTTTGCGGTTATAATAGTTTTGCTCGTTACAAAAATTTACAAGTGCAGATATGGCCTTACATAAGGCGTTGTTTACAAACAAACTATCTAACATTATTCTTAAAAAAGTTCTTCCTTGCATAGTTAAACCTAGTTTTATCATACTGAACTTGTTTTAGCATCTTACTATTCAAGATTAGTATTTTTTTATAATCCCTTAAACAAGCACAAGGGATATTTAATTATTATAATTCGTCAATTGACTTGCTCTTGCTTTCAAGATCATCTTTAAGCATTTTTCTTACGATATCGCTTTGAGTGTCAAGCATTTTGCATACAGTTTCAATATTTGCTACTTTTTGGGTTAAAATTGTATCTGCATTTGATAATACATTTTGAGATACAGATTGATATGCTGATAAAGCTGCTGAAGAGGTCCCTTGCATCAGGTTACCCATTACAACTGCAGGAAGACCAAATTCGCCTAAGTAAGGAGCCGCAGCTGTCATTATGCCTCCCCAGCCTGATACTAATCCTGCAAGAGGCATTAATATATTTGCAGCACCTATTCCATAGCCGTTAGCTGTACCTACACCATAAGCTGCTGTGCTTGCGATATCTGCAATGCTACCTATGCCTGAAGCGAAACCTGTCGGAGAGCCTGCTGAGCTTCCATAACCATATAAAATTTTACCAATTGAGGAAGCCCCTCCTGTTGCATACCCACTCAATCGTGAAGCATATCCACTAGGAAAACCTGAATAGTTTCCAAGACTGTTTACGCCAAATGATGAATATGTACCAGTCATTCCTCCTGCTCCACCTGAATACTGTGACCAGTAAGAAGTTCCAGGTATATTCATTGCAGAAGTGCCGCCTAATGTGGTCATAAATGCCGATGGGGCAAATAAGCTTGCTAGTTGGTATAAAAATCCTCCGGCAGCTTCAAAACCGGTACCAGACGAACCAGAACCTGCTACGGTTAAGTCTCTTAATCTATCATATGTTTCATACAACATTGATTTAGCATCTGATGATGCAGAACCGTATCTGTTTGCTATTACTAAGTATCCATCGTTTTTGTATGCCATTTTTTATAACCTTTTGGCGGAGCACATTGGTATTACTACCTTTATTTATTCTGGAAATCCCAGTGCTCCTTTTGGTGGGATTACCAGTTTACTTGGCTTTGAGTCTATTTACCCCTAGCCATTAAATGTTTTGAATGATTTTTCAACGTTGTCATCGACAACCTTTTTAACAGCTTCCATTTCGGTTGAAAGGGCTTTTTGCTCGGTATCAAGTTGTTTCAATCTTAATTCAAGCTGTTGATCTTGTTGATGAATTATTGATGTTTTGGCGTTAATGTCTTGAACCATTTTGTCGTATAATGCATTTTCATAATAGTATTCATTCATTGCATCTTGATATGCAGCGTCATCAGTTACTGTCTCCATATTTAGAACGTATTTTACTGAGTCGTTTTCAAATCTAACGCTTACAAATCTTCCGTTGCCGTCTGTTTCAAGAAGGGCTTTTTCTGTTTCTTCTATTTTTGTAGAAACGTATGTTGCATTGTAATATGGTAATTTGATTTGTGCATCAATATAATTATTTCCATCACCGCTAGCATACGAGTTTTGTAAGTCAGTAAATGTAGTATAGTATGTAATACCATTTAATTTAAAGCTATAAACACCGCCTCTGTAGTTGCCTGCATCGTCAAAGCAATTTTGAAGATTCGTATCAATATTCTGTTCTTGCATATCAGCGAGAATTTGTTTTAACTCTGTTTCTTGCTCTTTGTCTAACTCGGTTAGAAGTGTTAATTCGCTGTTACCTATGTATGTTGGGTGTATTAGTACGTTTTCGTATCTGTCAACAGCTTCGTTTTTATTTCTTTGAGCAGTTGCTACTGCTAATTCAGCATTTACGAGTTGTGTTGCATATTGTCCGAGTTTAGCATTGACATCTTCCAAGCTATAAATAGGCAATGACGTTTTTGTGCTACCATAAGAACCACCTAGAAGGTTATCTAAATCATCTTTAAAAGCAATATTTCCATCATCTGTAAAGTATATGTCGCTCTTATTCTCTAGATATTTTTTATCAAGAGCCCCATTTTCAACTAATTTTTGAATTGTAGAGTCAATAAGTGTTTTTAAATCATCAGGCGCATTGGCGTAATTATAAAACGGTATGTTATTTCCTCCGTTTGTAACATCATATCGATTTGTTGCGCTATCATATGATGAGTCTGTGACTTCTGTAATAGCGGTTGTGTCTGCATAGCTAGTAATTTTTGCCATTTCTTCTTGAAGTTTTTTGACTTCTTCTTTAGCTTCAGTAAGAGCCTGCTCGGTTGCTTCTATTGTTGCTAATGCTTCACTTAGTTCAGCAACAGTAGCATTTTCCGTTCCTGCAAATTGAACCTGAGGGTCGCTTAGCATTTTCATAGAACCTGTGTAACGATCTGTGTAGTAGTGGTGTGTAACTACATAGTTATAATCAGGATCTGTATTTGACAATTGTTGCCAGCTTGAAATAGTGGATGAATTAAATCCATCGCTGTAAGAGTATTGGGTTTTTGTATAATCTTGCGTACTTGGAGGGACAGGGACGTTTAAGCCAAGCATTTGATTGAACAAGTTTGCACTTTGGTTAGATAAAGCTGTTCTTGCTTCGTTTATTTGTTGTCCTTCATATTCGCAATTTGATTTACGTGCAACCAGAGCTAAATATCTGGCTTGTGATGCTGCCATACCCATTGTAGGTTTCTCCTATGTTGTTTATATTGTTTATAATGAGATTGTACTAAAAGTCAATATTTTACTAACTACATTATAATAGTAGCTTTGTAAATTTTTAATGACCAAAAAGAAAAAATCATTTATTGGGTTGATATTGGATTAAAAAAATCATATGGATGTAGTATAAGTTTTAATAAAATTCGAAGTCGTGATATAATTTTGTTTATGAGATTTTTGACTACATTGGCTTTTCTTTTTATATCTTTGTTTTTTGCTTCTGAAGCACTTGCTGTTCAAGAAGTAGTATTGAAAGTTGACGGTGAAGTTACAGATACCTCATATAGAAACTTTGACGATGAGGACGATGATACCATTACTGATGACGAATGGTATTTTGATATGGGAGGAAAAACCTTAGAAGAGAAAATAAGGGAAATATTAGCCAGAGAGCATAAAGATATTTCAAAATCTCATTATTTGCTTGAAGAAGTTTTGACTAAAAAATTTGACAATTCGTTAGTGAAAACAATGCACGTTTTTGCTTATTACAGGGCTGGGCTTAATATGGATTTTATGCCCGATGATGAAGATTTATACTATGACATCAACAATATTGACTTAGGGGTTAACGGTAAATTCAGAGATGGTAAAACATATTATGAAGCACGTTTAAGATTTGCTCCAAAAGATGGGGTTAATTTTTTACAATACTTGCCAAGTAACTTTTATATAGCTAATACTGCAATCCCTCATCATACGATTATTGTTGGTAATACAAGAACCGCTACTGGATATGAAGGAGCAAAGTCTTCTACTGTTATTCCGACAATTGTTCGTTCTCAAATATCAAGAACCTTTGGTAATACAAGACAAATTGGTACAAGAATAAAAGGTAATTATAGCCTTGTTGAATATGATTTTGGCGGATACAGTTCGGATACTAATTTTAGTAGCTTCTTTCCAGGTGGTGAGTTCGCAGGTTGGGTATCTTTAAAACCTTTGGGGAAAACTAATGGTAAATATGGTAAGTTAAAGATGGGGAGCGGCCTGACTGCTGGTCAAAACAATATTGACTATACTGTCTTGGGTGCATATGCAAGCTATGAATATAAAAATCTATATGCAAACTTTGAGTGGGGTAAAGCAGATGGTTATAATGGTGGAAGAGGATTGAGTTCTAACAAAGCGGAAGGACTTTATACAACGCTTGCTTATAGATTAACTCCAAAATTGCAGTTAGTAGGTCGTTATGATCAATTCAAACCTAACTTAGATTATTCTGCTGATATAAGAAGAGAATATACTGCAGGTTTAAATTACTTTATAAAAGGTCAAGCATTAAAACTAATGCTTAACTATGTCTTCTGTCAGAATGATGTAAAAGAAGATTCGCATAGGATAATTCTTGGAACTCAGATTTTACTCTAAGCCCAATTGTAGTCAAAGTGCCACGGTTCTCTATAAGATTTAAAATTGCCACCCCAACGCATTCCGAGAGTGTTTTTTGCGTAGTTCCCAATGGCACTAGTAACCTCTACTTTTTTACCATCTTTGTATAATTCTATATCAATAGCTTTGCCTCTGGTATGCGGCGAGTTTTTTGAAGCTCTTCCTGGCTCATTTTTATATCTTTCTTGCAGCACTTTTTGTTCTTCTTCTGTTCTGTATCCGGAAACTATTTTAACGTCATAACCATTCTCAATCGCATAAGCTATAAGCGTCTTGGTTTTTTCTCGCATTTCTGCTGTCAAACCTTGCAGTCTTTGTTCGTTATTAGATTTGTACTTATCTTTGTCATTATTGTATGTGAAAGTTTTGGTTTTATTGAAATTAAATGAGTCATATACCCCATAACTCATGTTGTTAAACCAGTTGTTATTATTTGCACCAAGATATTGATTATTTTGTATTCCGTAAAGACTCATTTTGCTGAAATTAGGTATCTGAATTTCAGGAAGATTTGTAGGGTATTGTCCAAAACTTACATCGACTCTTGGCGATTGATAATTGAATGTTAGTATAGGTAGACTTGTATTGTTATAAGGTATAAAAAATTTGGGAAATATAGGAGATTGTAAACTCCAAAGTCCAAAGTTGCCCAAATTTCTGTTTGGGCAAAAACAGCGTATATTTGTAAAAAGTTCACAAAAAGCCATAGTTTCTCCTATAAATATACAAAGTATATATTTTATAAATAATTGACTTTTTGTAACAAAATTTTTACATTTAATATAGGATTTTTTAGAGGAAAAGATAGTGTATTATACTATTGAGATATTGTAAATAGGAGAAGATATATGAAAAGAATAATTCCAGTATTAGGTTTGAGTTTGATGTTATCTAGCGTTGCTTACGCTGATGGTAATGCTTTTACGCCATTAAATTTTAACGATACATCATATAATGCGACTCCAACATCATATTCAGCACAAGCAATTAATGCTATGGCAGAATCAGAAGCTATTGGTAATGGAAATATTCAGAATGCAATTTCTCAATTAGAAAATGCACAAGTTGACATAAGAAATGATTTATTAAATTGTAAAACTAAGTTTGCTGATGTTGACGCGCAGTATAAATTAATTAAGGCTGAAAGAGCTGCATTAAAAAAACAAGTTAAAGCTGTAGAAAAAAGAATTAAAGATATTGAAAGAGCAAAAGAAAAAATCCGTAAAAATATGCTTTAATTTTAAAATAGATTAACAGGCGCTAAAAGCTTTTGCTTTTAGCGCCTGTTTTTTTATCTGTTTTCAAAGAGTTGTGGGACTCCAGATGATTTTTGACAAATTCCGAATTGACAATCTGCATTGTAGCTGAAGTTACGAGGGCGGTTTCCGAAATTTTGTAAACCTTCTTCATCTGCAGGATTGCGAGAGGGATTTAAACGTGTTTCGGGTGTCTCTGAGTAATCATTAATGATGCTGTTTTGTGCATAAGTTGGTTTTAATTGTTGACGTGTAAATTGAGCAACGGAACAGCTTGCTCCGTCTTCAAGTGGACAACTTGCGAATGTTGGAAGTGTAAGTAGTATAGCGGGAACGATTAGAAACTTTTTCATAAAAACCTCCTTGTTTTTATTTATATTTTAATAGCCTGATTAGATTTATCTTTGGTCGAATTAGTTAGCTAGATTGGATAATTTTTTTTATACTTTTTCAAATTCGACTGTTCGTAGGATTAATAAAAATTACCATAGTGCTACTATTCAATAGTAAGGCTATTCGGAGGGCAGTTTTGTACGCTTACAGACAGCAAACGCAAGTTAGGACTTTGCATGCAATTCCGCAACGTCGGGTTGTTACGTCTCCTGTTGTGCGTAAAAAGCCTAAAGTAAAAAAGAAGAAGAACTTTTTTATTGAATTTTTTAGATCTGTTGTAAGTTTGACCTTCTTGGCTAGTTTTGCTGTTTTTGTCTTTCCAAGTGCATATAATGGGTTAATAAAACAAGTTTTCTATCCTGATTCAAATCTTACTACTGCTGGATATAGAAATGTTATGGCTACAATGAATCCTGCCGTATATAGCGATGTTAATCTTTATAGCCTTGCTAACCCTGTGACAAATTATGTTCATAATGATATGTTTAATGGACAACTATTATTGACTCCGACCTTACAAAAAATGCATAGTGAAGTAACTACTATGTACCAGACAACTGAAATGAGTCAGTTAAAAAGCCAGTTAACATCTCTTATGTCGCAGTATCCAACTATTAAACCAGCGATTTATGTTTGGGAGTATGATGAGGGAAAATATTTAAACATTAATGCTGAAGAAATTTATCCTGCTGCAAGTATTATTAAGCTTCCTGTTCTTGTAAGGATGTTTAAGTCTATAGAAGCTAATCAATTCACTATTTATGATGAAATGAAAATGACAGAACCATATCGTTCTTCAGGGTCGGGTAATTTACAATTTGCTCAAGGTGGTCGTATGTATACGATGGATTATTTAGCAAAAGTTATGATTCAAGACTCTGATAATACTTCTACCAATATGATTATGTCAAAATTGGGCGGTATGGATGACATAAATATTGGTTTGAGAGATTGGGGAATCTCAAAAACTTATGTTAGGACTTGGTTACCTGATTTAGCTGGTACAAATAAAACAACAGCATTGGATATGGCGAAAATTCTATATAACCTTGATAATCCTGGATTTTTAAATATTAATTCTCGTGAATATATTATAGATTATATGAGCCACGTCAAAAATGACAGGCTCATACAGGCTGGACTAGGTGAAGGTTCTTTGTTTATCCACAAAACTGGTGATATTGGAACGATGCTTGGTGATGCAGGAATCGTTTTTGCTCCTAATGGTAAGAAATATATCGTTGTAATTTTGGCAAAACGTCCTCACAATGCTCCTCAAGGCAAAGATTTTATTGTAAAAGCATCTAACTTGATTTATAAAGCGGTTGTTGGTTAGTTTTAATCTATACGTTTACTAAGTTCTTTATCCATAAGGTATAAAGCAACTTTGTCATCTCCAAAGAGTTCAAGTCTTTTAATGATATTTTTTACGGCTTCTTCCTCTTCATTTTGTTCTGCAATAAACCATTCTATAAAATTAAGCGTAGTTCTGTCACTTTCTTCTTCTGCTTTTTGAGCAATTTCCATAACAGCTCTTGTTATACATTGTTCATGCTCAAGTATTCTATTAAAAATTGAAGTTATGCCTTGAAATTCAAATTCAGGTGTGCGAATTTGTTTTAAGGTAACGAAGCTATCTCGATTGATTATGTAATCAAAAATTTTGAGACCGTGTTCAACCTCTTCTTTAGCTTGAAGCCTAGTCCAAGAGGCAAAGCCACAAAGTCCTAGTTCTTTAAGGTGTGCAGACATTGAAAGGTATAAATATCCTGAGTAAAATTCTTTGTTGATTTGTTCATTTAATATTTCATTAATTGTATTGCTAATCATTTTTGCTCCTCCATAGGCCGTGTATATTACAGTGTTCAAATGCTTCAATATCATCTTCAAGATTATTAATCTCAAATTCAGCAATATCTTCTGGATTAAGATATTTTAGGTAAACTGTTGACTTATCTTTAGTTATAGCTTCAATAAATTGAATATAATGTTCCCTAGACATTGGGTGATTTTTGAGTTTTACAACTTTTTTATTTTCTTCTGTTTCTATTGTAGGGACGTGTTTTTCGGCAAGCTCGTTATTTTCTTCATATTTAGCTTCAAGTTTTTGCATTGGCTCGCCACAACATACAAGTTCCCCAACTCCTGATAATATTACTTGAGTTAAGTTGCCACAAATATTGCATTTATAAAGTTCTAATTTTTCTGTCATTCTACCTCCTTTTCTAATACATGTTATTGATTCAAAACAAAATCACATTGTAGGAATAGGCAATCTATGCTACTATCAATATATGGAGAACTTTTTTAATACAGGAAAACCTACTCAACAAACTACGCCTTTAAATGAACAGTATGATGATTTAAAGGATAACTACCAGCAAATCTTTATAGAAGCTGCTGAAAGTATAAGACGTGAAGTAGATAAATTTAAACCAGAAAATCCTTGTACATTATGTACGGTAAAAAATTGTCAGATTCAGAAGAAAGATGTGTTTACAGATTATCCTGTAGGTTGTGCTTATAGAGAATGGCAGATGCAGATTTTGACATTTCTTGCAGGAGATTATAGACAAAAACTGAAAAATACTTACAAGATGATTATGGATAAAAAATCTGAATGTGAGTGTATAAGGTGTGGTAATTGTTGTAGGCTAGCTGTAAGTGAGTATTCATACGAGCAATTAAAACAGCGGGCTGCTAGAGGCGATAAATTTTCACGAGATTTTGTTTCGGTTTTTGTGCCTTATAAAACTGAGGCAGAAGCAAAATTGGCAAGCCCTGAGTATTTTGATTTGCTAGAGTCAACTATGGAAGACCAAAAGGTATATTACTATTACTGTCCGAAGCTTGTTGGTAATGAATGCTCAGATTATGAAAATAGGCCTGATATTTGTAAAGATTATCCACATAATCCATTAAAACTTTTACCATCGACATGTAGTTATAATGTTTGGAAGAATTCCGTTGCTAAACAGGCAATGCTATTAAAGGCAAAAACAGATATTATAGAATTTTATAAAAATAAATTAGGTTAATTATTATGATAACTTTATCTGGATTAAAATTAAGTGAATTAGAAAATTTAACTGAAGAAATGGGTGCATCAAAGTTTCGTGCTAAACAAATCCATAATTGGATTTATGCTAAATCTGTTTCAAATATTGATGAAATGACAAATCTCTCTAAAGATTTTAGGGACGATTTGAAGCAAAAAGCTGTTATCACGGACACCAGAATAAAGACTAAACAAGTAAGCTCAGATGGTACAATAAAATATTTGATTGAATATTCTGATGGTGAGTGTGTTGAAACAGTATTAATGCGTTTTGACAATCGTGCGAACTTGACGGCTTGTGTAAGTTCTCAGGTTGGCTGTGCTGTTAATTGCTCTTTTTGTGCAACAGGAAAAAGAGGATTTATAAGGAATTTAAGCTATCAAGAAATTATTGAACAAGTTTTAACTATCCAACGTGATACAGGCTTAAAAGTTACTAATGTTGTTTTTATGGGGCAAGGAGAGCCTTTACTGAATTTAGATAATGTGCTCAAAGCTTTGGAAATATTTAATGATGATTTTCAAATTGGTGCAAGAAGGATAACGCTTTCTACAAGTGGAATTGTACCTAAAATATATGAATTAGCAGAACAGGAACTTCAATCTACTCTTGCAATATCATTACATGCTCCAAATCATGATTTAAGAGCAAAATTGATGCCTATTGAAAACAAGTACCATATTGATGACATAAAAAAAGCATTACTAAATTATGTTGAGAAAACTGGCAGGAGAATAACTGTCGAGTATATTTTGATTCATAACTTTAATGATACGGTAGAATCAGCAAAAGAGCTTGCGTATTTATTAAAAGATTTGAAATGTAATGTAAATTTGATTCCGTATAATAATGTTAATGATACAAAGTATCAGAAGTCTACTAACGATGATATTATGAGATTTAAATATTTGTTGGAGCATTCAGGAAAGAAAGTTACTGTCAGATTAGAGCGGGGAGCTGATATTGATGCCGCCTGTGGCCAACTAGCTGGAAAAAGTAATTAGTACGGTGTGAATGGGGAGAGTTATGAATAATATTTTTCAAAAAAACATTTCTGCTTTAATGGTGAAAAATCAAGAATTAGCTCAAAAGTTATTGAAATACATACCTCTTGAAGTCCCTATGCTTGTTCAAGAAAATGGTTGTTTTAATTTGCAGTATAAGGGAAAGTTTATTCATAACAAGACTAATCCTTTGGCTGAAGCTCAAGAGATTTTTTCTTTAGCAGAAAATATTCCAGTCGCAATTCATCTGGTATATGGATTGGGATTAGGCTATTTGTTTCAGGTTGCATCTTTGAATTCAAAAGGTACGGTTATATTGTATGAGCCAGATTTAAACCTTTTGTGGTTGTCTTTTACGCTAGTTGATTTTTCTGCAGATATTTTAAAAGAAAATGTCTATATTTGTGAAACTTTTGAAGAAGTTTCAGAAGCAATTTATTTAAAATCTGGCATGAAAAATATCCCGCAATTATTATCAATACCAACTCAAAGAGAATTTGATAAAAAAGGGTTTGATGAATTGGTGTTTAATTTGAAAAACCTTATTGGATCATATTCTCTGGATTTAAAGTATACTAAGCAGAGATTTTATCCAAATTTGTTATCTTTATTGAAAAATATACCTTTTTTGCAAGAGGAAGAACCTTTAGCGCATTATAAGGACATTTATAAAGGAAAAACTGCAGTTGTTGTTTCTGCTGGACCGACTTTGGATAGAAATATTGAGACATTAAAAGCAAATAGGGATAAATATATCCTTTTTGTGGTAGGTACTGCGGCTAAAACGCTTTATCAACATGGCTTAAAGCCAGATTTTATAGTTATTATAGAAACGTATAATTCTAAACGCCAGCTTGAGGGGCTAGATTTAAAAGATGTTAATTTTATAACGGAACCATATTCACATACAGAATTAAGAAATTTTAATTTTAAAAGACGTTTTTCTCATATTTCAGCAAATACCCCCGTGAATTTGTTTTGGGGGGACTTGATTGGAGAAAGTGTAGAAGAATATTGGTCCAAGGGGACAGTTTCTTATACGGCATTGAACTGTGCTAGGCTTTTAGGGTGTTCAAAGATAGTACTTGTAGGACAAGATTTAGCTTATATAGAAGGTCAGTGTTATAGTAAAGACTCTGCATATAAGGATCTAGTGTGTGGAATCAATCCAGAAAATAATCTTTGGGAGATTATGGCTAAAGATATGGATAAATTTGCTAATGCAATTTCAGTTTCTGAAGACCCAGAAAAACGATTGGCTGTTGCTAAACAGAGGTTAAAAAATCTAAATGCATCTCTTCATGTAGTAAAAGGTATAAATGGTGAAATGATTCCTACAGAATCAGTTTATGCAGCTTTTGTTCAGCCGTTACAAGAGTACGTTAAACATTTTGATGACAGAAAATATATTAATACATCATTGGTTGGGGCGCAAATAGATGGTTTTGAAAATCTATCTTTAGAGGAAGCTTTAAAAGACTCTGCACCTGTTGGAGATATTGAGTTAAACTCTCAGTATATATTCGAAAAGCAAAGACTTTTTGACAATCTGAATGTGAAGATAAATGAATTAGAACAAGCTTTGATCATTATAGAAGACGGAAAACAAGTATTAAAGTCTTTGAATAATGAAATAAAAAGGCATAAAGATATAAATGCGGAAGTTTTAAAAATTTTAAAAAAGCTTTCGCTGATATATCTTAGTTTGTCTTCAGAATTTACAGAGAAATCTGAAATGTTTGATTTTATAACGATAGCAAAACGTATTGACTTAGATTACGAAATGAAGATGACGCAGAACTTCACAATGGATGCAGTGCTCAATATTTCTCAAAAAATGTTTGATTATTTTGAAACTGCTAAAGTTGGTATTGAAAAAGTTAGTAATATTGTCAGAGAGGTTGTTAATGAAAGTTTTAATACAGAGGGTTAAAAAAGCTTCTGTGACTATTGACTCAGAACTTTATTCATCTATAGAAAAAGGTATATTAGCACTTGTTGGTATTGAGAAAAATGATACAATTGAAAATGTGCAAAAAATTGCTAAAAAGATTGTAAATTTGAGAATTTTTCCAGATGAAAATGATAAGATGAATCGTTCAGCGCTAGATGTTAGTGGGGAGATGCTTATTGTCTCTCAATTTACGCTTTGTGGCGATTGTAAAAAAGGAACGAGACCAAGTTTTGACAAGTCTGCTCCACCACAAATGGCAAACGAACTTTACGAAAAATTTGTAGAAGAAATATCTTCATACGGAATCAAAACTCAAACAGGCAAATTTGCTGCTATGATGGACGTGGCATTGGTAAATGATGGGCCTGTAACTTTTATGATTGAGATGTAAGAAATTCATAAATGTTTTTCAAAACTTCTTCTGTAAATAGTTTTTTTGTTTCTATTCGTGGGAATTGACTACCAACCATGATTTTAAATGTTTTTATAGAGTCTTTTGTAAAAATAGTAGAAAACATTAAACCAACAGGTTTTTCAGCTGAACCACCAGTAGGGCCAGCAATCCCTGTTGTGGAAACACAAATATCTGATTTTGTTAAGTTATAAAGCCCTTTAGCCATTTGAACTGCGCAATTTTCGCTCACAGCACCTTCAGAATCTAGAATGACATTGAGCATCTGCTCTTTTGCTTCGTTTGCGTATGTTACAAGATTAAGCGTTATGTATTCAGAGCTCCCAGAGACATCTGTTAGTCTAGAGCTGAGCAATCCTCCTGTGCATGATTCAACAGTGGAAATTTTTAAAGCTTTATTTCTTAAGATTTTGCCTATCTCTGTTGCATAATCCATTAGTACGTTGTCCTTGTTAAAATGATTTCAGAACTTTTATTATAAAGGTTGTGCTTGTGCCAAACACCTGTAAAATCGCCATTAGGTGCAAAAAGATATTGAGTATCTTTTGATACAAAATAAATTGCACTTACTGGTTTTCCGGAAGTTTTATATTGAATTGAGTAATATGGATATTCAGGGTATTCGCCATATACATAGTCAACATACTTTAGTTTTCCCAAAGCACTATAATAGTATATTCTAGAAATATCCTTTTTATCTTGAATAGCATACATATAAATGTGTTTTTGGTTCTTAAAATAAAATGCGGATATGTTTTTTTCATCAAGTTCTTTGTATCCGGCAGAAGCAGCATAATAGTTGTTTAAATGATTTTTATCTTTTATTAAATTTTTAAGTTGAGACTTAAGGTTATCTTGTTTTGTAATTACCCCATTTTCAAAAATAATATCTTGAATTTCAGAAATTATTGCTTCTTTTTCAACTTCTGTTTTTTTTATCCAGTCATATTGAATATCTGCAATATAAACATCATTGTAATTTGCGAAAGCAAGTGATTGTGAGAGTATAAAACCTATTAAAATATGCTTCAAGAATTTCATCTGACAACTCCTCTATAAAAATAAGTATAGCATATTTTTTCAAATTTATAGTATAATTGAAGAATGGTTAGATTATTAAATAATGAAACAACAAAAGGTTTAGCAAATTTAGTTCGTGGTCTTTTTAGGATACAAGAGGTTTTTACTCATATTGTTGAGGTAAATCATCCGGAAAACATTCGTCCTTGTCTTTATGCAATGTGGCATGCGAATCAATGTGCTATTTATGGTTTGCAAGATAAAGGGAAAGTGAATGTATTAATAAGCAATTCAAAAGATGGAGATGTTGTTGCACACGCAATAAGTCGTATGGGCTTTAAAATTGTAAGAGGATCAAAAGGTAGAAAAGGTGCTGTAGAGGCAACTATGCAAATGATAGATGCTCTTAAAAATGGTGAAGCTTGTGCGATGATGGTTGATGGGCCTAGAGGGCCGGCAAAACGAGTGAAAGACGGGGTGATTAAGATTGCTAAGTTAGCAGGTGTCCCAATTGTTCCGTTATGTTGGTATTCAAGCAACTTTAATTGGGTAAAACTGCCGTCTTGGGACGGTTTAAGAATGCCAATACTCGATGTGAGATTGATTAATTTGTACGGTGAACCTATATATGTACCTGCAGATGGTGGTGAAAATTCTGAAGAAGAAGCTAGATTGAAATTGCAGAAAGCTTTAGAAGATTTAGATGATAAAATTGCAGATGAGTACGAGAAAGTGTATTGGCATGGTCTATGGAGAAGAAAAAGGTAGAGCTTTTGGCGATTCAGATGGGATCTGAAATCGATAATAGGGAGAAGAACATAGAAAAAGTTGAAAGACTTTTGGAAACGAATCTTTCTAATAAAAGTGCTGACTTAGTCTTTTTACCTGAAGTATGGACATGTGGTTGGGATTGCCAAGCTTTTGAAAAGTTATTCGAAGATATTGAGACTGCAAAATCGGTTTTGATGTTAAAAAAAATCGCAAAAAAATATGGTGTTAATATTATTGGTGGAAGCTTTATTCAAAAAAAATCAAATGGAGCTTTGACAAATACTTGTCCAATTATAAATAGAGACGGAGAGTTAGTTTGTACATATGATAAAAACCATTTGTACTCTTATTATGGATGCGATGAAGGTAAATATATTACAATGGGTGATTCACCAGTAATGGTTGTATTGGACGGAGTTAAAATTGGTCTTTCAATTTGTTATGATATAAGGTTCCCTGAACTTTATCGAGCATATAGAAAAGCGGGTGCAGATATTTTGGTTAATATGGCTGCTTGGGGGGCTGAAAAAAGAATTCCGTGGGATTCTATGACGACATCGAGAGCTGTTGAAAATCAAACTTACTTTGTGGCTTTAACGCAGACTGGTGTTTTAAGAGATGGGACTTGTAATCTTGGGCATTCTATGATTTTGGATTACAAAGGAGATACAATAAGTGAAATTAATGCAATTGAGGGCGGGATTTACGCAAAAATAGATTTAGATTCTATGTATGAGTTTCGCACTAAATGCAAAGTTTTAGATGATATAAAAGATTCTTATGAGGTGGATGTTAGATGAAAAAAATATTTTTTTCTTTTTTGCTAATGTTTTGTCTAGTTCTATCAGTTCAGGCTAAAAACGTAAAGAATGAATTTGCAAATGTAATAGAAGAATCTGGTGTAGATATTGAATCAATAGCTATTTCAATTAAAAATTTAGATAATAATAAAACAATATATTCTCTTAATGATAAAATTTTAATGAACCCTGCGTCTATACAAAAAGTTTTAACAACGCCAGTAGCAATTGAGACATTAGGTAGAGATTATGAATTTAGTACGGAATTGTATGAACGTGGTGATAGTTCATATTTAATAAAGCTTGGTGCGGATCCTTATTTAACAACTGCGGAATTAAAAAAATTAGTAAGCGGGATTTCAAAGGATGCATCAAAAATATATTTAGATGATTTTGTTTTAGATTCAAAAAACTGGGGTGAAGGTTGGCAATGGGATGACGATATGAATATTCTTATGCCAAGATTTGGAAGCTATAATTTAGATAAGAATCTTGTAAAATTAACTGTAATGCCTCAAAAAGACGCACCATTTGCACTGATAATTAATCCGAGCAAATACCCGCTAGTCTTTTTTAATAATATAACAACAGGAGATAAAACTAATATAGAAGTAAAAAGAGATAGTACAGTTTCAGCAAATACTCTTATGCTTTCTGGAACAGTTGCAAGACCTACGGTTTTATATATTCCTACAAACAATCTAAAACGATATTTTGAAGTTCAGCTTACAAAACAGCTTGAAGATAGGAGTATATATTTAAAAGATTCATATATGATTTCAAAAAAGCAAGAAACTGATAAGTTTGTCGCAAAAAATACCCATGCTATTGAACAAGCTATTAATGATATTTTAAAAAATAGCAATAATATGGTGTCAGAAACTGTTTTTAAACTAGCAGGAGGCAAATATTGTGAACTTACTAGTGGAACAGATGCTGCTGGCATAAAAATGTTTAATGATTATTGCAAAAGGAATAATCTTGATAATTCAAGAATTAGAATAACTGATGCAAGTGGTGTTTCAAAAAATAATTTGGTATCAGCAGATTTTATAACTGAATTTTTGAAGATTAATAAAGAAAATGAGGTAATGCGATACTTACCAAAACCTGGTGAGGGAACTATGCTACATCGATTGTTGCCGATTCAAAATAATTTAAAAGCTAAAACTGGAACTTTGTCCAATGTAAGTTCAATTGCAGGTTATTTGACGAGTAAAAGTGGTAAAAATTTAGCATTCTGCATAATGATAAACGATATGAAATTATCATCATCTGACAAAAAAATGCTTGAAGATTTTATTATAAGAGAAGCTTATCTAAGATTATAAAGTAATGTACGAAGTAATATCTCAGTATCTTGAATATTTAGAACTTGAAAAAGGTCTTTCAAATAATACGATAGAAGCATATCGTAGAGATTTGTATGACTTTGCTGAAGACAATGCTGAGCTTTTTTCTATCGGTAGAAATGATCTAAATTTATACATAAGAAAACTAAAGGAACGGAAATTAGCACCTTCAAGTATTATTAGAAAAGTAGCGTCATTACGAGGTTTTTTTAAGTGGGCAACTTCTATGAATATTTTAGAAAAAAATCCAGCATCAACTTTAGAGCAACCGAAGGCCCCTCAGAGATTACCCAAGGTTATTTCATTAAAAGAAATTGAAGAAATATTACATTCAGATTTGACAATAATACAGTCGGTTATTGTTGAGCTCCTCTATTCTTGCGGGCTCCGTGTCTCAGAATTAGCAAATTTAAAAATTAGTGATATTGATATCAATTCTAAATATGTTAGATGTTTTGGTAAGGGGTCTAAAGAAAGAATTATACCTATTGGGGGAAAAGCGATAGAAAAGTTGAAACAATATTTTCCCGAAAGGGATATGTTGTTGAGAAAGTTTAATCTGTCTACAAAGAAGCTGCTAGTTCTATCGACAGGAAGAATTGTAAATCGGCAAGATATATATAATCTTATCCATGCTAGAGGTAAATTAATACACAAAAATATTTCACCTCATACATTGAGGCATAGTTTTGCAACTCATTTACTTGAGAATGGGGCTGATTTAAGAGTCGTTCAAGAATTGTTGGGACATAGTGATGTTTCTACAACTCAACTTTATACACACATTAGTAAAAAACGTTTGAAAGATGTTTATTTTAGTATTAATAAAGTTTAATGCTTTTGCGTGTTATAATTTTTTATATGAAAAAGCTTTTAGATTTCAAAGAAGAAATACATAAGTGTTCTAAATGTGGCCTGTGCCAAGCAGAATGTCCTATATATCAAGCTACAGGTAATGATTGTACTGTATCTCGAGGACAATTTGTGATGCTTAATGGGGTGGTAAAAGGCGATTTAAAGATGTCAAAAGCTATAAATAGATATCTTGATCTGTGTTTAAAATGTGGTAAATGTTCAAAATTTTGTCCAAGTGGAATTGATGTTGTAGATGTAATTGTTTCTGCAAAATCGGAATATTTTAATTCCCATTTTATAGAGAGGTTTATAACAATATTTCAAAAATATTTTTTAGTAGGTTTGCTTCCAAGGATTGCAAGGACTTTTATTCGTCCAACGAAATCTAAAAAGTTTGATAAAAAGGTGGTATACTTTGGAGGGTGTAAAACTAAGTTGTCGGGCGATAATTCTATTGTCAAAATATTAAACTCAATAAAAATTGAGGTTATAAACCCAGAATTTCATTGTTGTGGAGTACCATATTTTGTTCGAGGCGATTTAAAAGAGTTTAAAAAGTCAATCAAAAATTATACCAACTTACTAGAAAAACAAGGTGTTACTGAAGTTATAACAACTTGTGCAAGTTGTGAAAAATCTTTAAAAGATTATATAAAATGGGCCGATGAAGAAGATGTTAAATTTTTAAAAAATGTCAAAGTTAAAAATATTTATGAGTATCTTAGAGAAAATAATTTAAGACTAAAAGTTAAAAAAACAGAAAGGGTCACATATCATAAACCTTGTAATATTAATAATTTTGATGATATTGAATGGGTATTAACAAATACCAAGAATCTTGACTATGTAAGAATGCAAAATTATGACAATTGTTGTGGCTTTAATGGTCTTACAAAAATTAATGAATATGGGATAATGTCTAAAATATTTAGGCAAAAAAGAGAAGATATAGTTGGTACACGAGCTAAAATTGTTTTAACATCCTGTCTTGGATGTGAATTAGCTTTAAAATTATACTCTTTAGGGCGGTATAAAGTTTATGACGCAATAGAATATCTGGGTATTTTGGCTGATAAGGGTTAGAATTTTTTAAGATGAGCGTATGTTGCGTCCATTGCTTTTTTGCCCATTTTACCAAAATCAATTGTGTACATTGTACTTTCGCCAATTTGTATAACGTCGGTTATGTGACCAACACCTAATTTATCATGAAAAACTCGTTCGCCAATGTTGAAGTAATATTGTGTAGCAGAGTTTTTTACTTCTTCGGCGATGGCTTTTTCTTCTGCTATACGAGCTTGCTCTTTTTTGTGTTCTTCCAAACGACGTTTCATTACGTTGTCTTCAAAGAAAGCTTTAATTTTTTCGTCTTCTTTTTGCTTGTTTATAGGATTTTTACTAATAAAAGCACGTTTAGGGCCGTGTTTAACAACATTTGTAATTTTTTTCGGCTCATCTGGTGTATTGTATTTTTCTCTGCCCGGAGCTACAAAGTTTTTACCAAAGCCTGTTCCGCTGGAGAGTTGGCTATCTGAATAAGAACTTGTTGTTTTTTCGTAATTGTAATTTTTAGCTGTTTTTACCGCATTTGTAAAAGTTCCTCGTGGAGAGTACTCACTTGCATATGATTGCTCAGTTTCTAGTAAATTACAAGGAATTTCTTCAATAAATCTGCTTGGTGTGTAATATTTATATTCTCCCCACATCTGACGACGTTTAGCTGTAGTTAAGAAAAGCTTTTGTTCGGCTCTTGTTATACCAACATACATAAGACGCCGTTCTTCTTCCAGCTCTGACTTAATCATCATGGTGCGAGCAGATGGGAAGATTCCTTCATCACAGCCTGCAAGGTATACGATAGGGAATTCTAAGCCTTTAGAAGCGTGTAGTGTCATCAATGTAACATTGTTAGCAATCTCGTCCATTCCGTCAATATCTGAAACTAAAGACACTTGGACTAAGAATTCACCAAGTACATTATCTAACTCTTCAGGCTCAAACTCATTAGCTACGTTTACAAGCTCTTGCAAGTTTTCAATTCTAGTTAAGTCTTCATCTGAACCTGTTGCTTGTAGCTCTCTTAAGTATCCAGTTCTTTCTAAAACTAAGCTTAAAAATTCTGGTAACTGATATTTAGGTTGAGCTTCTTGAAGCTTCATTATAAGTGTTGCAAAATCTTTTAGTTTTGTTGAAGTTCCAGATTTTATAGTAGAAATATTATCAACATTTAAAATAGCTTGAAATAAGCTCATATCATTGCTATCAGCATATTCTTGTAAATGTTTTAGAGTTGTTTCGCCGATAGCACGTTTAGGTACATTAATTATTCTACGCAAAGATTGTGAATCGTCTACGTTATAAATTAATTTTAAATAAGCTATTGCGTCTTTGATTTCTTTACGGTCATAGAATTTTAGACCTCCGTATATTCGGTATGGTACACCTGCTGCAATCAAAGCTTCTTCTAAAGCACGAGACTGCGCATTTGTTCTGTATAAAATCGAAAATTGGTTATAATTATCTGAAGTTGAAGTTATGGATTTAACGATATAAGTAGCTTCATCAGCTTCATCTTGGGCTTCATAATAGGTTATTTTTTCACCATCACCTTTTTGTGAATAAAGAACTTTATCAACACGTTCTTCATTGTTCTCAATAACAGCATTTGCCGCGTTAAGAATATTAGCTGTTGAACGGTAGTTTTGTTCTAATTTAACGATCTTTGCATTAGGAAAGTCTTTTTGGAAATTCATAATGATTCTAAAGTCAGCACCCCGCCAGCTGTAGATAGATTGGTCGACATCTCCTACAACGCAAAGAGAACGCTCTGGTGGTATAAATGAATCGTGATTTGTATATAAAGCATTTACAAGCTGATATTGAGCTTGGTTTGTATCTTGGTATTCGTCAACAAGTATATGCTTAAATTTATCATAATATTTTTTTCTCACCGCAGGATTTTGTTCTAAAAGCTTTACAGTTAACAAAAGCATATCGTCAAAATCTATTGCATTGTTATTGTTTAAATAGTTTTCATACAGTTCAAATACAGATGCTATTTTTTGTGATTTGAAGTCTTTTGCAAACGTTGCAAAAGTATAGGCATCTTGCATCTTGTTTTTAGCGTTAGAAATGACTGTTTTAATCAATTTTGGAGCGTAAATTTTGTCATCAAGATTAAGTTTCTTTACTGCTTGTTTTATAACAGCTAAAGAATCTGTTTCGTCGTAAATTGTAAAATTTTTATCTAACTTTTTACCTGATGGGAATGTGAAGTTTTCAATATCTTGTCTTAGAATTCTGCCACAAATACTGTGAAAAGTTCCAACCCACATGTATTTAACTAATTTCTCGCCAAGAATAGAGGATAGCCTTTCTTTCATTTCACGAGCAGCTTTGTTAGTAAATGTAACAGCAAGAATTTTTCCTGCAATTTCACCTTGTTGAATCATATATGCAATACGACTTGTTAAAACACGAGTTTTTCCACTTCCGGCACCTGCAAGAATTAATAAAGCACCCTCTGTAGTCTTAGCAGCATCTTGTTGTTCGGCGTTAAGTGATTCTAAGATATTTTCCATTCCCCTATTCCCAAATCTGCGATTATGTGGTATTATATACCAGCATACACAAAATATTTATTATTTGCAATTAACGAAGGTGGTACAATGATTGAAATTATGAATTCTTTGGATGATGACAACAAACAACCCTCAATTATGGTTCCAATGGGTGATTTAGATGTTGCTGAACAAAATCCTGATGTCGTAGATGAATTAGCGTTAGAATTAGCTACTATTAAACAACCCGCCAAAAGAATTGCAATAATAGGCTCGAGAAATTTAGCTATAACACACCAACAAATGATTGAAATGCTTACTACTGCGCTTGTAATGCAAGGTAACACTATTATTACTTCTGGTGGTTCTTGTGGTACAAACGCTGCTGCTATCCGTGGGGCAATGAAATCTAATCCTGATAAATTAAAAGTTATATTACCTCAAACTATAGGACAACAACCTTCTGATGTTCAAGATCAGTTAATTGGTGTTCCTAACATTGTTGAGCATTCAGATAGAGCAATGATGACACTTGCTGATGCATCTAGAGTTTGTAATAGAGAAATTATTGATGACTGTAATCAGCTAATATGTTTTCTTTCACACTCAAGTAATACGCTTCATAAAGCTGTTGATTATGCTGAAGAAAACCATAAAGTTGTTACAGTATTCTATCTAGATTAGAGGTTAAAATGGATATAATAAAAAAACTCACGGGGAAAAACCCTACTGAGTATGAAGTGGTTGCAAAATCTCTAGTTGATAATTCTGATGTTGAATTATTTGCTAAGCTTGTTAAACAGGATGATTTTTTATTTGATTTTATAAAAGATAATGTTGCAAAAAGAATACAAAGTGCTTGTAATAAAGACAATTATCTCAATTTGCTAGCTTTTTTAAAATATTATTCACCATCATATGACACTATGATTGCACGAGTGTTATATTCATTTAGTGGTGATGAGCTTTTGCCTGAAATGAAAGAGCTGTTTTTAAATGGTACTGAGGCTGAAAAAGCTTATGCTGTAAAATATTTTTCTTTTGTGCAACAGGAGTTTTTGTCTGATATGTTACCTCTTTTGAGAAAAACCTCTAAGTCAGATTTTGAACCATTGGCAATGAATTCTATAGAGGTATTATCACTATTAAAAGATGAAGTTTCTAAAGCAGAAGCTTTAAGTAATTTGGAATCACTCGATGAATTTGTAAAATTTGATGCTGTTAAATTTTTAGTAACTTATCAAGCTAAAGATTGTCTTGATAAAATTGTAGAGACAATGAAATACTCAACATTTGCGGAAAATATAGCAGCAGAAATACCTTATCTGTTATCATTTGAAGATATGTTTCAGCAAGATTCAGACTCAGCTCTTTTAGTTCTTTGTAATATAATCAATGCGATTCCAGAAATAATACCAATTTCATCAGTTTGTGATTTTTGTCTGTATGAAGTTTTCAATAAATTGATTAACGAACAATTAACAAGCACTGTTGCGGTTGCTTTAAGGTTAGCTAAAGATAAATTTGAAGAGCTTTGTAGTAATGATGAATATCTTTTTGATGCAGATAAAAATACTAAAGATGAAGTTCAGGAAATTAATGAATTATTAAAAAAAGTCAACACAAAAAAACTAGAAAGTTTTTTCTATGATGAGCTTTATGATGAAAGTGATTTTGTGTTCTTTGCTTTAGATTTTGTTAGTGAAATCGAAGAACTTGAAACTCTTTTAGATAGTAATAATGAAACCCTCATACTTAAGGTTTTAACATTATTAAAAGAAAAATCTTCTATGACTAGTGAACATAAAAATTTAGCATTACAAAAGGTTTTTAGTCCTAATATTAGAAGTGTAGTAGAAGTTTTATAAAAAGAACCCCTCTCTGCAGAGAGGGGTTCTTTTTATTCTTTGCAAAATTTATTGAGTATGTTAGTTAAAGTTTGTCCAGCCTTTTCTTTTTTTAATCTAGCAGCTGTCTCTTTAGCTATTTCTGCTTCAAACTTATCGCTTGCGGCATGAATAGATTGTAAATGCTCATTAGAAAATTTTCCGGCCTGTTTTAGCTCTTTAGGGAGAAAAGCCTCCGGCTCGACGGCTGCTTTGTATAATCCTTTAAACAAAGTCTTTAAACTTTGTCCTAGACTTTTTGGGGGAGCAGGTTTTTTAGCTGATGTATCGATATTAAAACTTTTTAAAATTGATTTTCCGTTATAAACATCAAACCTGTGAAAAGTTTCGTTGTATACGATATCATAAGGGTTTTTAGCGTGAGATTTTGCAAATTTTTCTAAACCTCTTTTAACAAAAGGCCTTTCACCAATTCCAATATATTGTGCTAATCTTTGTTGCCCTGTAGTTGTTTTTGGTGCTCTAAGGGCCATACCAAAAGACGGATGCGAATTATTAGTAGCATGTAACATCATAAAAATAACTTCCTTTCATTATACATTGGGGTATATGAGTAAAGTTACCTCAAGGTTAAAATTGCTTGTTTTTTATTATTTAATTTACAAAATGTAACAATTATTCCCTAAATCTAAATCTTTGTTAAACTCTTTAACGCTTTTGGACGATACTTTCCAATTTATTTTACCGTTTGGGTATTTAGTAAAGTGTTTTGTTGCGCATAAAGTTGTTACATAACAAGCGTCTATTACGTTCATAAAAGAAATATCAACTGAAAGATACTCGCAGGAGTTCTTATCTATATGCGAGTTTATGTCGTTAACGACATCCGTTGGGTTAACACTTTTAGGTGTTAATATACTATCTAGTTGGGGGGATTTTAGTAACATGTATATTCCTTATTGCATTAAGGATGACGTTAAAAATTATGTTTTCTTTAATAATTTTTAGAAAAAATACTACATATAGAGGGGGGAATATTGAAATATTTTTATTTAACTTTTCTAATTAAACAAAGCTTGAATAAAATCTTTTGATTCAAAAGGTTTTAGATCTTCCATTTTTTCACCAACACCGACAAGTTTAACTGGGAGATTTAAGTCTTTTGCAATAGCAAGAACAATTGCACCCTTTGCTGAGCCGTCTAATTTTGTAAGGGCGACAGCTGTAAGATTTACACAGTCTTTAAATACTTTAGCTTGTTGTAATCCATTCTGACCAGTATTGGCATCTATTACAAGAAAACTTTCTCTTAATGATTCTGGAGCATTTTTATCAATAACAGTCTTAATCTTTGACAGTTCTTCCATTAAGTTAAATTTATTTTGTAATCTTCCAGCTGTATCAACTAAAATAATATCATAGTTTTCGTTGCGAGCTTTTTGTATCGCTTCATAAACAACAGATGCAGGGTCAGCTTTGTCTCGTCTTACAATATCTGCACCAGAACGCTTTGACCAGATGTCTGCTTGCTCTTCCGCTGCAGCACGGAATGTATCACCAGCTGCAATAAGAACTTTTTTGCCTTGTTGTTTGAACATATAAGCCATTTTGCCAATTAATGTAGTTTTACCAACTCCATTTACACCTGCAATAAAATATATGTTTAATTCGTTATCTTTGTAAGATAGTTCACAAGAACCAGCTTTATCAAGAGTTTCTAAAAACTCTTTTTCTAAAAATTCTTTTACTTGTGACGGCTTGATTTTATCTTGTCCACGAAGTTTGTCTGTTAATTCTGCAGCATAATTAACACCTAAATCAGCACTTATGAGCAAATCTTCCATATCATCAAGGACAAATTCTGAAAATTCTGTTTCTTCTGAAATAGTATCAACAATGTTGCCAACTAAAGATTGAGCAGTTTTTGTTACAGTTGATTTTAGTTTGTCAAAAATTTTGAACATAATACCCCTCACCCGTCACTATGTGACACCCTCTCCCTCAAAGGGCGAGGGTTAAGTTATATATTTACCTCTTTAGCCTTTCAGGCCGTTTTCGACTATTACTTTTGCTAAAATACCGTTCACAAAAGATGAAGAATCTTCAGTTGAATATTTTTTAGCTAGCTCAACAGCTTCGTCACAAACAACTTTTAAAGGAGCGCCTTTAACATAAAGAAGTTCTGTGATTGCAATTCTAAGAATATCTTTGTCAATTTTAACTAATCTTGAAATATCCCAACCATTAGAATATTTTTGGATTTCGCCATCAACTTCTTTTGCATGTTGTTTGAAGCTTTCAGCAATCTCTATTGCATAATTTTGAACTTCTGATTGGTTTTCTAAAGTTGTAAATTCAGCAATTTCAAGAGCTAAAATTGCTTTTTCTGCTACATCGAGCATTGAATCAACTTTTGCAATCATTTCATCTGTCATAGGGATTTGAACAGGCTTGTTCTTAGCTCCTAAAGGACGTGAAAGGTTTGATTCATGATCAGCTTCATAATCATCTAAGTAGCTTTTAATATCAATCAAAGAACCGACTGTTAGTTTTAGTTCTTCTGATGCTGAGTTAGAAAGAATTCTAACAGATTTTAGCATAATATTTTTAAAATCATCTTTTGAATAATGAGTAATTTCTTTTTCAAATTGTGAGAAAAGGATAAGTGCTAATTCTCTTGATGCGCGACGTGCTTGCATAATTTATTCTCCTAATTAAATTTTATCTTTTTCATAATAATACCACAAATGTGATATAATAATTACAAATATTTATTAAGGAGAATTTTTATGGGAAACAAAAAACGTGCAATAATTATCGTGATTGATTCTATGGGTATTGGAGCATTACCAGATCATGCTGAGTTTGGTGATGTGGCTGAATGTAATACTTTAAAAAATGTTTGTGCGTTTAATAAAGGTCTTGATGTTCCTGTGCTTGAAGCTCTTGGCTTAGGAAATATCCAAGAATTTGAGGGGATTGAAAAAACTTCAACACCTCTTGGACAATACGGAACATTAAAAGAAAAATCAAAAGGGAAAGATACAACTACTGGTCATTGGGAAATCGCAGGTTTGGTATCTGAAAAAGCTTTTGCGACATTCCCAAATGGCTTTCCTCAAGAATTGTTAGATAAATTTATTGCTGAGACTAAATGTGGTGGAATTCTTGCAAATTGTCCAGCTAGTGGTACTGCAATTATTGAAAAACTAAATGACGAACATCACGAGACAAAATTTCCAATCGTATACACGTCAGCTGATAGCGTTTTCCAAATCGCACTTGATACTGATATGATTCCTTTAGAAACACTTTATAAGTGGTGTGAAATCGCTCGTAGACTTCTTGACGAGGGTAATTATAACGTAGCTAGAGTGATTGCTCGACCTTATAAAATCATTGAGGGCAAACCTACAAGAATTTCTAAAGACAGACGTGACTATTCAATGGCGCCTCCTAAGAAAACTGTTCTAGACAAAATCAAAGATTCTGGTGCAAAAGTTATTGGTATCGGAAAAATCGAAGATATTTTCTCTAAAGCTGGAATTACTCATGCAATTCATACAGGAAGCAATAAAGAGGGTTTAGAATTAACTATTAAAGCTTTGAAAAATGAACTTCCTCTTGCTGAAATGAAATATCCAGAGGTAAGTATAACAGATGAAAATAGAGAAATAATTTTCACAAACTTAGTTGATACTGATATGCTTTTTGGACATAGAAATGATGCTGAGGGCTATGGAAAAGCAATTGAGGAAATTGATACATATCTAGATGAAATTTTGCCATTAATTAATGAAGAAGACTTACTTGTGATTACAGCTGATCACGGTTGCGATCCAACAGTAGATGGAACTGATCATACAAGAGAGTATGTGCCAGTTCTATACTATTCAAAAAACATAGAGCCTAAAGATTTAGGACTTATTGAAGGTTTTGATTCAATTGCTCATCGTGTAGAAGAATGGCTAGGGGGTAAATAGGAATGAATAAAAAATATACCCTAGTTTATTCAATAAATAACGAGCCAAATCCGAGTACTGTTTATGTAAATCTTACGAACGCATGCACAAACTCTTGTGTATTTTGTTTGCGTGAACAAAAAGACGATGTCTGCGGTGCAGAAATGTGGCACGATGATAATTATACGCTAGAGGATATTATTGAACAATTTGAAAATTTTCATAATCCAAGTTCGAATAACTTGAAGTCACAATTCGAGGAACGCTTGGAAGTACAAAATAATCTTGCAGATAAAAATATGCGTTCCGACCAAATAGTGAAAAATGTGGTGTTCTGTGGATATGGCGAGCCGTTTTTGAAAAAAGATATGATGAAAAAGTTTGCTCAATATTTAAGAGAAAATTATCCTGAGATAAAAATTAGAGTGAATACAAACGGGCACGCTAATGCCATTTATAAAACCAATGTTGCAGAAGAATTCAAAGGGCTTTTAGACGAAGCTTCAGTTAGTTTAAACTCTGATAACGCAGAACAATACAATGAAATCTGTCAGCCAAAAATCGAAAATGCTTATGAAGCTGTCAAAGATTTTCTAAAATCATGCAAACAAGCTGGTATCAAGACTTATGCTAGTATTGTGACAGGGTTTGATGAACGTGAAATCAATGTAGAAAACTGTGAAAAAATAGCTGAAGAGCTTGGCGCAGAGTTTAGAAATAGAGAATTCATTTCTAACGGTTACTAAGGAGAAAAGAATATGAGAGTTCAACAAGTACAGCCAAATACAACTTTTAATGCTAATAAAACAACAAGACGCCTTGATTATGAGTCTCATGAGTTGCTAGAAAAACTATTAGAAACAATGGATAAAGAAACGGAATTTAAGAGCAATGAATATGCTTATGAATCTACTAAGACAAGACGTATAACCTTACATGATTCTAAAAAAAGAGAAATTGCTGAGCTTATTGATACTAGACAAAATTTAGCTCAAATTCATACTGGCAATCAAATGTTTGATAATACTTGTTTGACAATCGGTAAAGTGGAATTAGTAATTGAAAATAAAACTGGTAAAATAATAGATTATTACAAACCGTTTTTAAAATCTTGGAATAGCATTATGAAAAAAATTGGCGAAACATTATTGGATTTTAATAACGGTTTTTATACAAATATGGTTCAAAAACACAGACATACTTTTAAAGGTCTTTATCCAAAAGGACAAGAGCTTGCTAAAAAATTGAAGGTATAGTTAGAAATGACAAAAATAATACTCGCATCAAATTCACCAAGACGTAAAAAAATCCTTACTGATTTAGGTTTGGATTTTGAGGTTGTTCCGTCAAACTATGAAGAAAAGCTTGAAACAGATACCTTTTCTTATGATTTAATCGAAGATTTAGCGACTCAAAAAGCTTGTGATGTTGTGCGTAGAGTCGGACACGACGAAGTAGTTTTAGGTGCTGACACGGTTGTTGTTTTGCACAATAAAATTTTAGGTAAGCCAAAAGATAAGGAAGATGCTTTTAGAATGCTTAGCGAGCTTTCAGGGCAAACACATATGGTTGTTACTTCATTATGTGGTATTAATACAAAAACAAACCGTGCAGCACTTCTTTCCACAACTAGTTATGTGAGATTTAAAGAGCTTGATGTTGAGCTGATTCGCTATTATATTGATGAATTTAATCCATTAGATAAAGCCGGAAGCTATGGTATACAAGAATTACCTGATGGTATTCTTGATAAATATGAGGGTAGTTTTGAGAATATTATAGGGCTTGCACCAGAAGCAGTAACTGCTATATTAGAAAAATTAAAATAGAAATCAAAAGAATTTTAATATTGCTAGTAAAAAATTTACATGATATAATTTCGTTAGAGAAACAGAGTTTTGGGGGGCTTCGTAGTGCCTGAGGTTGAGGCAACAAAAACAAAGAATAGCGCAAAAAAAAGCATGACTGCGCAAGCAAGGTTAATTGTAATGGGGCTTGTTATAAGCACGGCCTTTATATTGGGTGTAGCTTGGTTTGCTACATATAGCATTGATAAAAACATGGTAAGTGCATATAAAAACTTTGGACAAGTTTTATCAAAGACACTTGCGATAGAGGGAGTTGAGTTAACAAAAGAGATTCCTCAATTGGCAAAATATGATGCTTTGCGTTCAAATTCTGTCTCAATATTAAAAAGCAATGAAGACATAGCTTTCATTATTTTTAAAGATAATAATTCTAAAGTTGTTTATTCAAGTAAAGATGATTATCCAGAACAAGCTGAAAAGGCTAGAATTACTGTAAGCTCACCGATGATTGTTAAAAACCTTGCTGATTCAAAAAATGTTGGCTCTGTTACTGTTGGATTATCTGGAAAAATTATGGATAAAATTTCAACAACGTCAAAAGTATCTTTAGCTTTTGTTTTTCTTCTAGCTTGGTTGGTTATTGTCGGCATCGTTTATATGAACTCTTCTATTGTAACTTCTGAACTTAGAAAACTTTACCAAGGTGTTAAAAAGATTTCAACAGGCGAATTTGGTTACAAGATTGACGATAAAAACGTTGATAATGAAGTAAAAGAACTTTATAACGCATTTAACGATATGTCTGAAAAATTAAGCAGATATAATGAACAAACAATTGAAAGCTTGACTTTTGAACGTAACAAATTAGAATCAGTGCTTATGAGTATCGTAAACGGTGTTGTAGTTTGCGATAACCACGATAAAGTTATTATGGTTAATAACCATGCCAAAAAACTTTTAGAAGTTTCTGAAGAAGATATTTTGAATACTCAAATACAGCAATTCTGTGATTCGAGCGGTGAGTTTTGTTTCTCTGAAAAAATTGCAGAATTTAAAGATACTCCAATTGAAGAAGATGGTACTCCAGTTCCGTTCAATATAGAAATTGATAAACGTATCATTAGATGTTTGATTTCTCCAATGTTTACTCGTTCAAATTCTTATGTTGGGTATATTATAGTCTTGATTGATGTGACCAAAGATGTTGAAATGGATCAACTCCGTTCGCATTTCATTTCAAATGTTTCTCACGAATTAAGAACCCCTGTTACAGTTTTAAGAAGTTATATCGATACACTTTACAACTTTGGTAATGATTTTGATTTTAATACTCAAAGAGAATTTATAGGTGTAATGAATCAAGAGATTGTTCGTCTAAATAGAATGGTAAATGATATACTTGATTTTTCACGCTATGAGGCTCAAAATGTACGTTTGGAAAAATCTAAACAGAATGTAATGGAAATTGTTGAGGATTGTGTAAATCAAGTTCAAGTTTTAGCTAAAGAACACGATTTGACGATTTCTGTGATGAAAGAACCTGATTTGCCTGAAATTTATCTAAATATTGATTCTATTTCTCGTGCTTTTATGAATATTTTATCTAATGCAATTAAGTATTCACCAGACGGTAAACGTATTAAAATTAGAGCTGAACGTTCTCGTGATGGTGAGTTTGTTGAAATAAGCGTAGAAGATCAAGGGGCAGGAATACCAGAAGCTGACCAGAAAAAAGTATTTGATAGATTTTACAGGTGTGAAAATGCAACACATTCTGTTAAGGGTACAGGGCTAGGCTTGCATTTAGTAAAAGTTACTATTGAAAAACACCATGCCGGTCAAGTTTTTGTTCAATCTAAAGAGGGAGAGGGTTCAACTTTTGGCTTCCGTTTGCCAATAAATTTACCTCAAGAGGAAATTGAAGAATACATTCCAAAAAACATGTTACCTGCTGAATCAGAAGCATAGGGGTTAACGTTAGGAGATAAGGTTTTATGAATTATCAAGAAGCAATTGAAAACCTTACATCAACTGGAATGTTTTATATTGATTTAGGGTTAGACAGAGTTAAATCTGCCTTAGAAGAATTGGGTAACCCTCAAGATTCTTTAAAATATATTCATGTAGCAGGAACTAATGGAAAAGGCTCAGTTTGTGCAATGCTTGAAAGTATTTTGAGAGAATCTGGTTATAAAACGGGCCTTTATACAAGTCCACATATATTTGAATATACTGAGCGTATAAAAATTAATGGGCAAGAAATTTCACAACAAGATTTTGCTGATTTGTTTGAGGAAGTTAGTTCAATAAAGGTTCATTTAACAGAATTTGAAATTTTGACTGTTATGATGTTTATTTATTTCAAGAGAAATAATGTTGAAATTGTTATTCTTGAGACAGGTATGGGCGGAAGATTTGATGCAACAAATGTCATTAAAGAAAATCTATGTTCGATAATTACTCAAATTGACTTGGACCATACAGATAGGCTTGGAAAAACGAAAGATGAAATTGCATTTGAAAAGGCTGGAATCATCAAACCAAAATGTCCTGTAGTTACTTCAATGGGTTATGAAGAAATTCGAGATAGAGCTGATGAATTGGATTCCTTGTTGCTATTTACTTCTCCGTTCGTATCGCAAGGTTTTTTAGAATCACTTGCTTTAAAAGGTTTACATCAGGCTGAAAACTTAGCACTTGTTTTAACTGCTATTAATTATTTGTTTAAAGATATTGATGAAGTAACAATTAAACTAGCCTTAAGTAAAGTAAGAAATCCGTTTAGGTTTGAGTTTTTTCAGGATAAGAATTTGATAGTTGATGCTTCACACAATCCCAACGGGATAAAGGCTTTGAAAGAAAACTTGGATTTTTATTTTCCTAACAAACCTCGCAGGTATGTTTTTGGTTGTTTGAATAATAAGGATTATAAAACCATGATGCAGATTCTTTTTGAAGAAGGAGATGAAGTATATCTATGTGAATTTGATTATCCAAAAGCTTGTAGTTATGAAGAACTACATTTATCATGTCCAGTTGTGTCAAAAGAGTATAAAGGTCAAGAGCTAACAGGCGACAAGTTAAATATTATATGTGGCTCTTTTTATATGATAGGGCAGATGATGTCGAATTAGCTATGAGCGTTTATGCTAAAATATTCAAGAGAGGTTATATATATGATTAAATTTGGAACTGACGGTTGGAGAGCAATATTAGATAAAGATTTTACAGATGAAAATGTCGAACGGGTTACTTTAGCTATTGGTAAATATATTTATGATAATTATGGGTTTGAAAAATTAGTTATAATAGGTTATGATCCCCGTAGAAAAGCTGATTATTTTGCAAAAAAATGTGCTGAGCTTTTGGCACAGAAAGGTTTTAGTGTAAAACTTTCTTCAAGAGTTATACCGACTCCGGTATTAGCCTATAATGCAAAACTTCTTAACGCTTCAGCTATAATGTTCACGGCATCGCATAATCCATCAGATTATTTAGGAATGAAGTATATTCCAGATTATGCAGGACCGGCCACAAGTGAAATTACGGATGAAATAGTTTCTAATATTGACAAAGAATTTTCTTCTAGAATTGGTGGTTCGGTAGAAGTTGTAGATTTTTCTCGTGAATATTATGAACATTTACAAGTATTAATAGATTTTGAAAAAGTAAAAACTTTAAAAACTAATATTGTATTCGATGGCTTGTATTCAGCTTCAATAGGTTATTTCGATAAAATTCTCGACGCCTATGGAATAAAATATGAAGCTTTGCATATGAAGCATGACTCAAGTTTTGGAGGAGGCATGCCTGACCCGAAACCAAAATATTTAAGTGAATTGATTAAAAAGGTGGGCTCACAACCAAATACTATTGGCCTTGCAAATGACGGAGATGCAGATAGGTTTGGTGTAATTAATGAAAATGGCGAGTATGTTTCACCTAACGAAGTTATTGCGATTCTACTTAAGTATTTGAAGTCAAAGGGTTATTCTGGTTCGGTTGTTAAAACGGTTGGTTCAAGTATTTTAATTGATAATGTTGCAAGAATTTTAGGGGTTGATGTTATCGAAACAGCAGTAGGTTTCAAACACGTTGGCGAGGCAATGCGACTAAATGACGTTATTATAGGGGGAGAAGAATCTGGAGGTTTGAGTATACAAGGACATATTCCAGAAAAAGACGGTTTGATTGCTAATTTGCTCATCCTTGAAGCGATGGCTGATACAAAAAAATCTTTAGTTGAACTTCAAGATGAGATCTATAAGTTAGGTGGTAAATTTTATACAGATAGAATTGATTTAAAGAAATCTGATAAATCTGAGGTGATTCCTATTCTAGATATATTTAAGAAATTGACTAAAATTGGTAATTATGAAGTTACAGATTTGAATTTAATGGATGGAGTAAAATTAATGTTAGGTTCTAATTCTAAGATTTTAGTTCGTCCGAGTGGAACAGAACCTCTTTTGAGAATATATTTTGAGACGGATTCTATAGAAAAACTGGAGTCTCTCAAACAAGAAGTTGATAAAATTCTTTTATAACTGGACATAATAAGAAAAATAGTATAGAATTTAAATATAATAAGAGGGGAATATTAATGCCAAACAAAGATATGATACCAGTAGAGGTTATAATTTTAACAGATACAAGCGATATTAAAGGAACAGTATATGTGTCTACAAAGGTTGCAGCAAATAGGCAGTTGACTGATTTATTGAATAATAATGAACGTAGATTTTTAGCTGTTACTAATGTAGAAATATATCCTAAAAATTCTAATCAACCGCCGAAGAGATATGAGTTTTTGGAAATTCGTTTAGATTCAATTCAAATGGTTCATCCAACTTCTCAAGCTGTGTTTAAAGAAACTTCAAAAACACAAGAAGATATTGCACGCTTTAGAGAATTAAGAGCTAAACTGAATAAAACTAAACCATTTTAGGATTTAAAAAAAAGAGGGCGGAACACCTTGTGTTCCGCCCTCTTTTTTTAAACAATTATGTAATTATATACAGTATTTATTACATTATCAAACTGATTTTGGTTGCCAAAAAATACATAAAATTCAGCTTGGTTGCGTCCCAACATTTGCAATTCAGGCGTTTCAATAGGTGGACCTGCAGGAGTAGAACGTGCTGGATTTTGAGGGTTAGAAATAACACCAGTTGAACGTAAAATTGGAATATATAGATTATTTTTGTACACTTCGTACTGTGTTAATCCTTTTGTGACGATACCTATATTATTTTCTTCCTCATCTATGAGTAATCCTCGTTGCATAGGAGCTGTATTCGTTTTTGCTTCAATTCCTCGTTCTTTTGGCAAGTTTTCTCTAATATTATAATCAGGGTCAAAATTACGTTTTATGAGGCTATTCATGTCCTCTGACCAAACTTCTTTGATTAGTGTTGGTAGCTCAAAACTCGCTTCTAATATATGGTTTTTTTGCGTATTAATCCAATCAAAATAGAATTTTATATGTTGAGCGTGATTATCTAGAATGGCATATAGTGTAATAATATCTCTAGCACCTTCAAAGTCTATTCTGAGGGAGCATCTTTTTCTGCAATTAAGCTCAATCCTCGAACGAGAAACCTTTAAATTGGAACCTTTATCGTTAGAAACAGGTCCAAAATTGTAGCTATCACCTTTATCTGAATAGTTGATTATGGTAAATGGTACATCATTAATGAAGACTTTTTCGTCCCTGATTTCAAGTTTAATATGTGAATTTTTAATATATTTGTCAGAAATATCTAAATCGCAACCTTGCAAATCTCCTAATAGAAAATCAATGTTATCAGTTTCAAGGTTTTCAACTTCTGTAAGATAAGTATATAAATCTGTGTAATCTTCGGTAACAGGAATTCTTTGAGTATCTGTTAAAAGAGTTTTATCAAAGGCTTTTTTATTTGTTTTTATCTTTTCAAATTCTTTAAAATCTTTTGTTGAAGTGAATTCTATCATCCCAGTGAAAGGCTTATCTGAAAGATTTAAAACACCTTTTTCGTCAAATTTTGTAAGGAATTTTAACTCGTCAATAACAGTTTCTGCTATTTGTAGCACTTTTTTATAGCGAATTATGTTTTCAGAATGTACATCGTCCGTAGAACAACCGCAAATCCCATCATGTGCCTGATTTTGAAGTAATAATTTATATGCATATTCAATAACGTTAGCGTATTTGTCTTCTGCGTTGCAAAAACGGACAAAACGGGAAGCTAAATCTAATTTGTGAGAGCATTCGACATTGAATCTTTTTAAATTTAATCTGGATGAATGTGTGCCAGATAGTATAAATGTTTTTGAATTATCTCTGAGCTCATCATTAAATTCAAACTGTTTGAAGTTACTTTCGACTTTTTCAAAATATTCGAAAGGAGAACTTAAGACTATTTCATATTCGTCTTTAAGTATTTCGTTTACAGAAATTATTTGATCATCAATATCTTCGGGTATTCCTAAATGATCAGCACCAATTGGTAAAAGCAAATATTCTCCTGATTTTTCAGAGATAATGTCAAGATTCTTTTTTAATAATTCAGCTTTTTTTTCGACATCACAATTTAAAGAAAATACATCTTGGAAATAGCCTCTAACCAAATTTACAGTATCCATTCCGCACCAGCGAAATTCAGCAGGAAAATCTCCACAGCCTCGCCAAACCATGCATTTGTCAATTCCAAAATCTCTAAGGATGTCCAATACATTTTGACTATGACCAAAAGTGTCTGGCAAATATCCTATAAAATCTGTGCAACCCAAATTAATTGCTTTTGTCATCCCTATTTCAAGATTTTTTTCAAAACAAGTTTTGTCTGTTAAGAATTCATCTACTAGACAGTAAAAAGGACCTATAAATAATTTTTTAGAAAATATAAGGCTTTTTACTAAATCTATTTTTTCTGGGCGTAGTTCCAAATAATCTTCTAGCGCAGAGACTTGTCCGTCAAAATAAAAACAAGGAATACGATTGTTTTCTAGCATGCCAAGAATATTGTCAAATACCCTTAATAAGCGCATTCTAAATATTTCAAATTCTCTATACCACTCTCTATCCCAGTGCGTATGTAAATATGCAATAACTTGTTTTTTCATAAGTCCAATTTTACAATAAATTTGAGTTCATATCAACTTGTGGTTAATAAAATATTTTATACTTGATGTAATCTTAATAGAGGAGATTTTGTTGTATTTGTTAAAGTGTTACAAATATTCAACCGTTTTTCATGTTGACTTTGTCTAAAAAAAGATTAAAAACAGAATGAATAATAGGAGACTCCGTTATGGGAATGGCAGCATCACAGGCTAGATATCTAGCTTTGACCGCAAGAAAGACTAATACAGAGTATGAAGGGCAACAAATTAACCAAGCTAGAACAGCATTGGCAAATCAAAGTGCTAATTTGTTTAACAGACTTTTAGATTTAGAAGTGCCTGTTGCACCTAAAACAACCGATTATACAGAGGTTCAATATTCTTATTCTGACGGTATGAATGATTCTGTTCTTGAAAGCTGGCAGCAACTTTCTTCGGCCGATCCAGATTATAATTATATTGTTAATCATTATTACTATACAGATGTTTATACAGGCTCACAAAAGCTATTAAATGACCCACAGGTTCAAACAAAGGGTGAGTTAACAGTTGATGACTTTAGAGATAAAAATCCTCAAGTTACTTATAATGCAAATGATAATACATATACGATAACAACTGATGATGGTGGTACAAAAACATATTCTGCGATAAACGATGTAGAAATGGATACAAAATTAGAAAATTCTTTAAGGGATTTTGAAGAAGCTAAGGGTCTTGCTATGACTGATGGTGCTCTTACGACAGATGCTGTATATGGGTATCAAGATGCAAATGGAACTTGGCACTTTTTCTTGGAAAATGAAATTGCTGAACCAAAAGATTATAGTACAGTTTATGTACCAGCTTTTGTGGGAAATTGTGAATTAACAGAACTTGACCAGTTAACTGAAGATCAAGTTGCGGAATTAGCGCAGATACTAAAGGATTGTCCTGAATCAAATATGAAAAATTATTTGAGTTTTGATGCTGATAGAAACCTTGTCTATAATGGCGAAGGTGTCTATTCTTTCCAAATGAATGGGGTGACTTATTTCACAACAAAAGAAGATTTATATAATAGTATGCAAACGTATGATGACTACTCTAAGCCAATTGACGGTCAAGAAAAACTTGCATATTATAACGCAACATATATAAGAACAAAGGTAGAAGAAACAAATAAAGCATTACTTGAAACAGATGGTAATGGACGTTTTACATCTGTAAAATTCGACGATGATAGTATTGTTTATAGCTTGAATACAGAAACTGTTACTGACGAAGAAGCTTATCAAGATGCTATGAATGAGTATAATTATAAAGTTCAACAATATGAGAAAACTATTGCTGACATAAATGCAAGAACTTCAATAATTCAACAGCAAGATAGAACTTTAGAGTTGCGTTTAAAACAACTTGATACAGAACAAAATGCGCTTGCGACAGAAATGGATGCGGTTAAGAAAGTTATCAAAGATAACGTTGAAAAAACTTTCAAGACATTTAGTGATTAGTTTTTATCTTATAAAAAGTTTAAGGGTGGATTTATCCACCTTTTTTTGTGCTATACTAGGTTCATACATAATCGGAAGAAGGTAGAAGATGAGTTTAAATTCATATTTAGGGATAGACGTTGGTTCTGTTACAACTAAACTTGCTCTTGTTGATGAGAGAGGTAAATACATTGATTCTTATATGCTTAAAACTGCAGGTAAGCCAGTTGAAGCAGTACAAAATGGCTTGAAACAAATTGTTTCGCAAGCAACTCAAGAATATAATATTCAAGGTGTGGGAACAACAGGTTCTGGAAGAAATCTTGCTGGAGCATTGGTTGGTGCGGATGTTATAAAAAATGAAATTACAGCTCATGCTGTTGCTGCTAGTACTTATATACCTGGAGTCCAAACTATTCTTGAGATAGGAGGTCAAGATAGTAAGATTATTATACTTAGAGATGGTATTGTTACCGATTTTGCGATGAATACTGTTTGTGCAGCTGGAACAGGTAGTTTCTTGGATCACCAAGCTCAAAGGCTCAATGTCCCTATTGAAAAATTTGGTGAAACAGCATTACGTTCCACAAATCCAGCAAGAATAGCTGGTCGTTGTGGTGTTTTTGCTGAATCGGATTTGATTCATAAACAACAATTAGGCTACCCTGTAGAAGATTTGTTATATGGGCTTTGTCAAGCTTTGGTTAGAAACTATCTAAGTAACCTTGCTTTAGGTAAAGAATTATTACCAACAATATCTTTTCAAGGTGGTGTCGCTACTAATACAGGTATGGTAAAAGCTTTTGAAGAAGCACTTAACACAAAAATAGTAGTTCCTGAAAATCATCAAACTATGGGTGCTATTGGTGCAGCTTTATTAGCTATGGAAAATCATCAATATACAGAAAAACCTACTACATTCAAGGGTTGGGAAGTTGGTAACATGACATTCCAATCAGTAACTTGTCAATGTACAGGATGTTCAAATAATTGCGAAGTTATCACAATTTTAGAGGGTTCAGAGCCTGTTGGTAAAGTTGATAAAATAGGTGACATTAAAGGTAATATTATAGCTCGCTGGGGCGGAACTTGTGGACGTTGGGATATTTAGGGGTAAATATATAAGAGGACTGACAAATGACGTTAAAACTAAAAAACTTTGAAATCGGTGGAGATAAACTTACAGTACTGGCTGGTCCATGTGCAATAGAGTCTCTTGATATAATGCGTGAAACTGCAGAGGGTTTAAAAAAAGTTTCCGAAAAGTTAGGTATTAACTATGTTTTTAAATCTTCTTATGATAAAGCTAACCGATCTTCAATTAACTCATATCGTGGTGTAGGTATGGAGAAAGGCTTGGAATTGTTAGCTCAAATTAAAAAAGAATTTGACTTACCAATCGTTACTGATATTCATACCCCAGATCAAGCTTCTGTTGCTGCTGAAGTTGCGGATATATTACAAATCCCTGCATTTTTGTGCCGTCAGACAGATTTACTTATCGCAGCAGCTAAAACAGGTAGAATAGTGAATATTAAAAAAGGTCAATTTCTTGCTCCGCAGCAAATGAAATCATTGGTTAAAAAAGTTGAAGATTCTGGGAATAAGCAAATTATGTTGACGGATAGAGGAGTTAGCTTTGGTTATAACAATTTGGTTTCTGATTTCAGAGCTATTCCTATAATGAAAGAATTTGGATATCCTGTTGTATTTGATGCTACACATTCTGTCCAAATGCCAGGTTCTAATGGAGATTCTACTGGTGGAGATAGACGTTTTGTTCCTGTTTTAGCAAAATGTGCAATGGCTGCTGGGGCTGATGTATTATTCTTTGAAGTTCACCCGAATCCAGATCAAGCGTTGTGTGACGGTCCGAATATGCTTTATCTAAAAGATGCTGAAAAAGTTTTTGCTAAGTGTAAAGAAATTTTTGAAGTACTAAGAAATGATTAAAACTGTATCTAAAATTAAGAACTTGAAAGGTGAAATAACTATACCTGCTGACAAATCTGTTTCTCACAGAGCTGTAATGTTGGCATCTATTGCTGGCGGATGTTCCAGAATAACGAATTTTTCAGACGGTGCAGATTGTCATTCTACTGTCAAGGTATTTAAACAGCTAGGTGCTGAAATTAGTTTTGTTGATAATAAAACGCTTTTAATAAAAGGCGGGCAGATAATGAAACCAAAAGAACCATTAGATGCAGGTAATTCTGGAACAACGATGCGTTTGGTTTCAGGTATTCTTGCTGGGCAGGATTTCGAATCAATTATTATTGGCGATGAAAGCCTATCTAAACGTCCGATGAAAAGGATTATAGAGCCATTGAAACTTATGGGTGCTGATATTTCTTCTATGGACGGAAAAGCACCATTATATATAAGAGGATGCGGGCTTCATGGGATTGAATACGAAGCGCCTATAGCGAGTGCTCAGGTTAAATCTTGTGTATTATTAGCAGGCTTAAATCGTTCAACTAAAGGTGTAACTCACTACAAGGAAATTTATCCCTCAAGAAACCATACAGAGCTTATGTTAGAATATTTGGGTGCAAATATTAAAACTGACGGTACGATAACGATAGTAGAACCATCTCGTTTGCAAGCTAAAGACATAGATGTTATCGGAGATATTTCGTCTGCAGCATTTTTCATTGTTGCAGGTTTAATTGTTGAAGGTTCTGATTTTGTGATAAAAAATGTTGGAATTAATCCGACTCGTACCGGAATTTTGGATATTATTAAACGAATGAATGGTAATATTCAAATTATAAATGAGCGTAAAGTTTCAGGTGAAGATGTTGCGGATATTAGAGTAAAATATTCTGAAGAATTGAAATCTTGTGAAATTTCTGGTGCGGATATCCCTAGACTTATTGACGAATTGCCTATAATCGCTGTATTAGCTAGTCGAGCAGAAGGTGAAACTATAGTTAAAGATGCTCACGATTTGAGGAATAAAGAAACTGATAGGATTTCTTGCTTGGTGAAAGAACTACAAAAAATTGGAGTTGATATATTTGAACAAAAAGACGGATTTGTTGTTCACGGAGGTGGTGCTAAGTGTAAACTATCTGGTGATGCAGAACTTCAAACGTACCACGACCATAGATTAGCAATGAGTTTTTACATAGCAGGTCTTATCTGTGAGAAAGAAGTTGCTATAAATGGATTTGAATGGATAAATATATCTTTCCCAAATTTTGAGCAGTTGGTTGAATCTTTAATATAGTTACAAAATGTTTTTCAATATGGAATAAACAGTTTTTAGTTTATCATTATCATCTTTTATGTCTGTTATTTTTTTTATAAGGTAGTCGTACATTTCATCGTTCGTTTTTATAGAAATAAATTGAAAAATCTCATGTAATTCGACATCAAGAACTTCTGTCATTTTTTCTAAAGTTGTTAATGACATAAAACCACGTCCAGTTTCAATATAACTAAGAGAAGTTGTTGCAATGTCAATTGCTTCAGCAAATTTCTCTTGACTAAAACCCCTTTGTTTGCGTAAGTATTGGATTCTTTTCCCTAATTGTTTGTTAATTTCTGTTCCCATAGTTTTAATCTAATTATAGTTTTTATTAATATTAATAACAAATAGATGAAATACTATAAACTAGACATTTAACCTATTGACAGAATAGTTTTTATGTATAAAATTATCTAAAAGAATATATTAAATCTATAGGTGGATAGTATGGTTAAAGTTTCAATAGTGGTTCCTGTGTATAATTGTGAGCCATTTTTGGCTAAGTGTTTGGATAGTATTTTGGGACAAACCTTAAAAGAGATTGAGGTTATATGTGTTAATGATGGGTCTACAGATAGTTCTTTAGAAATATTACAAGAGTATGCCTCAAAAGATTCAAGAATGATGGTTATTGACAAAACAAATGAGGGTCAGGCGGTAGCTAGAAATATTGCTATCGAGCATGCAAGAGGTGAGTTTTTAGGTTTTGTAGATGCTGATGATTGGGTGGATTTGGATTATTTTGAAAAATTATATCAAGCTGCTAAGAAAAATAATTGCGATGTGGCATGCGCTGGGTTTAAGAGGTTTAAAAAAAATAAGGAAAGAATCGCAGATTTTTATGAAGCAGAACTTGTTTGTACAACAACAAATGATAAAGTTCGTTTGGCAAATATACCAGCACATAATTATATTTGGAATAAAATTTATAATCGTGAAGCATGGGTTGAAGCTGGGATAAAATTTCAATCAGGTCGTTATTATGAAGACATGGCTTTGCTTATTAAGATTATTCATAAAATGAAAAAAATGGTAACAGTTCCTGATGTTTACTATATTTATCGGCTAAACCCTACATCTACTTGCGCTCAAAAAACTAATAGATATTCTGCAGATTATAGGTGGGCATTGGGTGAAATGTTTAGATATGCTGATGAAAACGACATTATTTTGCAGCGAGACAACATAATACATAAAAAAATTTATTATAAAATTTTTAATTTTACATTGTTGAAGATTTATTATTATGAAAGTTTAAAAATATATAAGTTATTTGGCTTTATTCCATTTGGCAGACAAATCACTGTTTAAGGAGGATTATGACAAAAGTTTATCCCATAGTTTTTGGTACTGATGAAAACTATGCAAAATACTTATCTGTAACAATACAATCTATAATAGAAAATAGCAATATGGAATTTTATTATGAATTGTACGTTTTGTATGAGAGTTTGAATGAAGATGATATAAAAAGGATAAAGCAACAAGAACAAAAGAATATAAAAATAGAATTTGTAAATATAAGTAGTTATTTAGAAGGTAAAGATACATTATTGGCTGATAATGTGGGGCATTACTCAAAAGCAATGTACTATAGACTTTTAATGCCGGAAATATTTGATAAGTATTCAAAAGTTTTGTATTTAGATTGTGATTTGATAGTTAATTGTGATGTCGCAGAAATTTTTCAAATAGATTTGAAAGATAATTATGCTGCGGCAGTACATGATATTGGCATGCTCTGTAAAACTACAAAATGGAATAGTTATGCAAAAAAACTTACAGTTAAGCCTGAAAAGTATTTTAATTCAGGTATGCTATTAATCAATAATGAAAAATTTGGTAAAGCAGATTTATTAAAACAAGCAAATGAGATATTAAAAAAGTTATGCAAATTATGTTTTCCAGATCAAGATATTTTAAATATTCTTTTGAAAGACAAAGTTTTATTGCTTGATTATTCATATAATTTTCAGTGGTATTACTATTTAATGCGAAATGTTTATACAGAATTTTTTGATAATATTTTGTATCAAAACTATTTACAATCTAATAATAATTTTAAAATATTGCACTTTACGTCAGCAATAAAACCTTGGACTAATCCAGAAATTTTTGAGTCTTGTTATTTTTGGAAATATGCGAGGAATACTGCTTTTTATGAAGAAATTTTTACCTCATATTTATTAACAAAAATTGATGCAAGAAAAAAATATACAAAATTTCAAATTTATAGATATAAGTTAAAAAGTTTAATTCCGAGTAAAAAGCAAGAATATTATATAAAAAAATATAGTCTTATAAAAAAAGAATTGGGAGTTTAAGTGTGAATAAGTTTCGAAAACAATATTCTATTTTTGTAAGAAAAATATACTATAAAATAAAATTTAGAAATATAGAAAAAGAATTACCTAAAATAAAAAATAATATAGAAACTATTAATGAATTAATTAATACAGAAAAAAGTATAATAAGATTTGGTGACGGTGAGTTTTTTTTTATGGAAGGAGAAGACCTGTGTTTTCAAGAATATAACAAACAATTAGCCGAAATGTTGAAACAAATTTTTTATACAGATATTCCACAACTTTTAATAGGAACAGTATGGTTGTATTACGGTTATAAAAAGGACTTACGTTACAGTGTTTATAAATATATACTTAAATTTTTAAAAGAAAAACATAATAAAAGTTTAAAGTATTATAACTATAACAAAACATATTGGTCTTCTTTTATTTCAATCCCTTTTAGTCAGTATGAAAAATATCCTTATGAAGAACATTATACAGAGATTAGGCAAATTTGGGATTCAAAAGAAATAACAGTTATTACTGGTGATAGGGTTTATGAAAATATTAAGTATAACATTTTTGATAATGCGAAAGAAATAAACTATATTTATGGGCCTACAACTAATGCTTATAGTCAATATGAAGAATTAAAGCAAAAGATTTTAAATATTCCCCAAAACAATATATTAATTTTTGCCTTAGGCCCTTGTGGTAAAGCTTTGGCTTTTGAAGCGTTTAGTAAAGGTTACAGAGTTCTTGACTTGGGGCATATTATTAAGGATTTTGATGCATATAATAAAGCTATTAATATGACGGAATATGAAGTTAGAGAATGTTTAAAAATATTTTTTGACAGTGATTAGCTTTCTTTTTTAACTTTTTTCTGCAAAATCGCAAGAATAAATATCACCAAAAATAAAATATACGCCAGTGCGCAAGCTTTGCCGATGTCAAAGTATTCAAAAGCGTATTTATAAATGGAATATACGATGACATTTGTGCTATCTTTTGGGCCGCCCTCAGTCATTACATAAATTAAGTCAAATACTTGGAACGATGATATTGCTGTCACTAAAGTTACAAAGTATGTTGTAGGTTTAAGTAATGGTAATGTTATATTTTTAAAAGATTGCCAATATCCAGCACCATCAATTTTAGCTGATTCAAAAAGGTTGCTAGGAATTGTAGCGAATCCTGTTAAAAATAGAATTACGTTGTATCCAATTAGTTTCCAAACTGATACAAAAATTAGTACTGGCATGGCAAGTTTTGTGTCAAAAAGCCATTCTAAATGGGTTTTGAATAATAAGTTTATTCCCCCTATATTTGGGTCAAAAATCCAAGACCAGACAATTGCAATAACCACCGCAGGGGTTATAAAAGGGATAAAATAAATTGTTTTAAACCATTCAGCTCCGCATAATTTTGTATTAATAACGTTTGCTATTATTAAAGGAATTAAAACTGCGAAGAATGTTACGCTGAGAGCGTATATAACCGTATTAACTAGAATTTGTACAAATACAGGTTCTGTTAATACTGATTTATAATTGCTGAATCCGATGAATTTGATTTCATTTAACAAATCCCATTCGGTAAAGCTTAGTGCAAAAGAACAGAAAATAGGAATTATTATAAAAATAAAAGTCCCAATTAGAGCTGGTAGAATAAAATAAATTCCATAAACGCTATTTTTACAATTATTCTTGAGCATGATATTATTATATTACGATATTGAATAATAAAAAAGGGGAGAATTATGTTGAATTTATCAGCATTTGGCAAAAATGACATTAGAGGTATCTATGGTGAAGATATTACAGAGGAATTATTTTATTATACCGGCAGAGGTTTTGTTAAGTATTTAACGAAACAAACAGGCAATGAAAATAAAGATATCTGGATTACTGTATGTCGTGACGCAAGGCTGCATTCTCCTGCTTTATCAAAAGCTTTAATAAATGGTATTTTATCGACTGGGGCGAATGTTGTCGATTTAGGCTTAGCTCCAACTCCTATAGGTTATTATTCAGAAGTTGTTGGTGTACCGCCTGCGGTTACAAAATACGCTCCTGTTTCTGGTGCTATGATTATTACAGCTAGCCATAATCCTAGTCAATATAATGGAATGAAGATGACTTATGCAAAATCTTCGTTGAATGAGGATCAAATAAAAGAGGTCAAAGCATTAACTGAAGAAGCTTATAATATGAATATGCCAGAAGCTCCGAAAGGTATTTATACGGAGTATGATATTATCCCTGATTATATAGAAGAAATGAAGAAGAGTTTCGGTAGAATTGGCGAGGGATTAAAAATAGTTGTAGATAGTGCTAATGCAACAGGGGGTGTTGTTGCACCTAAATTGTATCGTGCAATGGGTTGTGACGTTGTTGAGCTTTATTCTATGCCTGATGGAAGATTTCCTCATCACCATCCGAACCCAAGTGATGAAAAAACTCTTACTGATATAAAAAGAGCAGTTATTGAACACAAAGCTGATTTAGGGATAGCTTTTGATGGTGATAGTGACAGAATTGGGGTTATTGATTCTGAGGGAAATTCAATGACTGGGGATAAATTATTACTTATTTATGCTCAAGATATAATCAAGGATTACAATGCGAAAGGAATAAAACCTTTTATTGTCTCAGAAGTAAAATGTTCGCAAGTTCTGTATGATACGATTGATGAGTGGGGCGGAACTTCTGTTATGTGTAAAACAGGACATGGCTATATCAAATCTAAGATGAAAGAAGTTGGTGCAGTTCTTGCTGGGGAAATGAGTGGTCATACTTTCTTTAAAGATAGATACTATGGGTTTGACGATGCTATTTATGCAGGATGTAGAATAATTGAGGTTTTAGCAGAAAAAAGACGCTATAATAAAGAGTTTAAAATCTCTGATATGCTTGAGCCATTCAAAAAGATGTATTGTTCATCAGAGTATAGATTATCTTGCCCAAATTCATTAAAGAAAACTACCTTAGAGTCTTTCGATAATTATGTTTCTAAAAATCCGGACTTTTTTGGTTCTAAGATTAAAGAAATTATTACTCTTGATGGTATGAGAATTGTGTTTGAACAAGGTGGGTTTGCATTAATAAGACAAAGTAATACCGAACCAGTCTTTACATTAAGATTTGAAGCTGTAAACGAAGAAACAGCTAGGAGCTATGAAGAAAAAATGGTTTCTAAATTGATGGAAATAATAAAAGAAAGTGCTGTGACAGCTTAGAAACAAACAGTTTTTGGGGAACTGTTCTTTCTTACTTGCGGGATTGTAAAACCAAAAATATTCTTGTTTTCCTGAAAACTTTTCACATAGAGCCTACCGTTATGCCCATCAATAATTTTCTTGGAAGCATACAGCCCAAGCCCGATTCCTAATTCATTATGAGCTTGTGCGTAAGATACATACTGTGCAAATATTGCTTTTTGTTTTTCTTCGGGAATATAATTGCTGTTATTTTTGAACTCAAATCCAATACTTGCGCTATTATTGTACATTTTAAGCGATAGGTCTGTATTGGTATATGCGTATTTTATTCCGTTGGAAAGTAGATTCATTATTACTCTTTTAATCTGTACTCTATCCGCTTGAACGATTCCTGATTGTGCTTCATTGACTATGTTTATGTTTATTCCTTTATCTTTTGCTACATAAACCATTTCTGAAACGCATTCTTTAACTAAATCAAAAAGCGATATTTCTTCAAAGTTAAGCTCTACTTGCCCACCGTAATCTCTATAAGTTGCGAGTAGTGAAGCAAGCATTCCATTCATATAACGACAAGAATCTAAAACCATTTCGAGAAGTTCTCTTTGTTCTATGCTGATTTCCCCAAAGCTTCCTTTGAGAAGCAACTCTAAGCTTCTTATCTGTGCAATGGTTGGGTTTTTTAAGTCGTGTCCTAACGAGGCGACAAATGTTTCTCGTTGTTTTTGTAGATTTTTTTCTGTATTTATGTATTCAAAATGTTTATTAACAAAGTCTTCTTTTATTGCTTCTTCTTGGGTAATATCTTTGATTATAGAAATAAGTCCAAATAAATTTTCATTATGTTTAATCGGGAAACTTGTTACATTTAAGAGCGTATTATTTTCTAATGTGATAACGTAATTGATTGGATTACAGCTTTTTATTACTTCATTATCAGCATCGCAAATGAGTTTCATAATGTCTTTTGAGATGTATGGATTGTTTCTTTTGCCAATAAAAGAACTAAAATCGTTTGAAGAAAAAGTCTTTTTATAACTTTCGTTTGCATCGATATAACATAGATTATTGTCTTTATAAACAATTCCATCAGGACAAAATTTGAATAAAGTTTTTAAATCTAAAAAATTAATTTCATTTTTTTTATAAGGTTGTTCTAAATATTCCATCTCTATCTCATAGGTTAATATAATAGTACTCCTTAAATATGAGTAGAATATTACCCAGTTGGGGGTAAATTAATGGGGGTAAATTAATGGAGGGTAAATTAATGGGGTAGGTAAATCTATTTAGAAATTCTTATATAAATCGGATTATATGTAAGAGTTGGTCTACGATTACATAAGTTTTTGTATCCGTTTTCAAACTTTATTAAATCTTTTTTTGTCCAAATAGGGGTTTCTATTGCGTTTACCCCTGTTAGTTGCAAGTGACGTAGAACATCTTTTGGAGTGTCAAAAGCCATAATGTGTATTTCTGGCTCTATTGTGGAGTTTGGGAAATTTTCCGCAAGTTCTGCTATTGAGAAATAATTCAAGGTTGTTCCCATTATGTGGTAGATTTCTCTAAAATTTTCTTTACCGAAAGTTGAGAAGACGAGTTCTCCGCCGTGATTAAGCCTAGTTTCCAATTGTTTTACAACATCTTTGAAATTTTCTATCCATTGTAGAGATGCATTTGATACTATCAAATCAAATGTTTCGTTGCTTGAGCTGAGATAATCTTCAATATCATATTGGCAAAATTTGATATTAGGGTTAATTTTTCTTATGTATGGCTCGCATTGTTCTACTATATCAATAGTTTTAAAATCTTCGTATTTTATATTCTTATTTATTAGTTCTGTTAAAAACCCTGTGCCACAACCGATTTCAAGAATTTTTTTAGGGGATTTGTTTTTTACGAAGCCCAAGAGCCTTTCAGCCATTCTTTTCTGGATTTTTGCGTGTTCATTATAATTATCAAGATTTTTAGCAAATCTATCATGAATTAGGTCTTTATTTATCATAATAGTTCACTCCATTTGCTAAATTGAAAGAAAGGACAATGTCCCGCTGTTAAGTTAGGTTCAATTCCCCAAAAAGCAATTTGTGATTTTGTAGGAATAATTTTATCATTATTACTGATGAGAACTTTATTATATCTGAATTCATTGTCGGTTTTATAATTTTTGAGGGCAATTAGCTCAGAAAGCTGATTTTTAATATCCCTCTCCAAGTGGGAGGGTGCCTGAAAGGCGGGAGGGGGTTGGACATCAAACATTGATTTAATAAACTTATCTCTACCTTTTTCGTTAAAACCTTTAATCGTTAAATCATAGATTTTAGGATGAATTCCATAATTTTCATCGATTGGTTTAAGGGTGCCATTAATGGCAACGCATTTTCCCTCGCCCTTTGAGGGAGAGGGTGACACGAAGTGACGGGTGAGGGGTTTTATAAGACTTCCCACCATCACTCCCATTGACCAAGCAATAAGATTCTTTTCTGGGGAAATGTTTAATAAATCCCAGTTGAAATCGGTTTCTAGCGTGTTGTAATCATAAAACATTAAAACATCATAATCTTCGCAATCAAGATGTTTAACAACATTTTCATCCATTCCCCAGCCGTTAAAAAAAATGATAAGTTTTTGATTATTATTCTGATTAAGGTATTTATATTTCATAAAACAATTTTATCACAAATGCTTGTTGTTTGTGCTATCATGAGTAAGTATTTATTATAATTTGGAGAAGAGAGAATGGCACAAAGAATAGGTGTAGATGTAGGTGGTACTAATGTTAAAATCGCTTTAGTTAGCGATGAGGGAAAAATAATTTATTCTAACTCAATCCCAACTCGTGCAGAAATGGGTTATGAATATACTGTTAATAGTATGAAAGAAGCTATTAGAGAGCTTCTTAAGGAAACAAAATTAGAAGCTAAAGATATTGAGGGCTTGGGTTTTGGTTTTCCAGGACAAATCGATTGTGAAAAAGGTATTGTTAGACTTGCGCCTAATATTCCTGGCTGGGTTGATGTTCCTATTGCTGAGATTATGGAAAAAGAATTTGGAATTCCTACTCGTGTTGATAATGATGTGAGAACAGCTGCGTTAGGAGAACTAAACTATGGAGCAGGTGTTGGCTGTCAAAATATGGTATGTATTACAGTCGGTACTGGTATTGGTTCAGGTTTAGTAATTAACGGTAAGCTTGTTCGAGGCGCTTCAAATGCGGCTGGCGAATTAGGCCATATTAAGCTTAATATGGACGGAGGACCTCTTTGTGGCTGTGGTGATAGAGGTTGCTTAGAGGCTTATGCATCAGGTCCAAGTATTGTTGCTATGGCAGAAGAATATATTAAAGGCGGTAAATCAACTCGATATAGAGAGCTTGCTAATCCAGAGATTACACCTTATGTTGTATCTGTAGCAGCTCAAGAGGGTGACCCTGTAGCAAGACAAATCTTTAAAATAATGGGTGAATATATTGGTATGGGACTGACTTCTGTAGTTAATCTATTGAACCCAGAAAAAATTATTATCGGTGGTGGCGTTGCAGCTGCAGGTGATATCTTGTTCGATCCAATAAGAGAGACAATTGCGAAACGTGCGATGAAAATACAGAAAGAAGCTGTTGAGATTGTTCCAGCACAATTAGGTAATAATGCAGGTGTTATTGGCGCAAGCTTGTTGATTAATTCATAGTTTAGATATTACATAAAAAGAATGCCTCTTTTATAAAGAGGCATTTTTTGTTTGTGGTGAGGTTGCTTTATTTTCGTGCGAAGCAAATGTTCTTTCTCCTCTCCCGCAACATCAATTGAGTGGGAGAGGGTGGCACGAAGTGACGGGTGAGGGAATAGGTGGGGAGACGGCTGTCACACCCTCATTTAACTAAGGTTGTTTTTTAACAAAACTTAACGAAGTTGTAAAAATGGGAGAAATGTAACGAATTGTAAAGACGATTTTACAAGGCCTGAAACCCTTGTAAAATCTGCTATATGATATGATATGATATGATATGATGGGATGGGTGATTTTTTCTTTTAGAGTAGGCAATTTTGAAATTCCGAAAATCTTTATAAAGACATAGGGGATAAAAATTTATAACGAGGATTGGAGGAATTTATGACTATTCAAATGACTTATGATTCAATGTATGCTTCAATTATTGCATCAGCTAAAAAGACTGGCATATGGCAAGGTATGACAGCTGCCCAACGAGCTGAATATTGTGGAAATATATCAGTACAAGTACAAAATTATTTAAATGGAATAAATGCAAATATTCCAGCACCAGCACCAGCACCAGCACCAAAAACAAGGCAATTACCAAAAACAAGGCAATTACCAAAAACACCTGGTACTGGTATGGTAACTGCTTATAATCCTGCAACTGGTAAATGGGAATCTTGTTTACCAGAAAGAGCAAAATTTTTGAAAAAAGCTCAAGATGTTTTGAAACGTAGAGAATGGATAAGAAATGGGGGTAATGTACTCCCTGCAGTTATTACACCAGAACCAACTCTAACACCAACTCCAAAAGTTAAGCCAAATATTTGGAAAAAAAGTCTTGGCTTGTTGAAAAAAATGCCAAAAGCTGGCTGGATAGGTCTTGCTGCTGCAGCAGTAGTTGCAACCGGAGTTGGAATCTGGGCGGCTACAAAAGATAACGAAAAAGTAGAAAATAAATCTGAAGTAAAGCCAGAAACACAAGTAACAGACGCACCAGAAGCACCAGTAACAACACAGCCAGAAACACCAGTTGTAACACAACCAGAAACACCAGTTGTAACACAACCAGAAACACCAGTTGTAACACAGCCAGAAGCACCAGTTGTAACACAACCAGAAACACCAGTTGTAACACAACCAGAAACACCAGTTGTAACACAACCAGAAGAGCCTGCTAAATCTGAAGACAAGACAGGTGACAAAGCAGGTGATAAACCAGTTGCAAAAGCTGAAGATAAGACAGGTGACAAAGCAGGTGACAAACCAGTTGTAAAAGCTGAAGATAAGACTGAAAACAAAACAGGTGATAAAACAGTTGCAAAAGCTGAAGATAAGACTGAAAACAAAACAGGTGATAAAACAGTTGCAATAGCTGAAGATAAGACTGAAAACAAAACAGAAGATAAATCAGCAGTAAAAGCTGAGGACAAGACAGGCGATAAAGCTAACAAAGAAAGACTTGAAAATGAAAAAGGTATGAATATTCCAGAAATTCAAGGCGCTATCAGACAAAACAGAGAAGAAAATCGCGGCTATCGTAAAGAAATCAGAGATAACAATAGATATGATTCTCGCATCCCTGAAGATGGTCATCTAACAAACGAAGAATTGCGTGGAAAAATCAAAGAAAATAGGGAAGAAAACAAAGAATTACGAGCAGACAGAAAAGAATTAAGACAAGCAGAACGTCAAATCGAACGTACAGAAAGAAAAGCTCAAAGAGAAATCAATAAGTTGGAAAGACAAGAACGTAGAGCAGAAAAGAAAGGTCTTGAATTTGATGCCGAAACTCAAATCCAAAAAGTTCAACGCAGAGCTGAACGTCAAATCAACGAAATTAAACAAGAAGTCGGCGGTAATGTTAACGGAAGTAACCTTGCACTCTCTGCATAGAAAATAAGGACAAAACAAAAACCAGCCTCTTTATAAAAGAGGCTGGTTTTGTATAGGACGAGGTTACGTCATTCTCGTGCTTTGCACGGGAATCCAGCCTGTTCTTAATATCTTAAAAAGCTGGGTCCCCAGACTGCGTCTGAGGACGACAAGCATATAGGTCAGGTTTACAACCCGACAATAGTAGATTAAACTATTCCAGCTACTCTACATACTTTCCGTCAAATAAATCCATGACCATTTTTTCTTGGTCAGATTCTATTCTATCATTATTTTTTGTCTTTACCTCTTCTTCTGCTTCAGGTTGGTTTTCTTCGGGTTGTTCTACCTGCACGTTTTCAATAGGTTTTTTAACAGTTGGAGCAGGTTTTGGTGCTGAATCGGTTGTTGGTTGTATTACTTTGTCTCCGCTTTGAGCCATTCTTACGGTTACAGAGGTTGACTCCTGATTAAACATTGTATTTGCAGCATCAATAATTAATTGCTTTTTATTAGTATCGCTTAGTTGTGCGACAAGTCTTTCGTTCTTGAAAGTTAGGACAACTCCGTCAGGGGATATTTGTAGTGGTGTTGCAAGTTTTAATAGTGCTGTTGTTGATGGACTTTTGATATTCATCAATAATAATTGCCACATTGAAGCAATGTCTTTCCCGTCAGGCTTTTTAGACATTGGAGGAGGCGTGAATGAGTCACTTTCAGTTTTCACCTCTTTTTTTACTTGCACAACTTGCTCTGCTTTTGGTGCTGATGTTAAAATAGGCTCTGGAGTAGGCGGTTGTATAGGAGCAGGCTTAGTAACTACTTGTGGTGGCTGGATTTGTGCTGAAGCACTATAACTAACGCCGTTCGTTTCTAAAGCTTTTACCCTATTTTGTAAATCTAGCAGAGTTGAATTTTCTGTCATATTTGCTAAGTCAATCATTCCTACTTCTAACCATAAATGCTGGTTTGTAGCAAGTTTCACTTCTTTTATATAGTAAGAAATTCTTTCGATAAGAAAAACAATTTGCTGTGTTTCAAGAGAATCTTTTTGAGCCAAAAGCTCTTTTATTTGTGGCTCGTTTAGTCCAGTCAATTCAATAAGTAAGTCTTTTGAACAAGTTTTTACTATTAATAAATTTTTAAAGTATTCTGAAAGATTTGTAAGTATTTGTAGAGGCTCATTGCCTGCGTTATATATATCATTCAAAATCTCAATTGTTTCTGAGGCTGATGAAGATATAATTTTGTTTGTAAGTCTGAATAAAGTATCAAATGAAATTCTTCCTAAAATAGAGTTTACATCTTCTACTGTTATTTCTTTTGTTATTCCAAGTATACTTAATTGATCTAGTAAAGAGATACTATCACGCATTCCGCCAGCTGAGTTTTTTGCAATAGCAAAAAGTGCATCGTCAGTTATATTAATTTTTTCTTCGTTAGAAATGTATCTTAAGTGTTTTACAATATCATCGGTTGTAATTCTTCGGAAGTCATACCTTTGGCATCTGCTCTTAATCGTATCTAAAACTTTATGAACTTCTGTTGTTGCTAGAATAAAAACAACGTTTTCTGGCGGTTCTTCTAATGTTTTTAGAAGTGCGTTGAAAGCGTGGTTAGTAAGCATATGGACTTCGTCTATAATATAAATTTTGAATTTTCCATTTACAGGGACATATTGTACTTTTTCTAATATGTTTTGGGCATCTTCAACTTTACGGTTGCTCGCTGCGTCAATTTCTATTACATCAATAGGAATTGAATTTGTGATGTCTTTACAGCTTGCACATTCACCACAAGGATGTACAGTTGGGCCATTTATACAGTTCAATGATTTTGCTAAAATTCTTGCTGTAGAAGTTTTGCCAGTACCTCGTGGGCCAGTAAATAAGTACGCATGTGAAATTTTTCCAAGCTCAATTGCACTGGTCAAAGTCTTTTTAATGTGCTCTTGACCAACCAATGTCTCAAGAGTCTGTGGACGATACTTCCTATATAATGGTATATAATTTCCGCTCATAAAAACAGTTTACCATAAAAATTGCAACTAAGTAAGTTTTATAATAATATGAAAATCATGCGAGAGTTATTAGTTTTATTTTTGGCTTTAATATTAGGTATTAATACTGCATTTGCGTATGATATAGTGCTGCCAAAAGAAAAGAAAAGTATTTCAAATACTAAGTATGCCTTTTTTATTGGAAAGGCAAAGCCGAATGAGTCTATGATTATTAATGACGAAAAAGTCTACATCGCACCTAATGGAGCGTTTGCTCATTCAATAAAACTTAAAGACGGAGAAAACCGTATTGTAATAAAGTCGAACCATAACACGCAAGTGTATAAAATTTATCGTGATAAATCACAAGAGGCAATAGAACCAGAGCTAGTTGAATACGATCCTGAGCTATACAGGGTCAAGAAAGACAATACTCCGCTTCGTAGTACTCCCATTGATTGTGGGATGAATCGTATATCGCATCTTTTTAAAGATACTATTGTTATTGTAAATGGGGAAAAAGGAGATTTTTATAGAGTTTTCTTAACTAAAAATAAGGAGGCTTGGATTGCTAAAAATGCAATTCAAAAATCTGATATGATTAGTGAACCACCTAAGTTTTTGACAATGAATAGTAAAACATTTAAAAATGCTTCGGTACATACGATTGAGTTTACAGACAAATTACCTTATACGATTGAAGAATATGATAAAGAAATAGTATTCAAGGTCTATAATCCTTTTTTGTCGGACGATACGTTGTATACTGTTAACATAAAGCGTCCTGAAAAATATTCTTATAAAACGATTTCAAGCAACGGAGTGTATGTTTTTAAGGTTTCAGAAATGCCGTATTGTGAAGCTCAGACATTAGAGGGTTTGACGATAACTATTGATGCAGGACATGGTGGTTCCGAAAAAGGTGCTGTCGGGTGTCTTGATGATAAAGAAAAAGATATCAATTTAGAAATTGCCACTGAGCTTAAAAATATTCTGTGTTTAATGGGTGCAAATGTTATTATGACTCGTGAATGTGATGCAAATGTATCCCTTGACGACAGAGTTAGAATAGCACAGGAAAATGACTCAAATATTTTTCTAAGTATTCATTTGAACTCTATTCCTGATATTAAAATGGATGTTCATAAGAATCGTGGAACAAGTGTTTATTATTACAATCAAAACTCAAAAGTTCTAGCAGAACAGTTGGAAGAAAGTGTTACAAAAGCTCTAGGTACAAGAAAAGATGGGACAAAGAGTGCAAGTTTTGCTGTTATACGACCTACAGACTATATTGGTGTTTTAGTAGAGGTTGCTTATATGACCAATCCAATCGACTCAGTGTTGTATACAAGAGAAGATTTTCCTAGAGAAGCAGCCAAAGCTATTGCCAATGGAATTATGAGTTTTACAAATTCTCAATAAGTAAGAAAATTTTCTGTACATTTGCCACTGTTTGTTTTAAAATTAACATACCGACTATTAGGATTTTAGGGAGTTAATAATGAAATTACACAATTCTTACACAAATCAGATTGAACAGTTTGAAACAATCGAGCCAAATAAAGTAAAAATGTACGTTTGTGGGCCTACTGTTTATGATAACGCACACTTAGGACACGCAAGATGTTACATAACTTGGGATGTTTTATATAGATACCTAAAATTTAAAGGTTATGATGTAACTTATTGTCGTAACGTTACCGATGTTGATGATAAGATTCTTAAAAAAGCTGAAACAGAGGGTAAAACACCAGAAGAAGTATCAACATTCTGGTATAACAAGTTTACTGATAGTATGAAAGCTTTGAACAACTTAAAGCCTGACATTGAGCCTTTTGCAACAAAAACTTTGGGCGAAATGATTTCTATAAATAAAGACTTAATAAATAATGGTTATGCTTATGAATCAAACGGTGATGTGTATTTCCGAGTTAAGAAGTTTAAAAAATATGGCTATCTTTCAAAACAACCGATTGATCAACTTGAAAGCGGTGCAAGAATTGAAGTCGGCGATCAGAAAGAAGATCCACTTGATTTCGCATTATGGAAAAAAGATGAAAAATTTGGTTACAAATCTCCTTGGGGTGTTGGTCGTCCAGGTTGGCATATCGAATGTTCAGCAATGAGCAGAAAACATTTAGGCAAAACTATTGATATACACGCTGGTGGTGCTGATTTAATCTTCCCTCACCACGAAAATGAAATCGCTCAATCAGAATGTGCTAATGGATGTAAATTTGTTAACTACTGGCTACACAACGGTTTTGTTACTATAAATAAAGAAAAAATGTCAAAATCTTTAGGTAATTTCTTAACTATTGATGATATGTTGAAACTGTATGATGCTAATACAATTCGTTTCTTTATTTTAACAAACCATTACAGAATGCCAGTTGAATTCTCTGACGAAGCACTTCAAGCAGCTGCAAACGGTGTTAAGAGAATGCTTAACGCTAAGCAAACCAAGATTAATGAAGCTCTGGATTTAACACAATTTGAAGAATACAAAGAGTTTGTAGATGCAATGGATGATGATATGAATACATCTAAAGCTTTAGCAGTTCTTTTTGATTTGACAAATAAAGCTAATAAAGATGTTGATTACGCTTTCACTTTATTACACAAATTAGCTACAACTCTTGGTTTCACTTTTGAAAAAGCGAAACTATCAGAAGAAGAGCTTGCTGTAAAACTTCAAGAAATTAGCACAGAACTTGGCGAAAAATTTGCTTCAATGGAAGAAATTATTGCTAAAAGAAAAGACGCTCGCGAAGCTAAAAACTGGGATGTTGCTGATAAAATTCGTGTTGCCTTGGATAATGTTGGAATTGTACTAAAAGATTCTAAGGAAGGTACTACGTGGGAAGTAAAATAGGGGATAAGGTAAATTAGGGGTAAATAAGGAGTAAATAAGGGGTAATTAGTGATAAAGAGATTAATTACAAGCCTATTTATAATTTTAGCTTTCTTCGCAACACCATCTTTTGCGACAGAGGCTACAACTCTTGTGCGTGTTGGTATTACTGATAATAATTTTCAGAATGTTTTAAGACAAAATGTAACATTATATTCGACTTCTGACTGTATTATTTGTGATAAGGCCTCTAGAAGAATGCTTATGAATGTGCCCTCAGAAACTGATATTGTTATTAGAAATAATATCTCGGGCATGGAAGTTTGTGTAAATGGTCAATATTCAACACTAAGAGATTTTGTTATTATTTCTCCTGAAGGTTTGTTAGGAGTAAAAGATTTAAAACGCAAAGGCTTACCTGCTATTTATCATGGTGCATTTGAATTAGTACAAACTCCTGACCATAAAGGATTTTATTTGGTTAATATTGTTGAATTACAAGAGTATTTAAAAGGTGTTGTTCCAAATGAAATGCCTGTTAGATTTGGCCTTGAAGCATTAAAAGCACAAGCCGTAGCTGCTCGTAACTATGTTTTAACTCCTAGAACTCAAGCTTACGAAGAGTTCAGCGTTGTCGATAGCGTATCAAGTCAAGTATATTTTGGAGCTAATACTGAGTCTGATTTAGCAACAAGGGCAGTTATGGAAACCGATGGAATAGTCGCTTTATATGACAATGAACCTATTTTAGCATTGTACAGTTCAACTGCTGGTGGGTACACAGAAAGTTATGCAAATGCGTTTTCTGACCCAAAAACAAAAATATTTCCGTCAATAAGCAAACCTTATTTAGTAGCAGTTCCAGATAAAGAAGATTTTGAACCTCTTGATGACGAAGAAAAAGCTAGAGATTTTTACACTTCAATGGTTCCTTCTTACGATATTGATTCTCCTTATCATCGTTGGAAAAAAGATTGGGCAGTGGGTGAATTAGAAAATGTTTTGAAGAAAACTTTACCTGCACAATCAAAAACAGGCTTTATTAACCCAGTCTTTAATGAATATACTGAACTAGGAACAATAAAAGACATTAAAGTAATGCGTCGAGGTGCTTCAGGAAAAGCTATCGAGCTTGATTTAATGACAACTAAAGGCTGTTGGAGAATATCAAAAGAACTTGTTATTCGTAGAGTTTTTCAAAAAGATGGAATATCTTTACCAAGCGCAAACATTGTCTTTGATAAAAAGCTTGATTCTTACGGGAATGTAGTTGATATAACCGTTTATGGTGGTGGCTTTGGACATGGTGTTGGAATGAGCCAGTTTGGTGCAGGTTATATGGCATTAAAACTGGAGCAACCTTATTATAATATTTTAAGACATTATTATACTGGTATTTCTCTTGGAACAATTCCTGTTGATGTTCGAGATGAAGCTGTCAAACAGACATTTTGGGCGCCAATTGGCAGGGCTCAAATTGTGATAGTAGGACAAGTAACACCTAAAATTACAGTAGAAATTAATGGTAAAAAGCAAGAATTCTCAACTAATAAAGGGTTATTTCAACGTGAAACAAAAATAGATATTTCAAGATATGTTGAAGATGGGACAAATACAATAATTTACCATCCATCAGTTTGCCCATTAAAAATGTATGTAGAAATTATTGAAGCATTCAAAAAAAATAAAAATACTGAGGAGGAAATAAAGAATGACAACGATTAAAGATGAAACTCCTAGTGTTTTAAAAGCTGCTTGGCTCATTGCTCTTGTTACTATAGCAAGCAAGTTTATGGGCTTTGCCAGAGATATGGTTGTAGCTAATTTTTATGGTGCAACTCAAATTTCTGATGCATATTTTTATGCACTTCAAATTCCATCTTTAGCAATTATTATTTTAGGTGGAGTTGGAGGCCCTTTCCATAGTGCAGTTGTAGCTGTGTTCTCTAAGCTTATTCCTGATTTTAGCTCAAAACCAACCGAAGCGGTAAACAAACTCTATAATACATTCTTAACAATAACATTTTTATTCTTTGCAGTGTTGGCAATATTAGGTTTTTGCTTTGCTGATAAAATTATGGGGGTCATTATTTCTGCTGGTTCCCCAGAGTTGATTGCTTTAGCAACTGAACATTTTAAAATAATGTCTCCAATTATTTTAATTGGTGGAATAATCGGCATATTTTACGGGCTTTTGGTTACTCATAAACATTTTATAATGCCTAATTTATCTCCAATGATTTTATCAATTGTTGTGATTATTGCAATAACATTGGCTAATAATGATAAAACCGGTGTGGTTTTAGCGACAGCAACAACTATTGGTGCTGTATGCCAGCTATTATTGCAATTCCCAGCTCTTAGAAAAATTGGATATCGAATAAAACCTACAATTGAGCTTGTAAATAGCCCTAATTTTAAAAGCATAATGGAATTGTTATTCCCTGCGATATTAAGTTCAACAATGGGGCAAATAACAATTTATATTGATATGTTTTTTGCGTCAACTCTCAGAGAAGGAGCTTGGACTTCTGTAGTATTTGCCAATAGGATTTTTCAATTCCCTGTAGGCATTTTGGTTACAGCTTTTCTTGTACCTTTATTCCCAATTTTCTCTCGTTTAGCAGGACAAGGTGTGGAAAAATTTGAAGAAATCAAAAATTATTTTAACAAAGGTGTTGGAACGCTCTTTTTTGCATCAATTCCTATAATAATTTTGATTTTAACTCTAGCTAGAGACGGTATTAGTTTAATTTTTGAACGTGGAGCATTTAACTCCGATGCTGTAATTATGGTGTCAGAAGCTCTTTGCTTCTTGTCCTTCTCAATACTTCCATATGTATTTAGAGATTCAATAACTAGAGTTTATTATGCATTCAACGACTCTAAAACACCGTTCATTATTGCAATGTCGTCAATTTTGTTAAAAGCTTTACTTAATTACTTTTTGATACTGAAACTTGATATGGGAATTGCAGGAATTACATTATCAACTACCTTTGTAACCCTATTTAATGCAACTCTTCTTGGATTGTTTATTCATAGAAAGATTAAAATGGATTATAAACCTTTATTTAAAAACTTTGCAAAAATGTTATTGGCAGGAACATTTACTTTTGTATTATGTATTTTTGCTTGTGATTGGTTTAATACAATTATTCTTCCAAAATACATTTTTGAATGTATTAAAATATTATCAGTTGGTGCTTTGTGCCTTTTAGTATATGGAGTTTTGAATATACTTTTAAAAATGGAATATGCACAAGAGCTTATAAAAAGATTAAAACGTAATTGACGAAAGGGATTATAAAATGGCTGAATTAAAAGGAAACGTAATTGAAATTGCGAAAAAAATTAAATTGTTAGCTTTTGATGTTGACGGCGTAATGACAGACGGTAGTGTTACTTATGATGAAAATGGTGTCGAATACAAAACTTTTAATGTTAAAGATGGACACGGTATTGTTAGAGCTAATAAATCTGGATTTATTACTGCAATAATTACAGCCAGAAATAATGGAACAGTTCAGCATAGAGCGGAAAACCTTAAAATTACTGAAATATATCAAGGACGACAATATAAACTTCCTGCTTTAGAAGAAATTATGCAGAAATATAATTTAACTTATGAAAATGTAGCGTATATGGGTGACGATATCCCTGACATTTGTGTTTTAGAAAAAGTAGCACTTGCCTGTTGCCCAAATGATGCTGTAAAAGAAGTTCACGCAGTTTGTAATTTTAAATCATCTATAAATGGTGGTAGAGGTGCTGTAAGAGAGCTTTGTGATTTTGTACTTGAAGCTCAAGGAATAGAAAAAATAGCAATAATATCAGAGACAGATGCTAAATAGTTTTTGTGCAAAAGTAGGTCAAAATAAAAATATACTAATGCTTATTACTGCGGGGATTTATGCCCTAGCTTTAGGTGCAACATTCTCGAATAATCTTCTTGTAATGTCGTTGATTATTACAGGATTGGCGTTGTTTTCTTTATCTAAAAATTTGTTTCCTATTAAATATATTCTGGTTTGGGTAATAGTTTTTTACATCGGAGTTGCTAATACTTCTGTAAGGCTTCGTGAAACAAGCGAGTTGTTAAATATCGCACCTGTTAACTCTGAAATATATGGTACGGTTGTGTCCATACCTCAGGGAAAAGCTGATGACAAGCTGAAATTTTATTTTAATGTTGATAGAATCAAGTTTGGTACCATAGAAAAGAAACTTAAAAACGAAAAAGTACTTGTGACTTTTAATACGCATGAAGAAAATGATTTAGATATAAAGGTTTATGATTCGGCTGTATTAAACGGAAGACTATCAGTTCCTTTTAAGACAGGTAATCCATTACAATTTAACTACGGAGATTATTTAAGAAATCATAATGCTTATACGGTTTTTTATGCCAAAACATATAATCCAATTTCTGCAACAGTTCCTATAAAAGCAAAAATTTTACAAGGAATAAATAATTATCGAGAGAAAATAATTTCAACCCATTCTAAATACATAGATTCTCCGTATTTAGAAATTTTAGGTGGTATAGTTTTTGGTGATGATGCTGTATCGCCACCAAAAGAGATAAAGAAGTCTTTTGTTAATTCTGGATTGTTACATATACTTGCGGCTTCTGGTATGAATGTCGCATTCATTTATGGCTTTTTCTTTTGGATTATGTCAAGATTAAAAGTTAATTATCGTTTGAGTGTGATTTTAGGTATGATAACAGTTTTGATTTACACTCTAATGACAGGGCTAGGTGCTTCTATACTCAGAGCAACTGGCATGCTTATGTTTGTTCTTATAGGGAAACTTATTGATAGAGATGCACATAGTATCTCTCTTTTGTCCTTCGTTGGGCTTTTAATGCTTTTATACAATCCGATGTATCTTAATGAAGTTGGCTTTCAATTGTCGTTTATTGTAACTTTTGGAATTTTAATTATGGCTCCAGCGATACTTAAATTTAATAATAAAATTTTAGACTATTTATCTGGGGCAGTGATTATTCCTGTTATTGCTCAGCTTTGGGTTTTGCCTATTCAAATATTTTATTTTAGCAATATAAGTTTATATTCGGTCTTTGCAAATGTTATGAGTACTCCTTTACTAGCAGTAATAAGTTTTGGAGGTTTTGTAAGTTCGTTAATATCGGGTATTACGCCTATAGCAGATTTTGTTTGTAAGCTTTTTGATTTTATACTTAACCCGTTTTTAAGGGTTTTAGTCAATATATCTGACTTTTGGGGACATTTGCCTAATTCTGCAATACAAACAACTCACCCAAGTGTATATCAAATCATTTTATATTATTGTATTTTATTATGCATTACTAGTTTGTTATATAAAGATGTTAGAGAAAAATATCTTAAAAAGATTCTAGTTTCACTACTTATATTTGTTGGGATTTGGTTATTGTCTTTAATCCCTATTAGAAGTTCACAGCTGGAAATTATGACTTTTGATGTAGGGAATGCGGATAGTTTCTTGATTAAAACTCCAAAAAATGAATACATAATGATTGATACTGGAAAGGCAGCTTATAATGGCGGAAAATCTCAAGCTGAAGTTATAATTTTGAATTATATGAAAGCAAAAGGAATAAAGCATCTCGATTCTTTAGTTGTGACACATTTTGATAATGATCACTGTGGTGGAGCTGTTGATGTAATAAAGAACTTAAAAGTTGATAAAGTTTATTTGAATGATTTAGCACACGAGTCAAAGTCTGCTCAGCTATTATATAAAACAGCAAAAGATCTAGGTATTGAGCTTGTATTAGCGAAGAATAAACAAATAATATATAGTAAAGACGAATTAACTTTGACTAATTTGACTGGTAAAAATGTAGATAATGACAATGAACGCTCAATAATAACTCTTATGAAGTATAAAGATTTTTCAATGTTATTTACTGGTGATGCTGGAATTAATGGAATAAGTGATATTATTTCAGAAATCCCTTCAAATATAACAATTTTAAAAGTTCCTCACCATGGGGCTAAAGGTGGCTTAAATAAAGAAATTATAGAGTATTTGAATCCAAAATATTCTATTATTTCGGTAGGTGAAAATTATTTTGGACACCCTTCAAATTTTATTCTTTCTTTATTGAAGAAATCAAGAATTTTGCGTACTGATATAGACAATGCAATACTTGTTAAAGTTTCTTCTAAAAATAGTTTTCATATATTTTGCTATGATATTTACAAGAAACGTTTTATAAAGCTTTTAAATAAATCTTCAACTTAAAATCTGTATTAACCATAAAAAAAATCCCTCGCAAAGAGGGATAAAATTTTGTGTAAGATGTAAGATAGTAAGATGTTATATAAGATAGTAAAATTATTATGCAATAAAGTTATTACCGAATCTGTTAGCCCCAGCAAAGAAAGATTCTCTCATAACTTG
>SUTX01000003.1 GCA_015152465.1 Cyanobacteria bacterium SIG31 | reverse complement strand
TTGTTAATATCTTTTAAATCTTCAGTTTTGATTGAATCAGTGATGAATAACATTAATTAAAGCTCCGATTACTATCTCTTACATATATATAAAGTATATAAACAACAAAAAATTGCCTTTTTTGAGGTGATTTGTTAAGTTTTGTAAAATTTAAGATTAAAAAATCCAAAAATCTACATATAAATTAATTTTAGAAAGGGAAATTATGCAAAAGACATCGTTAATTTGCAACAATTTTTCTGGAATTAATCGTAGCAATTCTCGTTTTAGTAGTTCTGTTATTACTGCTTTAGACATTCAGAATGTTGAGCTGTTTTCTACAGGAACAAATTCTGGTGTTGGTATTAGAACTACTAGTGGAAATGTTTCTGTTTGTGATTTGTTGCCGGAAGATGAAATTGTTGTAAATATTTTTGAAAGTGTGCAAAAAGCAAAAACATATTTTTTTGTTCACACGGAAACTGGTACGGATGGAAGAATTTATTTATTTTCTCCCCAAGAGTCGACTCTTATCGAAAAAGTAAGTGGTCTTTCCAAGACTGGAAAATCTTCTGCGACCGATGTAACTCAGGGTTGGTCTGATTTATTTGTTTTTTCAAATTCTGAAGAAATACTTTCAATAGAATTAGGGAAAACGAATGATGCGGGGGTACTCTCAGAAGTAACTATGATGGATTTGACCGATATGGATGGTCGTAAAGTAAAAGGACTGGGTTTAGTTATATTTGCGGGACGGCTTTGGGTGTTTAGTGATCAGATATTATGGTATTCTGTTCAGGAAAATATTTATGATTTTTCGACTTCAGATTCAACAATTTTAACTTCAGCAGGTTATATTGAATTTGTTAAGAAAATAACAGCTATTTATCCTTATTTAGGCTCGTTAGCGGTTTTTCATAATAATTCATCTTGTATGATAGCTCAAGATGAAACAGACCAAAGCTTTTATAAAACATTTGATTCTCCTGGTGGTTGTGCTGGATACGATGCACTAGTCTTTCACGGAACGCAGTTATATTTTTATGACGATACTAAAAAAGGTGTTTTTTCTTTTTTACAAGTAGTAAATGGTGATAAAACTTTAGGTGAAAATATAGCGTTAGATATTCAAGAAGAATTGTTTTCAATTCCTAGTTCTTGTGTTGAAAACATTCGAGCTCTTTCTGTAGTAACAGCAGATAGAAATGAGGTTTGGTTTCTATTACCAAATTTGGATGCTGAAAATTCTATAATAATGATTTATGACTATATAAGAAAAGCTTGGGTGAAGAGAAAATCTCAAAAAATAAATTGCTTTAGAACCATAGGCTCTAAGCTTTATTCTGCAGGGGAAAAAATCTATGAGGAATATTGTTCTCAAGAGTTTGATGGAAAATTTATAGAATCGTTTTATAAATGCACACCTCTGAATTTAGGTGTTGAATATTCTATGAAAATTTTTACATATCCGCCTAAAATTACGTTGGATATGGATTATAATAATGATTTTTATATTGAGTATACAAAAGATTATAATGCGATGACAACAAAGGTAAGGCGTATTATCTCTAGAACCTTAAAAAATGTTTTACGTTTTGATAAAGGAGTCTGGGATCTAAACTTTTTCCCTGTAGAAAAGCTTAATGTTATTAAGAAATTACCTGCAACCTATTTTAAGACGTTGCAAATGTCGTTTTTTACGCAAGAAAAAGATCAAAATTTTTGTATTAATAATATAGAATTTGGAAAAATAAAAGTGAAATCTTAGAAAGAAATTTAAACTTTGGAAAGGATAATTATGGGTAAAAAATCTGAAAAAACAACAAATAAAACTGTTTATGGCAATACAACAACAACGAATCCTTATGTAACTAGTCAAACCACAAATAAAGGTACTGTAAGTGCATTTAATCCTGGTACAGCATATGACACAATAAATAATTTTGTAAATGCTAATACAGAAAAGTTATTAGATGAATATTTGAATCCAACGCTTAATTCTGTAACAAATCAATCTAAAATGAATAGCTTTATGAACAATCTTAACGCTCAAACAAGCCAAAATTTAGAAAATAATATAATAAATCCTCTTTCTAATCGTAATATGGTTCGTTCTTCTCAGGCAACAAATATGTATAATAATTTAGCCCAAACTAATGCATCACAAATAGCAGAATATGCTAATAATTTACTTGCTAATTCTCAATCTGATACTGCAAAAATGCTAACAAATCTGCTTCTTTGGTATATGAATGGTTATAATGTTTTATCTGACACTCAAAATCAGTCTCTTGTAACTAGTCAAGGTAATGCTACAAATACTCAAAATAAAACATCATCTGGTATCGATTCGTCTCAGATGCTTCAATTAGCAATGCAATTAGCATTACAATCTGCTGGCGTTTAGGAGGAAAAATGGAAAAATACATTTATAGATATTTACCTATTGGACTTGTTTGCATAGCCCTAATTTTTCAATATAACCTCTTTGTTACGCCAGAGAAATTAGAGGTTAAGCATCGAGAAATTTTGGGCGATATAGCTCAAAATTATTCTACAAAAGAACAATATAATGATTTGAAAGCTCAACTGAATATTATGCAAGCAAAGATTGACAAGATATATGACGTAATAATTGAAGGAGGATACAAATAATGACGCTTATTAATATAGAATATGGATCTCTTGCGAGTTCTGAAACTATGAATAAAAATTTTTCTTATTTGGACGGTAAAATAGAGGATACTTCAAATAATATTATGACAAGTATTTCTTCAATACTTTCTAATATTGCGACTATCAATTTAAGATTAAGTGATATGTCAGAATTAATTAATGATAATAATGCAGGAATTAGCGCAAAAGTAGAAGAATATAAAAATAAAACGAAAATTCTGTTGCAACAAACAACGATGTTACCTTGCTGGAATAGTTGCCGTTCAATCTCAATAAATAATTCTTATTCGGTTTCTGCAAACGGTTATCTGCTTATTATACCAAGAGCATCATCAAGCGGTATTATTAAGGTAAATTCTACTGAAATTGTAGTTAACTCGCAGAATTTAATATCTTTACCAGTTAAAGAGGGGGATGTATTAACAACAACACTTGACATTGCTTATGCATTCTTTATCCCTGTTATGGAAATAAATATTGAAAACTTTTAAATATAAGAAGAAAGGACTTTAAAATGATAACTATAGATATAGATGGAACAATTACTTTATATCAAGGTGATGGTGGAGAACTAGTAATATCTGGGCTTGATGAGAATAAAGCTTATACAGTTTACTTTGCAATACAGGATGAAAAAAGGAATATTTTAGGAGAAGAATTGCAAGTTTCTGTTAGTGGTTCTGATACAGTTACATTTATTTTGACACCAGAATATACTGATCTATTAGTTGTTCCTCAAAATAAACCTTACAAAATATATTATTATGGCATAAAAGTCTGTGAGGTTGGTACAACAAATGAAGATACATTGTTTATAGCGGATAGCACTTATGGGGATGTTAATCGTATTATTGTATATCCTAGAAAGGTTAAAGGTGGTTACAGTGAATAATCAAAATAATTCTGCAAAAATATATACAGGAACTTCTGGGGGAGAATTAAAAATATCTTTGAATAACACAAAACAAATAATTTCTGCAACAAATAATAAAGCTCAATACTTTGCAGAATTGGCTGAAAAATATAAAAATGAGGCAAAAGAACATAGAGATAATGCACAGTATTATGCTGAACAAAACTCAGATGTAACTATTACATATATTGAATCGATTAAAAATTCATTGGAGGAAAAGATTTCCGAAAAACAAGATTCTGGTGATTATGCTTTAAAATCAGAAATCCCTGTAAAAGTTAGTGAATTGGCAAACGATTTAGAATATACAACTTTTGATGCAGTTATACCAGAACAATACGGAAATTCTAAAAAAGTACTTTGTACAGATGGGGAAAAATTGTATTGGGAAACTAAGAACACCCATAATTTATTTGATATAAAGTTATACGATTATATATTGAATTATGAAGAATCACAGGGTTGGGCTTTGCAGGGTTCTTATGTTTATAAAGAGGCTATTGCTGGTACAAGATATGGTTATCCTGATTTTTATAATAAATGTTTGGACGAATTTAATGCTGCTACGGCAACTCAAATAACACTGGGAACTTCTACTATTACAATTAAAGAAGCTTCAAATGGTCATCAATATTACGATATTAACGACAAGGATGCTGTTGATACTTTCTATGATACTATGGGCTCAGCTTGGTTCTATGGAGTTGATACAGCAAATGAGCGTATATTCTTGCCTCGAAATAAATACTTTGCTATAAATGGGGTGAATAATGAAACCCCAGTAGCTGGTAATGGTAATGCTTTAGGTATCACAACTAATGGTTCAGATGTTCGTTATGCCAACCAAACAACAAGTTCAACGAATGTGGGCTTGACTCTTAGTACTTATACTGCTACAACTCCGCAACTTGTTGGAACAAACCTTTCTTCTGGTGGAGATATTTCATTAAATGCGACAAAATGGGCAACAGGTATTACTAGTAATCCAGAAATGTCGGGTATTGTTGCAGACACTTCAAATGTATTAAAGCTAGATGATACAAAATATCTTTATATTTGTGTGGGTAATACAACAAACTATGAAGGTGTTACCAATGTTATAAAACAAGGTATGGAGATACTTGAGCAAGTGAATCAAGGGATTGAGTCTAGAATTGATACTGATATCTCTAATATTTCTATGGTTGGAAAAAATTTGCTTACTTTTTATGGTAAACCGTCTGATAGATATTTAAATTTAACTTTACTTGCAAGTGGGTCAACTTATACTTTACCAGCAAATGGTTGGGTGGCCTTGTGCCGAGTATGTAATGGAGCTAATTCTTACGCATCTCTTTCTGGCAAGTTTAAATCTTTATTTAGTGGAGAGGCTAGTGAAGAGTTTAGTATATTTATTCCAGTACAAAAAAATGAGTCTATATCTTGTATTTATAGTGATTTAAAGACGGGACAAGCAAATGATATGTTTAGATTTTACTACGATGAGGGAGCAGAATAATGATGTATTTAGGTTATCAAAAAAATAGAATTGTATCATATACGAAAAGCCCAATAGATAAGGTTTTGTATAATCTTGATCGGATTGAAGAAACAGAAAAAGAATATGTTTTAGACGGTGAAGAGTATGTGTTAAAAAATGAAGCTTGGGAAGAAAAACAAGCTCAACAAGAAGAAGAAAGGATTGCTAAATTAAAGTTAACTAAAAGGGAAGTCTTTCTTGCCTTGTACAAGGATTGTGGTATAACTCCTCAACAGATAAAGTCAGGAATTACTGATGAAGAAGCTTTAATAGAGTTTGAATATGCAAATGAATATTATAGGGGTAATCCTTTAATTACAACAATAGGATCTTCTTTGGGGTATTCAAAAGAGCAATTAGATTATTTATTTGAGAATAAGAGTTTTGAAAAACCAACAGTTGGAGGTGAATAGAATGCTTGAGTGGTATTCAAATAAGTATGTAAGTGTTTTTTTTGAGGATTATCCACGAGTTGGGATTCGGTATATCACTCCTTCAACCTCCGAAAAAGTGAAGAAATCTATAAAAAAATATCCTTTTATTAATAAAAAATTATTGAAAGTTAAATTAATAGATAATAAAACAAAAAAAGAATATAAATTTGAGATTCCAAAAGGATATTGTTATGACGGGGCATCAGTGCCCCGTTTTTTTTGGCGTGTAATAGGGGCAAATACTGATAATAAGTTTCTTATAGCAGCTTTGATTCATGATGTGTTGTGCGAAAATCACGGTTATATAGATAATGACCGTAAATTTTCATCACAAGTTTTCAATGCCTTATTGGAAGCTTCAGATGTATATCCTTTCAAACGTTTTTGTATGAAGCATTCAGTTGATTTTTATCAGAGATTTTGTGATTGGAGGTGATTTAATGGTTAAATATAAGTTACTTGACAAACAACGAGAATTTATTGAAATCCCTCATTCAAATTCTCTAGATGTTGCCTTGTATCAAGGTGGGTATGGTAGTGGTAAGACTTGGTGCGGCTCGCTATTAGGAATTCTATTGGCAAAAAAGTATCCAGGGTGTCGAGGTTTAGTCGGAGCTAAGGAATATGAGCTTGTTCGCAAAACTACTCTAGTTAGCTACTTAGATCATCTAGAAGCTTTGGGTTTTATTGAAGAAAAAGATTATACTTATAATAAAGTTGATAAAATAATACAATTTTCAAATGGTTCTGAGATTCTTTTCTCAGCACTAGAAGACCCTGAAAAATTTAAGTCATTAAATTTACATTGGGCAGAAATTGAAGAAGCATCACAGATAACTGATTCTTCTTTCAAACAGCTACTGGGACGTTTAAGAAATACTTATAGAGGGAAAAATTGGGTTGATTTTCGCTATAGACTATTTGGTCATACAAACCCTCAACCTGATAAAGGCTGGATTTGGCGAAGATTTGTAGAACATTCAAAAGAAAACTATAGGCTAGTGATAGCTCCAACGACAAACAATATTTATTTACCGCCACATTTCATACAATCAATGAAAGAAAGCTTCGACGAAGAATATTATAAAATCAATGTTTTAGGTGAATTTGGAGATTATTCTTCTGGACTTGTTGTTAAAGGTTTTAACGATGCTAATAAATTAAACTTGAAATATAATCCAAACTTGCCATTGCATCTTACCTGTGATTTTAACGTTGATCCTATGTGTTGGGCATTAGCACACAAAGATGACAATGATGTTTATTTTTTTGATGAAATTGTTATTGAAAAAACTACAACGCAACAATGTGTTGAAGAATTTTTGAGGCGTTATCCTAAGCATAAGTCGGAAATTATAATTAATGGAGATGCGTCGGGTGATAATAGAAGCACACAGAGTGAGTATACCAATTATGCGATAATAAAAAATGCATTACTAGAGCACGGTTATAATGATATTAAATTCCGCTTGAGAGATTATAATCCACCTATATTGAATAGGATTTCAGCATTTAATGCTCGTGTAAAAAATTCAAAAGGAGAAAGACATCTGTTTGTTGACCCTCGTAGATGTAAATGGATTCTGTATAATATTTATAATCTTTCTTTTAAGGAGGGTACCAGCATTGTGGATGTTCCAAGCCATACGCAGATAAAATCAAGTCGTGATGCGAAGTTTTTGGAACACCCCTTTGATGCGATAAGTTATCTAGTTGAATATTATTGGCGAGTTAAGTGTTAAGCATATTAACAGATTTATCTAGCCTTATACTTCCCACAAAGTTTAATGTAATATCGAGGATTTGATTTTATTATGATATTGAATCCTCATCGCTCAAAATTTCCTCCCGTTTCGGGAGGTTTTTTTGTGGATTTTGTGTAGGCAGATGCAAACGGAGAGCAGAACTTGACATTAATGCCGTTACGACGTAGTGAAACTGCGGCATGTTAAGTTTTGTAAACCCAAAAACCCTTGCAGTGTGTGTATTTCCGTGATGGTGTGGTTTTATCGTGAAAAATATTAAAGTTTTAGAAAAATATGCCGTTATATACAATAAAGGGATAAAACAAAAGGAGTAAAAGTGGCAGTTACTATCACATCAGAAGCATTATGCCGAAGAGCCTATCTGGATTACCATTGTTATGGTAATACTTTGGGTACTACTCCTCAAGAAATGGGTAAAATCGTATCGTATTGGCAAGATAGAATATCTTCTTGGCAAAACAGTATTTCCGATGATGTAAATGAATATGATTTTGATGACGATGATTACGATGAATATTATGAGAAAGGATATGATTCCGGACAAGATACAACTGGCTACGAAAAAGAACTAGCGGATGATGCGACAGCTGTCTCAGGTCATGGAGCTTCCGGAGTTATTGGTGCTGCGACAGGAGCAATTGGGGCTGCTGTAGCTGGAAAAGTAGGAGAAGAAGTTGCGAAACAAGTAGCAATAGCAGCTGCGAAGCAAGCTGCAGCTGCTGCTGCAGAAGAAGCTGCTAAGCAAGCTGTTAAAAAAGGGATAACTTTAACTGCAGAAGAAATTGCAGCTAGTATTACAGCTAGTATTGCAGCAGAAACGGCTAAAGTTGCCTCTGAAAAAATTGCTGAAACACTTGGTAAAGGGGTTATTGGAAAAGCTTTATCTCAGGCAATAATTCAGGAAGCCGCAAAAGAAGCAGCAAAAGAAGCTGCTAAGAAAGCGGGTAAGGAAGTTACTAAAAAAGCCTTGACAGAGGCGAGTAAGGAAGCTGTGAAAGGTGCTTCAGGAAATATGGCAGGAACTGCAGCGAAGGAACTTGCTAAAGAAGGTGGAGAAAAAGTTTTAGAACAAGCAACGAAAAACGTTGGGAAGTCTTTAGGCTGTATTATTGGCTGTACAATGGCCTTAGCGACTGGTACTGCATATATGGCAAAACGTGCGAATAAAGAAGAAAAGCAAGCTTGTGATAGTTTACAAAATGAAATGATGAATGCTCAGGGAGCACTGGGTGAAACTCAAGAAGAAATGAGCTATATGGCAGATGAGCTTGCTGCGCTATCCGATGAAGCATACATGCTTAATGAAGAAGCTAATGTTGAAATTGAAGAGCAAAAAACAGAATATGATTTATATATGCAAACATATCTCTCTTTAAAAGCTAAAATAGACTCAGGTCAAGGTTTAAATGAGGTGGAAAAATCTACTTATAAATCTTTAGTTGGCTATTTGCAAGAGACAGGACAATTGATTGTTAAAACTCAAGAAGAGGCAACGGATGTCGTTGGTGAAGTACATTCTGATATGGAAACATACCAAGATGGATATGATTATGCTGCACAAACAGTCGCAGAGGTTGACGGGCTAACCGGATATGCGGCCGGCTTTGATAAGGCTGCCCAAATAATGTGCTATGTAGAGGGTGGAGCTCAAACCTTGAATGTTGCATCAGGAGGTTGGTCTGCGGCACAAGCATTTGCCCTTGCAGCATCAGGCTCTTGGGCTTTTGGCGCAACTGCTTGGGCGTATGCATTTGGTGTAATGGGACTTGCCGGGGTAGCTATGTCTACTTATGGAGCAACAGAACAATTTAAATGGGCAAGCGAAATTGGTAACGAAATTAAAATGAGAGAAACAGCTCAAGATATTAATGTAGTTACTAATGAGATGTACGAAGTCGAAATTGATAATTATGACGGACTTATGGGTGGTGTTGAAGATTTAGAAATCAAAATGCCGAACGATGTAGCTCCTCCGAAAGAAGCGGATATAACAGCAATTAAAACAGCTGAAGAAAATAACACCATCTCTTCAAAAGGTACATTTGGTATGGTTGCTAGTAATAGAAAGAATCCACAAGAACTACAGAAGAATAAAGAACAACAAGCTTAATTTAAAATATTGTATCTCATGACTTTCTTTTTTGGTATAATATTCATGCTTTTTAAAAAGAAAGGAAGAGACTAATGAAAAAATCAATCAAAGATTTAGGCGAAATTAGAGGTAAAAGAGCTCTTGTTAGAGTTGATGTAAATGTTCCTCTTGATGAAAACAAAAATGTTACAGACGATACTCGTATTCAAGCTATCGTTCCTACAGTTAACGAATTAAAAGCAAAAGGGGCTAAAGTTATTCTTATGGCTCACTTGGGTAGACCAAAAGGAGAAAAGAACCCAGAATTCACACTTGCTCCAGTTGCAAAATATATGTCAAAAGTTTTTGGCGAAGAAATCGTATTTATTCCATCAGTTGAAGAAGCTCCAGCTTATGTTGAAAAACTTCAAGATGGTCAAATCGCTTTATTAGAAAATATTCGTTACTATAAAGCTGAAGAAGCAAAAGATGATGACATGACTTTTGCTGAAGAATTAGCAAAACTTGGTGATTTTTATGTTAATGATGCTTTTGGTGCAGCTCACAGAAATCACACTTCAACAGCTAAATTAGCTAAGCTTGTTAAACCTGCTGTTTCTGGTCTATTAATGGAAAAAGAATTAAGATGTTTATCACAAGCTCTTGATAATCCTGTAAGACCATTCACAGCTGTTGTAGGTGGTGCAAAAGTTTCTTCTAAAATCGGTGTTTTAGAAAATTTAATTGATAAAGTTGATAATTTAATCATCGGTGGTGGTATGGCTTATACTTTCGTTAAAGCTAACGGAGGTAAAATCGGTAACTCAATTTGTGAAGATGACCAAATCGAAGTTGCAAAAGCTATTGAAGCAAAAGCTGCTGCTAAAGGTGTTAAGCTAGTTATGGCTACAGACGTTTTAGTTACTGACGATTTCTCAGGTAACGGAACAAATAAATTCGTTGCTATTAACGAAATTCCAGATGGTTTCGAAGGCGTTGATGCTGGTCTTGAATCAAGAAAAGCTTTTGCAGAAGTTCTTAAGTCTTCTAAAACAATCTTGATGAACGGACCTGTTGGTGCATTTGAAAATCCAGCTTTTGCAGAAGGTACAAAAGCTGTTCTTGCTGCAATTGTTGAAGCTACTAAAAATGGTGCTGTTTCAGTTATCGGTGGTGGTGATTCAGTTTCTGCGGCTAAGAAATTCTGCAAAGCTGAAGATTTCACTCACGTTTCAACTGGTGGTGGAGCATCTCTTGAATTTATCGAAGGAAAAGTTCTTCCAGGTGTTGCAGCACTTGATGAAGTGTAAAACTTTTAAAAAGGTTTTATAAAAAATATTAAACAGGGTTGAGTTTTATATAAGCTCAATCCTGTTTTTTTATTGAATGTAAGAATTAACTAATTAATGATTTATAAAGATCTAGATATTTTTTAGAACTTTCAGCCCAGCTGAAATCTGCTTTCATTGCAGATTCTCGCATAGCATTAAGCGTGTATTTGTCTTTGTATACGTCTAAGGCACATTGTATTGCACCTTTCATAGCCCAGCCATTATAGCCCCAGAATTTAAACCCTGTTGAATTGTCTAAAGGATACCCTACAACGGTATTATCTAAACCGCCAGTGACTCTCACTATTGGTAATGAACCGTAACGCATAGCTATAAGCTGTGAGAGCCCGCAAGGCTCAAACTTGGATGGCATAAGGAAGAAATCTGATCCGGCATATATAAGGTTTGCTAGGTCTCCCCTGTAACCAACATAAGTTCTTATGTTTGGAGTGTTATTTGATAGCCAAATAAACATGTTTTCATATGAATTATCTCCTGAGCCTAAGAAAATAAAATCAGCATCCATATTTATTAAATCATTTTCAACTTGTCTAATCAGGTCAATACCTTTTTGTTCAACAAGTCTCGAAATTAGTGCTATTAGAGGACGATCTTTTTTATAAGTTAGTCCGAATTCTTTTAGTATAGCTTTTTTGTTTTCTTCTTTATTTTTTAATGATTTTATATCATAATTTTTGACCAAATTTTTATCTGTTTTAGGGTTAAATACGTTATAGTCTATACCATTCAGAATCCCGTGTATTTTGTGAGTATGACCTCGAAGAGTATAGTCCATACCTTCACCGAATTCATCTCCAAGTATTTCTTCTGCATATTTTGGTGAGACAACTAAAACTTTGTCAGAGTAGTTTATTGCACCTTTCATCCAGTTTACACGCCCGTAGTGTTCGCATCCCCACTCGTTATAAACAATATCTTTACGCATGTTTGCGAAATCTAGAATGTCTTCAAACCAAATTCCTTGATATGCAAGATTGTGAATTTCAAATACATTTTTAGTATCTTTCCAAAACTCATCAAATTTGTAATTTGCTTTGATATAAAGAGGAATCATTGCTGTATGCCAATCATTTGAATGTATAATATCGGCTTTAAAATTAAGTTGTTTTGCATACTCTAATGTTGCAAGTGAAAAAGCAACGTATCTTTCGTGTTCGTATCTTGTATCAAGCCATTTTGGATAAATTTCTTGAAAGCAAGAAAAATACCAATCATTTTCTATGAAAAATACATTTATATTTGTTTCAGGTAGCTTTGTCATATGAAGTTTAAACTTATGTGGAGATGAGCCAAAAGTTATCCACATTTCAGAATTTTCTAGTTCTTTTATTCCCAATTTTGCTTTATCTATACAACCATGTAGAGGGGTAAAAATAGCTATCTCTGCATCTTGTTCTAATGATTTTGGCAGGCTACCAACGACATCAGATAAACCACCGGCTTTTGAAAAAGGTGCTACTTCTGCTGCTGCAAATAAAATCTTCATTACTTCTACTCCTTGTAAGATTAAACGGATAGTTGTGGGGTGGGGACTAAACCAAAAATATTTACCCTCTCTTGTACATGGATTATAGAACTTATTGACAAAAAAGTAAAGCCTATTTTTTACAAAACGGACGAAATCGATAAATTTCAATTTCGTCCTATATATTATCCCCGTAGTTTATTTGTATTTTATTTTGAACGGAAAATATATTCTTCACCGTTTATATTTTTAATATAAGTCTTAGTTCCATCAGTATGCCTATAGAAAGAATACTTTCTATTATTTCCTATTTCTTTAGTATAGAATTCATTGAAATTTTTTAAGCCTAAGACAAATTCTCTGAACCCATCAATAGAGAATTTTTTCTTAATTAGTATTGAGTTCTCTAAATCGTCCATAGTGTATTCGTAGTTTAATAATAGTCCTTTATTATCGGTTCTGATTTTTTTATGTATTTCTTTAGTTGCTTCACCTTTATTATTTGCAAAAATTTTTGATATTGAGATTTCTGTTGGGTTGTTAGGTAATAAAAAATGTTTTTTTGAATATGTTTTTTGCTCCATTGCTAAGTCTGGGTATAAGCGGAAAGCACATCCTGCCAGGTCTTTTCCAGGTTTATAAGCAAGTAACACTCTTGACTTATCTTTGAGGACTCGTTCTCTAAATTGCCTGTAACCTATTTCTTCAAGTTCATGTATTAAATTATTTCTTTCTCGGCCAAATTTTGTAAATTTATTGGTTAATATGTCAACACTTCCGATTATCTTTGTTTTCATTTATGTAACTCCTTTGACCATGCTAAAACATAAAAAAATAAAATTTGCTAGTTTTTTAAATAGCAAAAAAAAATATTTTAGTGTATTATATACATTAGCTAGTTTTATAAAAGGGAATGAATAATTGGCAAGAATCGGAACAAAAACCAACAAAGAATTAAGAATACATGAAGTAGTAAAGGTTAAGGCTCCAATTGTAGAAGCTTTGAAGAATGCTGTTGAACATCCGACATATCAATTTCATATTCCCGGACATACAAAAGGAAGAGCCGTTTTTTCTGATTTCAAAAAATTAATTGGAGAAAAAGCTTTAAATGTTGATACAACAGATGAATTTGACAATTTAGGGACTTTACACCCTGCAACAGGGCCTATTGGTGAAGCTCAAAAACTAGCGGCAGAAGCTTTTGGGGCAGAAAAAACATTCTTTTTACTTAATGGTTCAACTGCTGGTAATATGGCAATTGGAATGGCTTGCACGAAAGCTGGTCAAAAAGTTATTATTAACCGCAACTGCCACCGTTCAGCTTTAACAGGTTTAATGATTTCTGGCGCTGAGCCTATTTGGATTTGTCCTAATAGAATTGAAGACTGGTCGATTTGGGGAAATATTGATGCTCAGACAATAGAGAAACAACTCCAAGAAAACGATAATGTAGGACTTGTTTGGATTACTAACCCAACTTATGAGGGTGTTGTTTCTGATATAAAATCAATAAGCAAAGTTTGTAAAAAATATAATGTTCCTCTTGTTGTTGACGAGGCTCATGGATGTTTATGGAATTTTAATAAGCATCTTCCAGAAACAGCTTTGAAGCTTGGTGCTGATGCTGTTTTACACTCACTGCATAAAACTGGTGGAAGTATGTCTCAGAGCTCAATGCTACATATTGCTAAAGATTCTTTAATAAATGCAGATGCTGTTGAAAAAGCTTTGAAAATGCTTCATACAACAAGCCCGTCATTAATGCTTTTAGCTAGTTTAGATGCTGCTAGAGCAACACTTCAATCAAAATCTGGGCAAGCAATGCTTGAAAGAACTATTGAAAACGCAAAATATTTAAGAAAAAGATTAGATAAAATCGAAAGATTACATCAGCTAAAAGCTGATTTTGGATACAAAACTGACGTTACAAAAGTATTCATTAAAATGGATGGGCTCTCTGGAAAACGTCTAGAATCAATTCTTGAAATCGATTTTAATATTGAAGTTGAATCAGCTTCTGATATTGGAGTCCTTTTACTGTGTAATTTAGGCAATAAACGTTCTGATTTTGTATATCTTGCAGATTGCTTGGAAAAAATTGCAAAAAGCGACTATAAAGATATTTACTATCTTGAAAAACGTAAACATATGCCGATGCTGGACCCTATTATCAAAATGAGCTTAAGAGATGCTTATTATGCTGATAAAGAAGTTATCGCAAAAGAAGATGCAATTGGCAGAATTTCTGCTGAATTAGTAGCAGAATGCCCTCCAGGAATTTCAATTTTACTACCAGGTGAATTAATAACAGAAGAACATTTACCATACTTGAATGATTATAAAACATTAGAAGTAGTAAAATAATTTGTTCCCTCTCCAAGGGGGGAGGGCAAGGGAGGGGGCTAATTATGGGAAGAAAGAAAAAGATAAATCCAAATAAAAAGATAATAAGTTTCATTATTACATTTTTAATGATGGCAAGCGGTGTTTATTATCTTGGTTTGAATTATGTTCCTCAAAAATGGTATGAAGAACAGACAATGATGCCAGAACAATCTGAAGCTTATTATGTAAATCAGTGGTGTACATCAGATTTTGGGAGAAAAGAAGCTATTCTTTGGGATATGACAAGAGTTGATTGCCTTGCAAAAGATTACGCTATTGAATTTGATTTCGCAAAAAAATGGGCAGAAGCTGTTGGACAATCACTTTATTACTCAAAAATGACTGGTAAAAAACCCGCAATAGCTCTTATTCTTACAAGCTTAATTGATTATCGTTATTTAAAGCGTATTGAGCGGCTTGATAATGATATTAAAGTGTTTTTGATAAAAGCTTATTAAAATATTGTGAAAAATAAAGGCGAATTTATTTCTATAAATTCGCCAATGATATGGAATTATATTTTCATACAATTATTTAACTTTTACTTTTGGAACAACAGACATTCCTGGAATTATTGAGTATTTTTCAGTATCTACTTTTTCAGTGAAAACAATTTTAACAGGAATTCTTTGTACTATTTTTACGAAAGAACCGACAGCGTTTTCCGGAGGGAACAAACTTGCTTTAGCTCCAGAGCTTCTTTGAATGGAATCAACTTGTCCTTTGAAAACTTTATTGCCATAAGTATCTATTTTGATATCTACAGACTGTCCTTTTTTCATATGTTCAAGCTGAGTTTCTTTGAAGTTAGCAACAACCCAAACATCATTTGGGACAATTACAAAAAGCGGTGAGCCTGGTTGTACCATCATGCCAACTTCAACTTTTTTGTTAGATACTGTACCATCAATAGGAGCGATGATATCTGTATATTCTAATGCTAATTCAGCTGCACGTTTTTGAGCTTTAAGAACATTCAAATCTGCGTCTGCAACTTTTGCAGCTCTTGAAGGGTCTTTTGAAAAAATTGCTTGTTCTGCAGAAGTTTGTCTTGCAGTAACAGCTTCAAGATGTGTTATAGCTTTATCTAAAGTCTGCTTAGATACAGCACCTGCCTTGTAAAGATTTTGATATCTTTCCACATCTTTTTGTGCTAATTCAATTTCTGAATTAGCTGCGTTTAGGTTTGCGTGTGCGTTTTGTTGATTTAATAATGCTCTTTGATAAGCTGCTGTAGCTTGTTCAAGTTTTACTTGATAATCGATTTTATCAATTACAGCTACCACATCTCCAGCTTTTACTTCTTGGTTATCTTCTACTAATACTTTTACAATTTGACCAGAAACTTTTGGTGAAACAGAGACCGTTGTTGTTTCAACATATGCATCGTCGGTAGATTGGTATTTCATTGCATCAAAAATAAAAAAGCATAACAACAATATACCTATAATTCCACCTAAAATTACCCAGTATCGTTTTGTGTGTAATTTATTATTTTCGTTTAATACTTTTTCTTCATTCATTTTAAAATCCTTTATATGTCTATGTCTATTGTATCTTCTAAAATCTCTCTTAATTCTCTTAATGATTCTCCAAGCTTTTCTAAATCGGTATTTGCGATTCTTTCTTTGACTACTTGGTGATGAGGGAGTAATTTTTCGTAAGTATCTTTATAAACTTTTGTGCCTTTATCGGTTATTTTAACTATTTTTACTGGACGGTTGTTTTTTGACTTAAGCTCTCTTTCAATAAAGCCTTTACTTTCCAGTGAGTCTAGTAATTTACCTGTATTAGCTCTATCTTTTAAGATAAGTTTTGCGATATCTCTTTGGCATAATTCAGAATGTGCAGATATTGTATCTAGAGCAGCAAACTCTTCTGGTGTAAGTCCGACGCCAAGCTTCCCAAAAAGCTGTGTTCCAAGCATTTTTGTATATCTGGCAGTTAATTCTACTTGATAAAAAATCGTATCTGTAAAATGCTTTGTTTCTGAAATCATTACTTCCCCGCTTGTCAATACTTTAAATAAAGTATGTTGCTGAAACAACATGTTGCATTTGCAACATATCTATGCTAACATTGTTGATATAAAAAATCAAGTACTTGGAGAAGAATTTATTATGAAGAGATTTATAACATTAGCCATAATAGCATCGCTTGTGATGTCTTATACTGTTCCTGTAATGGCGATAGAAAATACAAAAAAAGAATATAAACAAATAAAAACTGAAAAAGTTAGCCCTATTCAAAATAAATATGAATACATAAATCTTGCTTGGTGGCAGAGTTTTAATGATGATATTTTGAATACATATATCATTAAAGCTATTGAAAACAATAAAGATTTAAAAATGGCATCATTAACAATAGATGAATTTTATCAGAATGTTGTGTCTCAACGTTCAGCTCAGATGCCACAAGTAACTGCAGGATTTTTACCAGGATATTCTGATTTGGGTACTGGTCCTTCTGATTCTTATGCATTTCCAATTTTGGCAAGTTGGGAATTGGATATATATGGAAAGAATAGTAATAAAACCAATTCTGTCCGTAAGCTATGGGAATCATCTATTCTTGATGAAAGAGCAGCATATATTTCGATAGCATCTGCTGTAGGAAGTACTTACATAAATGTTGTTAAGCTAGATGCGCAGATTGATTTGCAAGAAGATATTGTAAAATTAAGAAAAGAAATTTTTGAAATGATGGAAATTTCAAATAGAGAGGGTTTAGTTTCAACATCAGACTTGGTTAAGGCTAATCAATCATACGTTATTGGGGTTACAAATTTAACTGAAATGAAGAAAAATCGTTCAAAGCTGTTGCATCAGTTAGCAGTTTTAACTGGTGATAGTCCAAATAATATTGAGGAATATGCAAGGATTGACTATAAAAAGCTTAGTTTTGCGGGAGAAATTCCAGTAACGGTTGCATCTGAAGTAATCATGCAAAGGCCCGACTATTTAAAAGCGGAAAAAATGTTAGAAAAAGCTGGTATAGATGTTAAGATTGCAAGAAAAGAATGTTTGCCAGCAATAAATCTTGGCGGTTTGATGTTCTTTAATGCACAAAATATTGGTAGTTTATTTACTGCTTCTAATGCAATCTGGGGGCTAGGTGGTGGACTTTTACATCCAATATTTGCTGGTGGAAGAATTAAGGCTAACTTGAAATCTAAAAAAATTGCGTATGAAAAGAGCTTAAAAAATTATGAAAAAGTTAATCTGACATCAATGCAAGAAGTTAATGACACTTTGGTTTCAATAAATATGGATAAGGAGAAGCTTGCGAAGCAAAAAGAAGTGCAGGCATTGGAACAGAAAGATTTTGAATTGACAAAACTAAAGTACGCAGAAGGTGTAATTGCTAAGTTAGATTTAAACCAAAAAGAAGAAAACTTGCTTAATGTAAATAAGATGGTTTATTCAAGTGAGTTTGATTGTATGGTGGACTACATAAGCTACTATAAAGCTGTTGGAGCAAAGACTTTATAAACAAGAAGCGGGATTTAAACCCCGCTTTTTTGTTTCTTTAAAACTCTTTGAATTGTGGCTATTGAAACATTCCAATCTTTTGAAATATTCTCAAGAGGAATTTTTGCTTTAACCATTTTTATAATTTGAGCGTCTCTATGAGCTTTGTATAACCTATATCCATTATTCTTTTCGCAAGCTTTAATTATAATGGCCATGTTTATACCCAATTCTTCTGCTATTTGTTTTCTTGTGAAACCTTGCATAATCATATCTAATATTAGTTTTTCACGCTCTTGAATTTTTGTTTTATAAACTTGATTCTTTGATGCTATCTTTTTTACTTTGGACAAACCAACGTTTAATGTTTCACAAATTTCTTTTCTGTTGAAACCATCGGTTAGCATTTCTAATATTTTGTCATTAGTATTTTCTGCAACGGTAGTCTTAGCTTTAAATTTTTGCAAGATGCCTTTGACTGTCGCGACGCTGAGCCCTATACGTTCAGAAATTGATTTAATAGTTTCTCCGTCAATGAAGCTAGTATAGATATCATTATTACGTTTTAATTTGTGTTCTTTAAGTGCATTTGATGTTTTTGATATTTTATATGTAATATCCTCGCTAATATTTAGTATTTTTGCAATTTTTTTCAGCGATAATCCTTGTTCAATAAGTGCTTTAACTTTTTGAATCCGCTGAGAATTGTTTTTACTAGTTGTTCTTATTTTAGATGCTGTATTTGTAATTATACGATTTCTTGAATAAAAATTTGGTTGATTATTATTGAACGTTGGGTTGAAATATATATTCATGGTTACCTCTTAACCTATCTAAAAACCATAAATATTTTTTTTTGCTATTGTGGAACTATGTTTTAAATTAAAGCGAGGGTGTGTTAATTTAACGCACCCTCGCTTTTTGTTTTGTTAATTAATTATTAACTACGCTTTAATATCTTTAATTGATAAAGCGATTCTGTGTTCTTTTGGAGTGAATTTTTTGATTAAAACATCAACTTCATCACCAACTTTGAATAAGTTGAATGGGTTAACATTTTCATCAGACATTTCAGCAACAGGAAGTAAAGCTTCAACTCCAGGGAAGATGTTAATGAAAGCACCGAAAGTTGTTACTTTGTTTACTGTACCTTTAACAACTTGACCTTCTTCGAATTGGCCTTCGATTTGTTGCCAAGGGTTTTCACCCATTCTCTTAAGTGAAAGAGAAATTCTCTTAAGTTCGTTATCGATTTTAATGATTTTAACTTCGATAGTGTCGCCTAGAGTTAATACGTCAGATGGGTGTTTAATTCTTTGCCAAGAAATTTCAGAAATTGGTAATAAACCATCAATGCCATTGATGTCAACGAAAGCACCGAAGTCAGTAATTCTAACAACATTACCAGATACAACTTGGTCTTCAGCAAGTGAAGAAAGAACGTTGTCAACAACTTGATCTCTTTGTTCAGCAACAGCTTGTCTTTGAGAAAGGATAAGTTTGTTTTTCTTAGGATCTGCTTCAAGAACTTTAACTTCAATTTTTGTATCAACAAGACCTTCGAAAGGAGTTCCAGTTCTTAATTGAGAAGATGGAATAAAGCCTTTTAGGTCAGCTACGTCAACAAGAACACCACCTTTAACAGTTGAAACAACTTTAGCAAGGATTGTGTCACCTTGGATTTTAGCATCATTAAGTTGAGCCCAAGCTTGAGCAAATGCGATTCTCTTAAGAGAAAGAAGCATTGAATCTTCATTGTTTTCTTCTTTTAATACATAGAATTCTCTAACTTCACCGATTTCTAATTCTTCGATGTCGCTTGAAAGTTCTTTGTTAGATAAGAAAGCTTCCATTTTAGCGCCTTTAACGCTTACTAAGTAACCTTCAGATTCTTTTTTGATTACTGTACCTTCTACGATGTCAGCTACGCTGTTTGATTTAGCAAAGCTTTCTTCTAGAAGTTGTTCGAATTCGTCTAATACTTGTGTCATTTTATTTTTCTCCTTTTCCACTTTGTATTTTACTAACTACTTTATTTATTATATTTTCAGGAGTTGAAGCTCCTGCTGTGATTCCAATCTCATTTGCATTCTGGATTATATTTTCAAGACCGTTTAATTCGGAGTCATTTTCGATATGAATAGTTTTTGTTATATCTTTTAAAATTTCTGCCAAATGTGTGGTATTTGCACTTTTTCTAGAACCAACAACAACCATTAAATCGCTTGTTTGAGCTAATGTTTTTGCTTCTGCTTGCCGTTTTGCTGTTGATTGACAAATTGTATTGTGTACCAATACTTCTTTTGATATTGAGTTAAGATACGAGACAATTGTGTTTAATGTTGAGAGCATTTGAGTTGTTTGCACAACAACACCGACTTTATTATGTTCTCTAATGGCTTTTTCATATGATTGAATTTCTTCAATTGTTGTACCTACGATAACTTTGTCTGAATACTGTTCTGCGTTTGCTTTGATTGCAATTACTTCTGGGTGGTTAGATTTACCTACTATCACTACAAAATAATCGTTTTGTGCAAGTTCAATGGCTCTTTGTTGAACTTTTTTAACATCAAGACAAGTCATATCAATAACTTCAAAACCAGCTTTTTCTAGCTTTTCAAATACTTCAGGAGCTTCTCCATGACTACGAACGATGCAAATACCCTCACCTTTTTCAGGAATCTCATAGATAGTTTTTATGCCCAAATCATCAAGCTCTTTAATTACATCCATATTATGAATCAATTCGCCGAGTACATAAATATTCTTATTAGGGTTCTCTGCTTTTATCTTCTTAGCAGTATCAACGGCTCTTTTTACTCCGTAACAGAACCCTGCAAATTTGGCTAGTTGTATATTCTGGCTATTCAATAGCTTTATATTTCGCTTTCTAAGTGAACTAGAGGGAAACCCTCAGTAACTATATTAGACTATAAACAATGGAAAAAGTAAAGCAAAAAACTCAGAATGACAGATTATATTCCCTCCCCTACTCAGAGAGGGTTAGGATAAGGGTTGGTCTATAAGCATTGATAGATCCTGAATCAAGTTCAGGATGACATATAAAATGCTCGTACTAAATCAATTGCAAAGCAATTGCTGGCATTTGGTTTGCGGTTGCCATCAAGGTTGCACTTGCTTGTTGTAAAATCTGTTGTTGGATATATTGACTACTCACCTCTGCAATGTCAGCGTCTCGAATTGTTGAACGTGTTGATACAAGGTTTTCGTATTGTGTTGAGATTTCTTCAAGAGCACTTTCTAATCTATTCTGTGCTGCACCGTATTCTGTAGCTTTGTTTGATACTACAGAGAGTAAATCATCTATTTTTGTCAAATAATCTGTTGTTGTATCTAACCCGATACCATACAAATCATTTACTCCATCAAGAGCGAATCCAAGATTCAATGTGATATTACTTGATTCGCCTGAATGGATTCCGATTTGGAAGTTTATTGCACCAGCTGGTGTGCCACCTGTAGCTGGTGGGTCGAATACCATAAGCACTGGTACACCATTCTCAATTCTCCAACCTGCATCTCTTGTGTAGCCTATTGATTCAAGGAGTACTGGGGATTGTAGTTCTGCGAGAGTCTTTGCTTCATATGTCATTATATTGCTCGTGCTATCATCCTCACCAATAGCATCTAGTCCTGTTTCGCTATTGTAATAGTTACCTGTTCCGCTTAAATCGACATAAGCATAACCAATCAGTGCTCCGCCACCATCGCCATTAGATTCTACGCTAGCTGTTGAGTATGAATTCGATATTGAACCACTTTCCATAAAACCAACCAGACCGCCAGCATAGCCATATTCAGAATAAACACTACCAGTAGCATAGCTGTTGGTGATTTGGACGTTATTATTAGCAACACCAATCAGACCGCCAGCATCGCTATCACTAGATTCTACTTCTGCTGTTGAATATGAATTAGATATTGAACCACCATCCATAGAACCAACCAAACCACCTGCACATTCAAAAGATTCTATACTAGCTGTTGAATATGAATTAGATATTGAACCACCATCCATAGAACCAACCAAACCACCTGCAGAGCTCATATCAGAATAAACACTGCCACCAATTACAGCACAGTTGGTTATTATTGTGTCTTTTGCCTCAGCGACCAGCCCGCCTGAAGCAGAGGCCCCAGTCTCTATATCAACCTCTTTTAATATTACAGAATCTATGGTTGCTCCGTCTGTATAACCAAATAAACCGGCTGAATAATCCATACCACCATAAGCGCTCAAATTGGATATTGTATGACCATTTCCGTTAAAGGTACCCGAAAAAACTCTACCTTCATCCATACCACCACAATCATAATAGCCTATTCCCTCAAACTCTACCCCATCCATATTAATATCAGATGTTAGTTCAAAGGTAACGTTAGTGGTATCTGCTGGATTGCCCATGTCATTCACCATATCTTGTAATGCAACTAAGTCGTCGGAGTTGCAGATATAGTAGGTCTCGCCTTCTTGGAATGTTTCGCCTGCGACATAGATAGCTGAGACTTGTTTTTCTGGGTCAACTGTGACTGTTCTAGGTGCAGCGAATGCTGCGACAGCTGGGGTAGCTTCTGCTGTGGCAAACAGGTTTATTCCGTTGTATTCTGCTGTAGTATACAATCGATTGATTTCGTCAACCAATGCGCTGGCTTCGGAATTTATTGCTTCTAAAGATTGTGAACCGTAAGTGCCGTTGTTTGCTTGGGTTGCAAGAGCTCTCAATCGTTCTAGTTTATCTGTTATTTGATCAAGACTTCCATTTGCAGAATTTAGCATATCTAAGCCCATTGATGCGTTTTCTTCTGCTACCATATATGAGCTAATCTTTGTTGTTAAATTGGTGGATATTGAATAGTTAGCCGCGTTATCTTTTGCATGGTTTATTTTAAAGCCCGTTGTCATTCGCTCAATCGCTAGATTGAGTGCGTCGGTGCTCTTGGTGAGTGAGCGTTGGGTTATGAGACTTGAGAGGTTGGTGTTTATGCTAATCATGCTACACCTCCCCTACGGGTAGTTCCCCACCTAGCCTCCCCTTTTTTCAACAGACGGAGAGGTTGGAATTGATATTCCAAGCCTTTATTTACCCCCTCTGGGGAGGAAAGTAAACATTTTGTCATTCCGTGCTCGACACGGAATCTATCAATGCCTTTTGAATCAACAAAACTGATAGATCCTGAATCAAGTTCAGGATGACGTTTTTTGTCAACAAGAACTACAAGACTATGCGATTCCGCATCAAGTGCGGAATGACAGTAGGTTGTAAATTTATTCATAGCGCACCTCCCAAAAGGTACGCCAAGACTGATCCCCCTAGTCAGCTCAAAGCATGACCACGAGCGGGTTGTAGCTAGTTTATCTCTATTTGGTTTTGCTCTTCTTATTTGTACGATATCCATATACCCTGTATTTATTATACTGTCCTTAGTTCCTTAATTCCACATGTTTAATACTTTGTAACGCCAATCGCTAAAAATCGTTACATAAGTTAATAAAAAGCTCCAAAGTACAACAAAGACTGCGCATCTAGCACGCCGTCTTTGTTAAGATTTATTAAAATTTATACTTTAGCTTTTATTCTTTCAATAAGCTTAGCTACGCTATCTTTTTCTTCTTGTGGAATATCAAAATTTGTATACTCTTCAAAATACTCAATAGCATCCTCAAAGTCGTTTCTTGCCATAAATAGAACTGCAACTTTTTTATATGCTAATGTGAATTTATCGTTAACTGCTATTGATTTTAAGTAATTAGAAATAGCCTTATCTATTTCGTTATTAGCTTCATATGCTTGAGCTAGTGAATAATACAAAAGCTCGCTATCTTGTCTATATTCTGTAACATTTTCAAAATTTGAAATAGCGCTCTCGTAGTCACCGAGTTCAAACATAACGTGGCCTAAGTCATAATAAGCATCATAGTTTTCAGGCTCTCCATCAAGGACTCTTTCTAATTCAAAAATTGCATCTTCCCATCTTTGGTCATCAATATAAACCCTCGCAAGCAAATGAGCGATAGCTAAATTGTTTTCTAATTCATAGCTACCTTTTTGTAAAGTACCTACAGCAGAAGCCAAATCTCCTGCCTTATAATATAAATCAGAAAGGTTTATGTACGCCTGAGCTAGTTGAGGGTCTAATTCAAGAGCTTTTGTAAAATAGTTTTCTGCTTGCTCAAAATTGCCGTCACATGAATATGCTACTGCTAAATTGTTATAAACATCTGCGTTATCAGGTTCTGTTTCTAATACTGCACTGAATGCATCAATTGCTTCTTTATATTTACGCTCTTTAAATAGAGTCATTGCTTTATCTATTTTTTCACTCATATTTTACAACCTTTCAACTTTGGCTCTGTAGGGTTCTTTTTAAGTTCTATATTTACCCCTATATTTCTTCTTGTTTTGTATCTACATTGTGTATAACTGTTCTTACATTTCCCTCAGCTTCAAAATCTTTTGGGTCAAGAGTCATACGAATCTTGTCGGCAATAATATCTTTATCTTCTTGTACAACTTTTGAACGTCCTACGAAGTAAATTTCATTAAGTTTGCCAGTGTTTACATCAGGAAAAACAGAAACTTTTGGGCCTTGTGCATAATAATCGTCAAACCATATTTTTACATGCCCGTTTCCGATATATGAGTTTTGTTTTTTATTATATTGCTGATAATCAGAGTGAATAGTAAGCTTTTTGCCATCTTCGGTGATAGCAATTGTTTTAGTATTACCAGAAACACTCATTTCTTCAGTAATTGGATTGTAAATAAAATGATGTCCCTCTGACTCGTTTTGTTCTTGTTTTACTCTAGCATTACCAATTAAATCAATTTTCTTCAAACCACCTTTGGTATCTGCAATAATTACTGCTTTATCTGAAAAGCTTTCAATGTCTTTATACTTTATACCAACGGAACCTGTTGCTACCATAATGTTACTTTTAGTATCATACTCTTGTTCATCTGCGTTAATAACTACGATTGGAGTATTACCCTCTGTGATAATAGATTGTGTATCACCTTCAGCTCGTACAACTTTGTTTATTAAAGAGACTTGCAAAATGTTAGCTTTAACTTCTCTTTTTTTATTTGCATTTATTTCAAAAGCATAAGGTTTGTCGTAGAAAGTTGCAGTATCAAGTCTGTTGTTACGTCTTACTGTAACATCAGCACGAGGGCTTTCAACTGTTAAATTGTCAATTTTGACTTTAACTCCGCCATCAAGTTTTATCTTTTTCTCTTTGTTAGAAAAAGTTTGTGTTTTTGATTCAATGATTAAATCAGAAGCAAAAACTGCTAAGCTTGACAATATTAAAATAGAAAGTATTAATAATTTTTTCATTATTTACCCTGCTTTCCGTATATTTGTGTTTTAGTTTTTCCTATAATTTTAAATTTATCATAACCTGCGCTAATAATGCATTTATCAGCTAAGGCATACATTTCATCGCTCTTTTTGATTTTTACATTTCCCTCAGCGACAGTTTCCTTGTCTGAGCCAGACCAAGTAAGTCTATCAGATTCTAGTGAGGTTTTATCTTCTAGTACAATATATGTGTTTTCGTATAATGTTATGACTCCAGCTTTTTCGTCATAAGTACCTTTAGAGGATTGAAAGCTCATCGAAACGTTACCATCTTTATAGAAATTACCAACAACATTATGCAGTGTTGCTATGCTGTGATCATTGCTATAATTTCCGGTTTCTCCGTAGATTTCAAAGTATTTTTTGCCATCTTTTGTCTCTGTAATTATAATGCCAATTGCATCAACCTTTTGTTCGTCTTTAGAATTCTTGAGGACAGCTCTGTTAAAATTTCCAGTGATTAGTCCTGCTGAGACAAAAGCCCAAAGCATGATTAGAATTATAGACACTGCAACAATAAGATAAGCTTTTTTTCTCTTATCTAATTCTCTAAATTTTTTAATTAATATTCTTAAAAAATCCATATGTATATTTTAGCACATAATTTGAAATCTTACGAAAAAGTTATATAATCTTTAGTTTTTAATTGTAATATTTGTTTAATTTCTTCTTTGTCATTAGTTTGACCAAAAATAATTGCAAATAATGGATTATTTCTTGGGTTGATTCTTCTGACCTCAAGAACGTTTGAATAATTTGCTAAAAATTTTTCATAGTTGAAAGATTTAATTTTGCTTCTATCCATACCCTCAGGAACTTCTGCCATTGAAAAATAATAGACACCTTTGTTAGCTTTTGACAAAATTTCGTTCCAGTCAGGTTTTTGTTGGTTTAACAAATATTCGTAAACATTAATTCCCCAAGCGTATTTAGCAACATCTGTTGTACACCAACCAGAGAATCTCATTGGATTTACTTCTATTGGTAAAATCTCTTCATCATCAGTTACTCGTACCTCCATATGTAGAGCGAGGTTTTTAACATCTATTTTATCACCGATTTGTTTAAGTAAAAACGCAAATTTTGCCATGTATTTCATCATTATACCAGCAGAAGTGATATAAATTCTGTTGCGAGTATCTTTTGAATCTAAATAAGGATGTTGGAATATGTTAAGAATTACTGGATGTCCGTCTTTGTCATAGTATGCATCAATAGCAAATTCATCTCCTTGAATATAGCTTTCAATCAAAAATCTTGTTGAGCTAATAACGTTTTCTTCAAAAAGTTTTTTTGCGTATTGCATTTCTCCTTCTAATGCAGAAAGAGTTGTACGCCAATCTTTATCATCATAAACTATATGAACACCAAACCCCATAAAACCCGCAGCAGGTTTTATGACAAATGGAAATTGTAAACTTTCCAAAGGGATTTTTGATAGATCTTCAAACTTCACTTCTTGGTATCTGAAATTAGGGAATAAATCTTTAAATGTATCTCTAAAAATACTTTTGTCTTTAAAAATTGTCAAAGTCTTGCTAAAATTAGATTCTGGTAAGTTTGCAGTAAACCAACGTATAGCATTTTCAGAATTTGAGTAAACTAGTGGGTGCTCAATTCTGCTGTAATAAGCTTTGGCTGATTCTTCATCAAATTTCTTTAATACGCCATCTTCAATGTTAGCTATTTCTAAAGCATCGTTATCGAGAACAGTCCAGTCATTTTGTACAATAGTATCAATTAGTAGTTCTGATACATAAGGTTTTTCTATTATAATCAATTTTCAATCTCCATCTATATCTTTATTATAGGTACTTGTTGTTTTAAAGTAAAGCAAAAAAAAGAGCCGGTTTTACCGACTCTTTTTTTTTTGCATATTTTATTAGTTGTTTGGTGTAAACGGTCTTACAACAGTTACTGAACCATCAACGTTTTTACGAACACCTGTGTCAATTTCTTCATCCAAATCTGCAGCGAATGCAACTGGTGTGTAAACTTGGTTTGCATCGATAGCTGAAGCTACAGGATTCTTTTCTAAGTTTCTTAAAACTTTAACGTTTTCGTTATTATCATCAATTACAGGTTCAGGATCAACTGGTGGTTCTTCAGGCATTCCTGGAACTACAAGATAAGTATTGTCTTTTGTTTGAACACCTTTGTTCCAACCATTGTCTCCGTTTGCCATTTCGTATGTGATTTCTGTTTCTGGATTAATTGTAATTAAAGCTGTATCTTTTATGTTGATATAGTCTAAAATGTAATCTCTTGCATTTGCATTATTATTTACTGTTAATCTGTCAGTTTCACCTTGTACTGAGATCTTACCGGCATGAACATCATCACCGATAACAATATCTTTACCTGCAGAAAGTATAGCTGTTTTAACACCACTCATACCGTCAAGGTTCATATTGTTATTAGATCTTAGCATAACTATACCATTAGAATCTGTTGTAACAACTTTTGAAATATTTCCATCTTCAATATTTAAGTATGTGTATTTATTTACTACAGGGATTGGTTTGTAGTTTTCCATAGCATCAATGATATTTTCTTTTTTATCTACGCCACCAATATAGTGTTTTGCTTCAAATTTATAATCATTAGCCTTAATTGTTGCAACACCGTCAGTAATTATGTTTAAGGTTCCTGATTTTAAATCGACTTTATCAGCTTCAGTATCAACTGTTACTTTAACAGAACCTTCTCTAGCAAATACTTTCAAATCTTTACCAACTTTTAAGCTGCCGTTAGCTAGATTTTCAAGCTTAGAATCATAACCACCAATGTGAACGTTGTGGATTGAATCAACATTTAAATTGCCTTTAATATCATTATCACCAACAACGTGTACGAAATGTTTAACCTCTTCATTAGATTTTACTGTTGTTGTAAGATTAACGTCTTTGTCTACATTAACATCAGAAATTTCTAAGAAACCTCCAGAGTTTGACATATCAACGTTGCCAGTAACTTTTGCATTTCTTAAATAAGAAATTCTTCCGTCATTTATAACTTTAACATCGCCATTAACTGTTAATTTAGGGTCAGTATTTTTGTTATAGTTAAACTTTTCACTACGATTAGCACTATCAATTTCCAAACCAGCATTTAAAGCAACGTTGCCATCAGAGTCGATAGTTAAATTACCATTAATTGTTCCACCGTTATTAAGATTGATAAGATCGCTAGCGGAAACGATGTGAACATCTCCGTCAATTTTAATTGCTTTCATAACTACAGCTTCGTGGTATTCATCTGCACTAGTTGTAGGACAAAGCAAGAAATCCTGACCGTTAGCTGTAACCAATTTTAAACCTTTGTCTGCTCCAATGTATCCTCCAAGAATTTTAACAGTTGGAGCTGTTACATTGAAAGTACCACCATTGATATCAAAAGTTGAGTTTGAAATAGTAATACCATTTATTGCTTCTTGATTTAATCCCTTAATATCAAGATTTCCGTTCATATAATTTACTGCAAGTGCTTGAGTAGTTAATTGTAAATCTCCCGCAGCGGTAAAACTAGCGCCATCAAATAACATACCGTTAGGGTTTGATATAATTAATTTTGAAATTCCCTCATTTGAGTTGATAGTACCATAAACTTGTGTCATGTCTGAGCCAACTACTGTGTTAATAACAGTAAGTCCGCTTTTGCCGTCAACAGCGTTAAAATTTAAAGTTTCGCCTTCGCCAACGTTTAGAGAATCCCATTTGACGTGAGTATTGTTGTTAAAATCTAATGTTGCAGTACCAGATTTGCTTGTGTCAACACCAACTAGACCTTCAGTAGCGCTGTTAATAATTGCACCACTCATAGCATTACCGTTCGGGTCAACTTTACCTAAACCTGTATCAACATTACTGAAAGCGAATGCACTCATTTGCATAGAAGCAAATACTGAACATAACGCAATTGCTGATAATTTCTTTGCTAGTTTACTCATAACACTTGTCCTTTTTTTTATGTACTTAGATGATTTGTGTTCTCAAAATCTACACTACACTTTTTTGAGTATTACAATCATACTATTAAAAAAGGGTAAAGAAAATAAATTGCCTATTTTAGAATAAAGTTTTAACAATTTGTAACATTTTGGGTAAAAGTACTATGAACAATGGAATTTACTACACAAAAAAGTTCATATATGGTAATATAAGCTTATGGAAGGTGTTAATCAAGAATATTTAAATAGTTTAAAAACAAAGGTTCAGGAAAAGCTAGAAAAAGTCGACCTTTATCAATATAAAGGTAGTGTTTCAAAACTTCTTGGCCTTACTGTTGAAGTGAAGCTTCCTGGTTTAAAAATAGGTGATTTATGTTACATTGAAGCTGCAACTGGAGAGAAAAAGCCTGCTGAAGTTGTGGCTTTTAAAGGTGATGTGGCTCAACTGTTATTACTATATGATGGAGCTGGTATTGGTCAAGGCAGTTTGGTTCAGACAACCGGAAAACCTATTACGATACCTGTTGGAGATTTTTTGTTGGGTAGGTTAATTAACCCAATGGGAGAGCCTATTGACGGCAGACCTATGGATACAACAGGGGCTATTTGGCGTGATGTTGAAGGCCCTCCTCCAGGACCTTTTGAAAGGCCTATTATTTCTGAGATGTTTTCTACTGGAGTAAGAGCCATAGATTCTTGCTTAACATTTGGTTGCGGACAGCGTATGGGACTATTTGCCGGTTCTGGGGTTGGTAAGAGTACCTTATTAGGCATGATTGCAAGGAATTCGGATGCAGATGTAAACGTTGTAGCATTAATTGGAGAACGTGGTAGAGAGGTCAAAGAGTTTATTGAAGATGCTCTTGGCCCAGAGGGCATGAAAAAATCTGTTTTGGTATGTTCAACTGGTGACCAACCACCATTAATTAGGCAAAAATGTCTTTTAACTGCTACTGCTGTTTGTGAATATTTTAGAGATCAAGGGAAAAAAGTCTTTTTAATGACCGATACAATTACTCGTTGTGCAATGGCTGGTCGTGAAGTAGGTTTATCTATTGGTGAACCTCCAACAATGAAAGGTTATCCACCATCTATATTCTCGTGGTTGCAAAAAGCTTTAGAAAGGGCTGGAAATAGTGAAAAAGGCTCTATTACAGCTTTTTATACAGTATTGATGGAAGGTGATGATATCAATGATCCTATCGTAGATACTGTGCGTGGTATTACAGACGGTCACATTTTCTTGTCAAGGAAGATTGCAGAATCTAATCATTATCCTGCGATTGACGTTCTAGGTAGTATTTCTCGTTTAATGTCAGCAATAGCAAGTAATGAGCATAAAGAAGCTGCGGCTAAGATGCGAAAAATTTTAGCGTTGTATAGAGAAAATAAGGATTTGATTGATGTTGGTATGTATCAACCTGGAACGAATCCGAAGTTAGATATTGCGATTGAAATGATGCCACAAATTAATGCTTTTTTACAACAAAGAACTTCGGATAGTGTAAATATGCAAAATACCATCGATACTCTTATTAACATGATGTCTAATGTGGACATTTAGGTACTTTTGTCTTATTATCTAGTTATTAATTTCACTTATGTGTATTATATACAATATTAAATTTTGTAAAAACTTTAATTTTGTAGCTGAAATTGTAGCAAAAATTTTCCTTTAGGAGTTTTAACTTGGGCATAAAGGAGTACCGGTAGTGTTTGTAAGTAAGATTAGTGGCGGAATAAACAATACAACATTTAGAGGCTATCAGCACGAAATAAATGATGTTGGTAAACGTGTAATGCGTTTCAATCTTCCTTATGATTACGAAAAAAATACCGATAATGCCTATCTTGAAATTTATAAACTAAGAGAAAATGATAAAGCATATACAACTTATGACATTATTACTGATAAACCGATAGCTACAAAAAAACTTGACGGTAAAAACGGTACAATAGTTGACTTAGACAAACTTACAAACTTAGATAGAGACGAAGCTTTTGCTTACAGGTTTATTATTAATGGCATGCCAGTTGTGGACTCCGGAATTCAAAAAGACGGATACAACATTGTTTCAAGGAAAGGAACAACACCTTTAGTTCAGGGCGCAGGGGTTCTTACTATGCCAAGAATTCATAGGCCGGGAGCTTATTATGATGAGAATGGTCAAATAAAATACAGTGTTGAAAAACAAAGAGATGCTGAGAATAGTGTGAATACATTTTCTACATCTCAGATTGGTTCTTTAGCCGGTATACATTATGACTTACCTTTACTAAAGAAAATGGGAGTAAAAGTTCTTTTCTTGAATCCAGTACCAGGAGCGGATACTACAACTCATCATGGCTATTCTGCCGAGAATAATAATCAGATAGCACTAAATATGGCTACTGCAGAGAACTATGATTCTTTCTTAAAAGATTTGTTTAAAAACGGTATTATGTATGTCTATGATGCTACGCTCACTTCAGGAGGTTTGCAAGACAATGCTTTTCAATATGCTCAACGTTGGGCAGATAAACTTCCTCAGTCATACTATTGGTTTAAAATGACAGGAATCAAATATGCACCATTAGGTCTAGGTGTAGTACCTATTCATAAAGAAAATTTAAGACACAAAGTTTTAAATGCACCTGTTGAAATTGATTCAGAAACAAATAAGATTATTGTAAACAAAGATTATAATCCTGAAAAAGAAACTTCAATCCAAATTTATGACGCTTCTTTGGTTACTCCTGAACAAGAAACTGATTTTAATAATCCTATAACTGAGTATAGAAAGCTCAAAACAGAAAATGCTTTGGATATAAACACTCATGATGATACAGTTATAAGTTATATATTCAGAGTTGATCCTAAAGAATATGAAAGAAGATTAGAAGTTTTATTAGATTTTAATAAAGATAACACTAACCCTATAGTTCAAAATTCTCCTGAGGGTACAATGTTAATTGCTCAGTTTTCTAACTATAAATTAATGGAGAAGACTGAGGGTGGTTTTGTTGCTTGGGATGCGAATACAGATTTGGCAAAGAAAAACTTCAATATCTCAGGATATGATGAAAAAATTAATCAAGCTATTGTCGACCCTGCGGAAAGAGATTTTGAAAAGAATATGCGTATGAGAGGAGCTTTTGAAGTTCAGGATATGTCTCTTCAAACCTGTGTTTATTGGGCTCAGCGTTCAAAAGATGCACAATTGCTTTATGTTGCTCAAACACTTAAAGATGCAAAAAGTGTAGAAAAAATTAATGAGTTGATTGAAAGCGGACTTTTACCAAAAGAAGCTGAATTAAATAACAATCAATTATCAAATATAATTGCTGGTTGGTATCTTCTAAATTCTAATGGGGATTTAACTAGAGATGAATTAACAACAAAATCTTTGATGAAATATCCATTAGATACTTTAGAATTTGCAAATAAAACGGTTGGAGTTTTAACTACATCATATTTTTCAAATCGAGCTACTAGTGAAGAAACTATTGGGCTAAGTAGATTTGAACTTATGCAACAAGATAATCCGCATTTGGTAAAACCATATAATGAGACATATATAAAGGTTAATAGATTATTCAAAAATGAAATAAAGGACTTTGCTGATAAAATTATTGAAACAATTAACAGAGAATCTAAAGAAAAACTAATCGATGAAAACGGTGAATATACAGAATATGGAGAATATATCATCGATTCGGTTGCGCCTACGATTACAAAATATGCGATGTTAAAATCATTGGCTGCTAGCAAGCTTGGTGCAAGAATTCTTCCAAATGGTGATATAACATATGATTATAAAGCAATTAAAGAGGTAACTGACTTAGAATCTTTAGGTATAAATGCATCTAATCCATCGGAAGAAGCTTTGATGCTTGAAAAACTTATTTCAAAAGGACTAAATAAATTATCTAATGAAGATGTTTCTTTTGTTGCTAAATCAATTTCTAAAAAGATTGATGGAACATCTCTTACAAGTTTTCGTTTGGCAGAAGCAATAGTTGATAAAGCAGGGCTTGGGTTAGCTATTAGGCTTGATGCAGCAAAAGATGTAATGGATATGGACGCGGTTAGAAATGGCGATATGAGCTTTGATGACGCTTGGGATCAAGTTATAGATTTTTGGAGTAAAGTTGTAGAAGCTGTTAAAAAGGTTAATCCAAATATTTATATTGTTGCTGAGATTACTGACGTTGATTTCTTGATAAAAGATGTCTTAGGTGAGGATGTCAATGCGTACAATCCTAATAATCCAGAATTAGGTTTTAAGTATAAGAATGTACAAGCTGCTCTTCAGGCTTTTTATAACAAAACAGGCATTACATCTGAGGCGGGGTATTCTTATACATTCACAGATATGCTTAAAACTTTTTCAGCAGAATTTGAAAAAGGTGAAAAATTAGACGAATCTGTAAGGAAATCTAATTTTATTTCACGTTTACATGAGTTAATGACAACAAGAGGTGTTGATTTTGTAAGAAATTTATTCACTTTTGCTGATAACCATGATAAGCCTAGTGTATTACACGGCATGGCTCTTGATATGGGGCTATTCTTCTCTAACTATGATGTTTTCGATTCTGGAAAATTAAATATAGATAAAAATCGTTGGCCAAGAATGGAAGCGATGCGAATATTAACTAATTCAAACAGCTATGAAGAAATGCCTTTAGAAGCTCAGTTAAATATTGATAATATTGATTACTTCAGAACTGTTAGTTCAAGAGCTGTTGCGATGAGTAAGTTATTCAGAGATATTATTAATGAAGATTTAAAAGGGATTGCTACAGAAGAAGAAATCGCTTTATTGAATCAGGCTGTTCAGGATTTGACTAATGGAAATTATTTAGGTAGTGCTAAAAATATTGATATGCAGACAATTAACATACCTGAATTAAAGACTTTGGAAAGTGCATTGAAATCAATACTTGAAAAAGCTAATATTAACTTATCAACTAATGAATTTGAAGCTATTATAAATACTGCAAAAGACAAAGAACGTTTATTAAGATATACCGTCTATGGCGATTTCAATTGGGATGGCAATGGGCAAGTTGCTGGTAAATTAAATCAAGACAGAGCTCATATTTTTGTCCCAACTGAGCACGATTTAATGGGTTACAGTACTTATACTGTAGCTGTAGCGGCATTATTAAATGAAGCTTTTGGTATTGTAAAAGGTTTCAACAATGAGCTACATAATAGATTTATTGATGGTGGAAGAAGTTTTATTAAAGAATTTGACAGAGAAACTGTTGAAGCAAATAGAAGCAGGCTTCCTTTTGTAGAAGACTCTGCAATATCAATGAAGAAAAATGGTTATGCAGCAAGAGATTTTGAAACGGTTGTTCGAATGATTATAGAGCAAGCAAATTATATAGCTCAAAACTCTTCGGATAAGCAAGAGCTTAAAAATACTGAAGAAATATTGATTAAACTTTTCCGCTCAAGTACTGAACCTGCTGTACAAAAAGCTGTGATGTATTCTGCATATTTATCAGCTTTTCCTGGTATTCCAACAGTATATTTTAGAAATATACTATGTGCTTTGGGTTTTGATGAAAAATCAAAAAACGTTTATTTGCAAAATAGAAATGTTGTTCCTTGGTCTCAATTGGAATCAGGCCCTTTAAAAGAATATAGAACTCAAGTAATGGATATGTTCTTAGAAGCTATTAATATCCGTTCTAGAGAAGGCGTTATTGCCCTAAATAATGGTACACCATATCGTACACATTCATATGTTGATAATGGCAATAAATGTGTTGATAATGAAGTTCCGTCATATTTAATGCAAGATGCAAAAGGTAATATGACATTATCAATATTTAATCCTGTTGGTATAAATCCTCATAACAGGGTTAGATATGATAAAGGATTATATTCGCAGGAAGGAAATTATCCAGAAACAATTAATAGTGAAAATCCTTATGTACCCGTTCAAAGTAAATATGACTTAGATTTTATAGCACTAGGTGCAGGCCTTGCATTGCCAGTCGGGTTAGAGTTTATGAACTCTGACATTAGAGATAAGGCAATTTATGTTGTTAGAAAAATTGGTGAGAAATTAGCAATTGTAAATAAAAATGGTGGTAAAATCTCTCTTAATGGAATTACTGCTAAAAATGGCGTGGCTGTACTTAAGCATGTTGCAAAAGTTTCATTTAGGGGTAATCAATATAATTTTGCTACTAATCCGTATAAAAAAATAGAAAAACCGATTGAGGGTGAAAAGCTATCTATCATTGCGGGCTAAAAAAAGGAATGAGGTAAAAGATATTAATGAGAGTTCAGAGTATAAATAGTTATTATAATTACAATATGAATAAACCGGTTAGAACTGTTAGTGTACCGGCTTTTAAAGGCATCTTTGATAGTTATGATTCAAAAGCAATAGAGTATTTTGATTATGGTTTGCAGGCTTTGGATGAAAATAGTTTATTAATAGCGACTCCAAACAGAGAAAAAACTTTTTTTAATTTGAAACAGTATAAAGACAAAATAGATGTTCCCATTTTAAAAACATATATTTTAGATGTTACTAAAGATTTGGATAAGGATTGGGGTCATTCGGTAAGTAATGGTTTTGCGGTCTTTAAGAAGCAAAATGAATATTATATATTAAATTTAGAGCATATGGGAATGCATGTTTATAAAGGAGAGTATGACCCTGATACTTCTATACTTCAGTCAGGTGAGGTAAGGAAACTTGAAAACGGGATGCGAATTGATGCGTTTATGGCTTTTGGCAGGGAGCCTTTCCTGTTTAAAAGGCCAAGCGAATTTAATACTAGAAAAGCGGAAAGATTCTTGTCTGTGCAGGATACGATAGATGCTACTGCTCACAATGCTGTAGCGATATCAAAGATAACTGCTCCTAAAACAGAGGGTAAGACAAAAAGTAGAATTTTTACATTTGCGGATATTGGTGGTTTGGCCCATGTTATAGAAGATTTAAGAAAATTTGTAATCAGACCATTAGCCTACCCACAAGTCTTTGAAAATGTAAGGCTTAATAAGGGTATTTTATTGTATGGACCACCTAGATGTGGAAAAACTTTGCTAGGTAAAGCTTTGGCAAATGAGGCTGGTATTGATTTTAAATACATGAATGCAAATGAGTTTAAAAGTTCGCATGTAGGGGCGACGGAAGCTTCTATAAGAGATGCGTTTAAAGAACTTGAGGGTAAGCCTAGTATTCTTTTTATTGATGAATTTGATGCAATCGGGAAAAAAAGAGACGGTTCTAGCAATGCTCGATATGATGATGCTACTGTTAACCAACTTTTAGGCTGTATGAGTGATTTAGAAAAAAGTTTGACAACATCTTTTGTGATTGCAGCTACGAATAGAAAAGATTTATTAGACGATGCCCTTGTAGCTTCTGGTAGATTCGGGCTTCAGATGGAAATCCCTATGCCGAATGAAAACGCTTTAGAAGAAATATATAAAGTTCATTCCAAGAATCAATCATTCGGTGAAGATGTTAACATTAAAGAAATTGTAACAGCAATGTTAGAGAATAAGTTTAATGGATCTGATGTTGCTGAAATGTTTACGATAGGATTTTTTAATGCGCTTGAAAGAATGGGGCTGAATCAAAAAATGGATGCAAAAACCTTTAATTATAACGATTTGAAATCAATAAGAGTTGTGAAAAGTGATTTATTTAAAGCAATAAAAACTATAACAAGTCAGAAAATATAATTAGAACCCGATTGCATATTTAAAAACTTTTCTTTTTGATTTTTTAATAGGGGTCGTATCTGTAGTATCAACAGTCACTTCTTGAGTTTCAATAACTTGTCCAGCACGTTTTAGCATATTATTTTTTTGGAATGTTTTATCAACATTGCTGAATGATTTCAATGTGTCTAATTGGTTTTGTAAATCAGCATTTTCATTGTTTAGGATTACTGTTTGACGGCTTAAATCATTTAGCTTTATTTCACAAGAAATTACAAAATAATAGCTTACAATAACAACTGCAATTAGCATGCTTATTATAATTGATAACATTTTATTGATACGTTTAATCGCCATTTGCCTAACTACATTCTCCTTAGGAAAATACCCTTCTATTATACTATTAACTGCTAATTTTTGAACAGATTTGTCTATGAATGATTTTTTTTCAATAGGTTTTGAAATATATGGGGCAGTAGCTTCATTAGAAAATTTTCTTATGAAAGAGTCAAGAACATTGCCGTTTCCAGTTCTTTTATAAGTTTGTTTATTACTATAACTTTTTAAAGCGTATACCAACTACCTACTCCCAAAACCCTAATATTTTTAGAAAATACACCTCGCAACTCTTAATTTAGCGCTTCTTGATGGTGGATTTTGACTTATCTCCTCTTCCGACGCCATTATAGGTTTTTTGTTCACAAGCTCTATTTTTGGCGGCGGGCATTTGCAAATCATTTCGTTGCATCTGCATTTTTGGCTTTCAAACTTAAAAAATCTTTTTACTATCCTATCTTCCAAAGAATGAAAACTTATAACAGAAATTATACCACCTACATCTAATAAATCCAATATATCGGATAGAACATTGTTTACATTTTTTAACTCATTATTTACCTCTATTCTTATGGCTTGAAACACCCTCGTGGCAGGATGTATAGAGGATTTGATTTTTGGTGTTGCACTAACTATAAGCTCTGCAAGCTCGCCAGTGGTCTCTATCTTCTTTTTTGTGCGAGTTTCAATAATTTTTTTTGCGATACGTTTTGAGAATCTTTCTTCTCCGTATTCACTAAAAATTCTAACTAAATCTTCTTCTTTATAAGTGTTTACGACATCATAGGCAGAAAAGCTAGCTTGCATGTCGAATCTCATGTCGAGGGGTGCATTTTTGGAAAAAGAAAAACCTCTTTCAGCTTTTGTTAATTGATGGTACGAAGCTCCTAAATCTATTAATACCCCTCCAGTGATTTTTTCAATACCAAGCTTTTTAAGCTCAGACTTTATATTTGTATAAGAAGATTTTACAATTGTAAGATTTGAGTAATTTTTTAATCTTTCTTTTGAATGGGCAATAGCTTCATCATCTATATCAAAGGAGATAAGCCTGCCTTTTGTGCCAATTCTTTTTAGTATAAGTTCGCTATGACCACCGCCACCAAGCGTGCAGTCTACATAAATTTTACCGTCTTGGCATTCAAGAGCATCAACTGCTTCATTGAGCATAACTGTATAATGTTTAAAATCACTCATAAGAAGATTTTAGCATAAAAAAGAGGGTGTCCATACTCAGGACACCCTCTTTTATTTAATATTAAATTTTTTCTGGATTTCTTAGAGGTATTAATCTATCTAAATCCGAATTGATGCTAAAGTAGAATCTAGCAGTATTTTCGTTGTATGAATTTCCGAAAGGGAAACCTAAACCAACTTGTGCTGTCACCCAATCTGTAAGGTTCAAGTAAGTTCCGAAACCAATACTGTGCAAGAATTTATCGCCAGGATAACTGTAATTTCCATTAGCTCCAATAATACCCCAATCGTAGAATACAGCAAGTCTCATTCGTTCATCCAACCAAGGTAATGCTCTGTCCAAGAATGGAACAGGGAATCTGTATTCTAAGGTACCAGAAACACCGTAGTCACCAATAAGTTCTGCTGGTTGATAGCCTCTTAGTGTGTAAGGTCCACCTAATTGCATTTGCTCAGCTGCAAAAAGTTCATTAGGTGAGTATTGACCACTAACTCTAACAATACCCATACTTCTAGCGAACAAGCGTTGTACACGAGTTGCACTAGCTGTCATTTTAAAGAATGTTGTATCAGCATTTGAGCCAGCTTTATCTTTACCTGAAAGACCGAAATCTAAACCTAAGCTTCCAATCCAACGACCGTAATCATCGTCTGTCATACCATACAAACCAGATCTCCAAACGTGTAGATGATAGTCAGATAAATAGCTTTTATTGCCAGTAAATCTAGAGTAAGTACTAGCATTTACAAAATCATAACCAGAGTATAAGAATAAGTCAGACTTAGCTGTTTGTACCAAAGGATGAGTTAGTTTAAAGAAGTAACTTTGTGCGCTACCTTTGATACCTAAGCTTTTGTATGGTCCACCGAGTCTAACGTGAGAATCTGTGAAATCAAAAGATAATCTTGTGCCGTATGGGCTTACTGGTAATGAATATCCAGCCATCCAGCCTGTTGCGCCTGATGAAAGGATTGTACCACCGTAAATTTTATCTCCCAATCCTGTTAAGTTATCCATACCAACAAGGAATGAAACTCTTTGTGCGCCAGTATAAGATCTACCATAATCGTCGTATGAAAAACCAAGATTTACAGGAAATCTATCTCTTACATTGAGCGTAATAGCAGTATTTTCATCACCTATAGATTGGCGTTCTACATCTGTCTGTATTTGAACATAGTCCTCTCTATTAATTTCTTTCATTGCTCGTTGAAGATTTTTAGCATTAAAGACATCGCCTTCTCTTAGGCCAGCTTTACCCATAATGATATTTCTTAAATACCATTCACGAGTCCATTTTTCTCCCTCGATATTTAATTCTCCAACTTTACTTTCAACAATTTTAATTGTTGCAACACCATCTACAATTCTTTGAGGTGGAACTGTCGCATACGATGTTAAAAATCCTTTTGCGTGATATAAATTTGTTACTTTAGAACATACTTCCAATAATTCATCAAAGAAGATATCTTCTCCAAGAATTTCTAATGCAAGTTTTTCAAGTTCTTCGTCAGAAATTTTTGTATTTCCTTCGAAATTGATTTTTTCTAATAGGAAGTGAGGATTGTATAAAACCCCTTCTCTAGCAACATTTTCTTCTACAGAAGCATCATAAATGCTTTCGTCTTTTGTTACATGTTCTAATGAATGAACGTAACTTTTTTCAAACTTATAACCGTCAACTTGTTGAAGTTGCATTCTATTATAAGTACCAGAAGCGTCAATGACTGTTCCGACCATAGCGTCTGCATTCGCTTTTCCAGTCGTAAGTAGTAACATTGCCATTAACAAATAAGATAATTGCTTTTTCATATAGTCAGAATTCCTAATTTTGTTGTTTTTAATAATGGGCTATACTTTGTTGTGTTCCAACATTATATTTTAAATAAAAGCTTGTAACAAATTTATTTGTTAGTTTGTAACAAAGTATTAAGAACCATTATAATAATACCTTATTTGTTAATTTTTGTAAAGATTTGAGGTTTTTTTTAAAGTTTTTGGAGGATTTAGCCGTAGTAAATATAGGAGGTTGTTGTGATTATACCGATATTTATGATACCAACAGGTCATTATGAAATTATTTGCAGGTTGCGCCAGCTTGGTATTCAACCAACTGGTAATAGGGACTTTGACCGTGAATTGCTTGTACAAGCTGTTAAGGCAAAAACTGAAAAAATTGAAGAAAAAAAGAAAGAAGAAGAAAAGAGAATCGAAAAGAACGAAGCCCAAAATACCAGAGAGACCCTTGAGCTTGAACGCAAAGGTGCTGAAATAAAGAGTTTGTATAATCGTATATTTTTAGGGTTATAATTTATTTTTTAATAAAATCTAAAACCCCGTTTATAAAGGTTAATGGATGTATTGGACAGCCCGGTATATATAAGTCTATTTGGTATTTTTCCAAAAATTCACGATTCAGTTGAGTAGAATCTTTAAATACACCACCAGAAATTGCACAAGTGCCTGTTAGAATAACAATTTTGGGATTTGGTGTTGATTTATAGCAATCTTCAAGAGCATAAGCCATATTTTCAGAAATAGGCCCTGTTATAACTAATCCATCAGCGTGTCGAGGAGAAGCAACAAAATCAATTCCGAATCTTCCCATATCGAAGTTACAATTTGAGCAAGCATTTAATTCCATTTCACAACCATTACATCCCCCTGCAGATACTTGTCTTAGTTTTAGAGATCTGCCGAAGATTTTTTTTATTTCTTTTTTTGTGCATATTGCAATTTTCTCATAATCTTCTGGTGTCATATTCTCTGTAATAATAAGAGATTCTCTGTTAGTAGAAGAAAGTTTATAATAGTTGCTGAATTGTATTGCATCGCATTTGCAAGCTCCACAAAGAGTACATTTGCCTAAATCAATTGATATAGGTTTTGCCTTGAGGGCTCCAGTAGGACAGATGGTTTCGTCAACATTACCTTGTTTTAAAAGAGGGAAACCTCTAAATTGTTCACGCATAGTTGCATTTTTGATGTCTGGTATGTATTGTTTTCCTTGAAAATATTTTAATTTTAGTGTTTCTAACATTTTTTCTCCTACAAATCATTGCCACAATATGAAAGGTTAAAGCTCTTATTACAAAGCGGGAAATCTGATATGCCGTTGTTTCTCACAGCCATAGCAAGCATATACCAATTATTAAAAGAAGGATCTTTTATTTTATATCGTAATAATTCGCTATTTGCTCCTGTTATTGCGGTGTGAACAACCTCTCCTCTCCAACCTTCAACAATTGATATTACAAAAGAATTTGGTTGTAATTCGTATTTAGCATTTACTTTAATTTCACCAGTTTCATCAATAAGCTTTTTAAGAAAAGCTTTTATTATCTTCATAGATTGCTTTATTTCTTTGTATCTTAGTTTGAATCTTGAGTGGACGTCGCCATAAGCTTTGAAAGGTTTAACTACATCTAAAGAAGTATAAAAACTGTCATTCATATCGAACCTTGAATCTAAATCAACACCTGAAGCTCTTGCTGCCATACCGACAGCTCCTAATGCTTTCGCGGTTTCAGTGCTTACTGCACCAGTTCGTTCTAATCTTGATATAACTGTTGGTGACTTAAGCATTACATTTGTAGTTCTGTCAACTGTTGTGGCAACTTCATTAAGTACGTTTATTATTTTTTCAGAAAGTTTTCTGTCTATATCAAAGTTGACTCCACCGACGTCGATTAGACCTCTTCCAAAGCGGCTACCAGAGATTTCAAGCATAGTATTTATTACAAGGGTTCTAGTAACTCCAAAAATTGAGGCTCCCATTTGATATGCTATATCTCCTGCTATTGCCCCCATATCACCTATATGAATAGCTATTCGTTCCATTTCTAGAGCTATTCTTCTTATCAATTCAGCTTTTTTGCTGATTTTGGTTTCTGTTAGGGTTTCCATTAATTGAGAGTAGGCCATATTATAAGAGATAACAGAGTCTCCACAAATAGATTCTGCTAAACGATTATTGAACCGTTGTTGGTTTAAAAAGCATTTTTCAACACCTCTATGTTGATATCCCAACATTATTTCCAAATCATAAACTTTTTCACCATGACACATAAACCTAAAATGGCCTGGTTCTATAACACCTGCGTGGATTGGGCCAACAGCGACTTGATGAACTTCATCACCACGCATTTCAAAAAATGGATAAACATTTTGGTTCTTGCGTAATGGTTTCAGCCAAGGATGATTAAGAGGTTCTATCCCAAACTCTTCATAGAATTCTCTTTCAAAAATGTGAAATTGGGGATAAATGGAAGTGAACGATTCATATTGTTTTACGTCTTTTTCAAATAATGTTGAAGTGATATAAAGTTTTCCAACCTTATCATCAGCTAAAACGATAAAAAGTCTTACATTATCAAATTCTTGTTTCCCAAAGAATCCGATTAAACGCATATTAAAATTTCCAAAATCGTTTTTAATTTCTTCAATCGAAATCGTTGGTATATTAAATGTATTAACTCGTTTGTTATTTTCAGTAATTACCCAATTCATTTTTTACCTCGTTAAGCAACCGTTAATGTTATTAAAATGTTTAAAAATGTCGGCATATAGATACCTAGCACAAAAGCTATTGTTAAAAGAGCTATTTGTGGAATGTACATTGTCCAATTTAAATTTTGTGTTGCCACCTTTATCTCTTCTCCTTTTTCTGGACTAAGCGGTGTGTAGCACATTTTTATAACCGCTTTTGAAAGACCATATAGAATTATTGTTAATAGAAGTAAAAATGTTATACACAGTGCAAACTTACCTTGTGAAAACATTTCTTTTATTATCATAAATTCGCTGATAAATAATAGAGATGGAGGCAATGCGACAATACCAATCAATGATACAATCCACAACCAGCCGGTTTTCTTATCTACATCTAGAAGACCAGTAATAGATTTAATTTTCTTTGTTTTGTATATTTCTAAAATATTACCTGCTGTCAAGAAGAATGAAGCTTTTATTAGTGAATGGCCAATTAGATGAATAATTGAAGCGATTGCTCCAATACCTCCCAAAGCGATACCAATAATTAAAATCCCCATATTTTCTATAGATGAATATGCTAACATTCTTTTGTAGTTATTAATGTGATAGACAAAAACTGCTGTTATAAATATAGAGAGAAATCCCATGGTCAACATCATAATTCTTGCGAAGCTATCACAATTTGCAAGAACCATAATTCTGAATGCCTGTAAAATTATTAAGAACGCTGAATTTAATAGAGTTGCGGATAATAATGCGCTAATAGGTGATGGTGCTTGTGCGTGAGCGTCAGGAAGCCAAAAGTGTACTGGAGCTAATCCCATTTTGGTTCCAATACCGAATAAAATAAAGACAAAGGACAATTTTAACCAAAATTGATTGAATGTTTGTGCGTTTTGACACAAATCTTCATAGTATAGAGAATTAAGATTACCTGTAGCGAAAGCAAGTAATATAATGCCAACAAAAGCAAGAGCTATCCCTATTGAACAGATAAATACATACTTCCAAGCGGCCTCAATTGAGTGCTTTGTTTTATGGTAATAAATTAAATAGGCACTAGCTAGAGTAGTACCCTCTATAAATACCCAACTTACGCCAAGATTTGTACTTAATACTGCCCCTGTCATTGACAACACAAAAAGCAACATTGTATAAGTGTAGTGACGCATTTTTTTCTTATCTTCGTGGTCATTTTTTAAGTAACCGTTGTTATAAATAGCTACTGCCATAAATACTACAGACATTACTATTAAGAAGATAATATTTTTATTGTTTATTGCAAAAAAAGAGCAACTAGTCCAAGATTTTAGGATATCAACACCAAAACAAGCAGAGACTGTGCATATTAAGTGAATTACTGCGTATAAATTTATCAATAAATTATTTAAAAAATCTTTTTTTGTAAGGTATAGTATTAAACACGCAAAAAGCGGAAATATTAACATTAAATTAATCATTATAATCGTAGTCCTTTAAATCTGATAAGTGTGAAACTTCCATATCGTGATGAAATTCTGTATCAATTTCACGAATAAGTATTCCTAAAATAAATACAGCAATAAATAAGTCTAAAAGTACTCCCAAGTTGACAATAATTGGCATTTCTTTTGCTAGTGACAATGATAGTAAAAATATGCCGTTCTCCATTGTTATAAAACCAATAACATTTGAAAGAACTTTATGCTTAATAGTAATTAACCATAAACTTATGATAATTATTGAGAGAGAAATGCCAAAGTACATTGGATGAATCATTTTAAGTTCAGGGGATGCGATATTTGCGGTTAAGAAGCCTGCAAATAGAATAAAACTAGAAATAACTAAACAGTAAAAATGCGGGATATTTGCATCGGTATCTCTATGTGCGTGAGTCTTTTTTATAACCTTATCTAAAAACCAAGGTATTACAAAGGCTTTGATTACAAGTGTTTCAAATATAATAAAGACTAAGCTCCAAAAATGTGGCAGATTGGTAATAAATGCCTCTTTGTTTGTAAACATTGCTAAATCAAACCAAGGTTCTTTTGTAAATCCAGTTAAACATACAAGAAACAATAACATTCCTTGTCCAATAAGCATGTTAACATGGGCTGAAAGCCTACTGGTCGAAGCTATGTAAATCATTGATAATCCAAGTAAAATTATAAAAATATTTTCCATAATTAGTTCCCGTAAATCCTATATGTGACTAGCGCTAGAATTAAGAGCGCAGTCAAAGTCATTATAAAAATAAATTCAAAAACGTGTGTCATTCTAAATCTGGCGAGAGCTGATTCTACTGTTCCAATTATTATAGATAGCAAAATTACTATAGCCAGAAACATTATCATAGTCGCGTAATCACTCATTCCCTGAGGAATAATAAGGTTTGCTATAAGTGCTTCGAATAAAAACATTTTTATCCCAGCTCCCCAAGTGATAAAGCCTAAATCGCTACCAGAATTATCCAAGATCATTACTTCGTGTATCATTGTTAATTCTAAGTGTGTAGTAGGATCGTCAACTGGGACCCTGCAACTTTCAACCAGAAGCATTATGAATAATGTTAATGCTGATAAAATAATAATTAAGTAACCATATATGCCGGCATGAGCTAGAATTGTTTTTAAAGATTCGAAAGAATAATTTTGACTTAGAGCACAAGCTGATGCCATCATAATAAAGAAAGCGGGTTCTACTATTGTGGAAAAGCAGGCTTCTCTAGATGCGCCCATACCCTCAAAGCTACTACCAGTATCAAGTGCTGAAATTATAGAAAAGAACTTCCCTAAACCTAAAATATATGCAAAAACTATAAAACCAAATGGGATATCTAGAATGGCTTTGCCGTTAGCGAGTGGTACAAAAAGAGATGCAAAAGCTATTGAGGAAAAGCTAATAATAGGCATAAATTTAAAAACCCAAGAGGTTGTTTTGCTATATACAGTATCTTTTTTCATTAATCTTACAAAATCCCATAATGGTTGTAAGATATTAACACCTTTTCTTCCAGCCCAGAAAGCTTTAGTTTTCTTTAATATACCTAATAAAATAAACGGTGCTACAAATAAAATTAATATATTTAAAATTGTAATTAACATTATATTTTCCTATCCGAATATCATCAAACCTATAATAGCAAGTACCAAGAAAATAAGCCCAAATAAAATATATTGTTGCATATTACCACTTTGTATTCTTTCAAATTTTGCTAAGAATTTTTCATCAAGCTTAATAATAGGCTCCACTATGTAGGCTTCTTCAATATCTTCTATTTCCAATTCAAAATAAGCATCTTTTGGAAATAAATCTTTTGGTTTTTTTATATGTGAAACTCTTTTAAAAAGAGGCTTTAATGTAGAGACAAATAAATTGTCGAAAGATGAAGGTGTGTATTGCATATGTGAATTAGGCCTATCGTATCCGCACCCCCAAGTTGAATGAGTTATGTTGTTTTTGTTTATTTTTTGACGAATTATGTAGACTGTAATTAGTACAACTAAGAAAGCTACGAATATCCAACTTAATATTTGTAGGAAATTTCTAATAGAATCAAATATAACTAACATTTCAGGTGAATTTGCAAGCATAGAAACAGGGCCCCAAATAAGTTTTATAAATGCTTGCGGGGAAAGGCCAATAGAAAGAGCTAATATGGCTAGAATAGTCATTGGGAATAACATAATTCTATCGACATCGGAGTTTACCAACTTAGCGTGGTCGCTTCGAGCTTCTCCCAAGAATGTGATACCAGTTGCTTTGGAGAAACAAACAATTGCCATTGTGCCGACCATCGCTAAAGAAGCAATAGAGATTACGAGCATTATAAATAAATTTATTTCACTTGAAGGAACTCCTAAAAGCATTCCAGCATATATTAAAATTTCACTTATAAATCCATTAAAAGGTGGTAAACCACAAATTGCTATTGAACCAACAATAAATAGCAAACCAGTGTGAGGCATTTTCTTTATTAGTCCGCCCAAAGTTTCGATATTTTTTGTATGAGTTTTTAAATATGTGTTTCCTGCAGCAAAAAATAAAAGTTCTTTGAAAATAGAATGATTGAAAATATGTAATACTCCTCCTGCAAAACCAAAAGTTGCCACAACTGGATTACTATAAGCTAGGCCAATCATTCCTATTGCTATGCCTAAACCCATAATACCAATATTTTCGATAGAAGAATATGCCAATAATCTTTTTAAATCATGTTGTGTGATTGCATACAAAACTCCATATAATAGAGTCAATAATGCTAGCACAAGAACAAAATAAGCTAGGCTTTTGGTTGGTACGCCAATCATGCTAATCAATCTAAGTATTCCGTAGATTCCTGTTTTAATCATTATTCCTGACATAATGCCAGAAACGTGGCTTGGAGCTGCAGGGTGTGCGTCTGGTAGCCAATTGTGAAAAGGTACAAAGCCAGCTTTTATGCCAAATCCCAAGAACCCTAATATAAAAGCGATATTTGCTATATGAGTATTTTTATTCAATATAGTTGCATAATCTGTAAAACTTAATGAATTTGTCGTGCTTGTGAGAATAGCAAATAAAGATATTAGAAAAAGAACTGAAAGATGCATGTAAACAAGATATTTTATCCCAGCTATTCTTACTTCCTTTTTTTCACCTTCAAATATAACTAAAAAGAATGAAGACAGTGACATTAATTCCCAAATTACTAAGAAAAATAAGCCGTTTTGGACAGTTACAACTCCTAACATTGATGCAATTAATAGCATTAGAAAAAAGCAGTGACTTGAAACACTTTTATTAGCTTCAATGTAAGGTTTTAAATATCCATTAGCATAAATTAGTCCTAAGAAACTCATTATGGAAATTACTATTATAAAAAATGCACTTAAAGGGTCAATTACAAAATTTACAGTTCCATAAAAAGAAGAAAAAGTGTAAGAACTTTGTATTATTTCTCCATTAATAATAGATTTAATAGCACTTGGCAAAGCTAATATTGAGGCAATACCAGAGAATATAGTGCATATTTTTAATTTAAGTTTTTCTTTAAAAAAGAGCGAAGTTAATCCGCCAATTAGTAATGTAAATATAGCCAGCATAAAATAAGTCATTATAAAGTTGTCCCCAAGTTATGTAAAGTCTAACTTCTTACAACTCTGTTATATTGCTAACATATTATAAAATCAAGTCTTTTAGGGGGATTATTATGGTTTTTTTATGCTATAATTTGAACTATGATAAAAAACGGCTATGAAGAAAAATTAATTTTAAAATATTCTGAAACCGATCAGAATTTAGCAATGAAGCCTTTTGCTTTGTTAAACTTTTTACAAGACATTGCAAGTAAGAATGCTGAAGACTTGGGCTTTGGCTATTCGTTTATTCATCCCAAAAACTATGCTTGGTTTTTACTAAAGTATCGTATGGAATTTGAAGAATATCCATTTGATGTTCAAGAATTAACTTTAAAAACTGAACCAAGAGGTTATAATAAACTTTTTGCTTTTCGTGATTTTGAACTATATAGGGGCGAAAAGCTGTTAGGTAGAATGCATAGCATGTGGTCAATGGTTGATATAGACTCTCGTACAATTGTTCCAGTACCTGTTGCCATTCCGGATTCTCCTTATATGAGACAGTTTGAAAAAAGAGAAGATGACTTAGCTTTTGCTAAAATTACTTCAATTACAAAACCTATATTAGAAAAAGAGTTTGAAGTTAGGTATAACGATTTAGATGTTAATGGACATGCAAATAATGGAAATTATATTGTATGGGCTTTTGAACCTTTAAGTTACGAGTTCAAAAATGAACATAAAATAAAGGTAGTTGACATGATATATAAAAAAGAAGCAAAGTTTGGTGACAACTTGATTTCTCAAATTGAGTTTAAAGACGAGGTAACAACTGTTCACAGGCTTCAAAATGCTAATGGTGAAGATTTATTTTTGATGGAATGTGTTTGGGCTAAGTTATAAAGCTAAGCATATGATAATTGTAGCCACCAAGACTAAAGAAAAGTAAATCATTAAGTTCCTTGCCTGTAGCATGCGTATCATAAAAGGTGCTTCATTATTTTTTTTGTATTTTTCAATGTTTTCCATTGGAAAATGGTACCATTTTTTTGGAGGAAGTCCTTCTGAATAGAATGCATATTGTTTCATTGAACGATATAGATCTACGCCCAAAGGTATTGTTATATATACCAAAAAGACTTGCCAATCTAAAATATCATAGACACATAAGAGGATTAGTGAAGAATAGGCGAGTACTAGAAGAATTTTTAGCACGATTAAAGATTCTAGTTGTGAGCTGAAAATATTTGCAAGAGTTTTCTTGCCTTCATTTAAATCAAACTCATAATCCATTATTGTGTGAATGTACAATAGAATAACAGTCATTAGCATGCTTGGAATTGATAGCATAAAAACTTCCCAAGAATAGATTCCATTCATTACATAATAGACACCGCCGAAAAGAGCTGGACCATAAGCTACGGCGACAGCAATCTCAGATAAACATATTCTGGAAATGAATGGATATGAAATGGAGATAACTGCTCCAATAAAAGCAAAATAAAAAACTCCAATACCACATTTTAAATATAAATAAAATCCGCAACATAAAGCTAACGTATAATATACAAAAATTGTTCCTAGTACTTGTTTCTCACTTAAAAGCCCACTTATTAGGTATCTGCATTTTGTTTTTTGTGAATTTTTTAAGTATTCTTCCTTGTTAAAATCAACTCTTTTGATTAAAGATTTATAATCAAAATAGTCATCTGTTACATTAGCCCCTAAATGCACTAAACAAATTCCTGCTAAGGCAATTAGTCCATAAACGATATTACCGGAGTTAATTACTGAAAAGGTAAATATTATAAGCCATGATAATATTGTCATTGGAAGTGAGAAAATCCTAGAACACTCTAAAATATTTTTTGTTTTTGAAATCATTTAAAACCCCTTGTTTATGCATTTATATTAGCATGTGTATACAAAATAAAAAAGCTCCCATCTGGGAGCTTTTTTATTTTACATTTCCAAATTCATTTGAGAGAATTGAACTATTTTATTCTTTCCTCTGTGTTTTGCATTGTATAATGCGTGCTCAGCATATCTTATTACTGTGTTTGCATCTTCATCTACGTCTGGCATACAAGGATAAGTTGAAATTCCGCCAGAAATTGTGATTTTGTGCGCTTCTTCTTCTCCAGCTGGGATGAATTCCATTTTTTCAACTTCACGTCTAAATCTTTCTCCGAATAAGAAAGCATTTTCTTCTGAAGTGTTAGGAAGTACTAGTAAATATTCTTCATCACCATAGCGTGTTACGATATCTTCCTTACGAGCCATTGCGGTTAATTTATTAGCAATGTTTTTAAGTAGAATATCGCCCCATTCGTAACCATACATATCATTTACAACTTTAAAATAATCTATATCAAACAAGATGCAAGAAAGCTTAGTTCCATAGCGTCTTGAACGAGAAATTTCTTCTTCTAAACGCTCTTGTAGATATTTTCTGTTATGTAAACCTGTTAAGTCATCTGTAGTACTGACTCTTTCAAGTTTATCTTTTATTAGCTTGATTCTAAGAAGAGCATTTGCACGAACAAGAAGCTCATCTGTTTTAGTAGGGTCTGTAATAAAATCGTATCCTTCTGCTCTTACTGTTACATCTTTTCTAACAGGGCCAAAGAACAATATTGGGCAAGGAAATTTGTTAGTCATCAATGCATCTTTTGCTACGTCAATATTTTCGACCAACATTAATGATGGATTGTGCATTGCATAATCTTTCATTTGGTCGATATTAACTGTTTTTACTTCTGCTTCATCGATATCCATTAGCACAGCTTCTAATTCAGGCATTGGTTTTGATGAATAAATTACAATATTGTTCATATACTCTTCCTCTTATTTTTACAATCTTTCTTATAATAATATACACTATTTGTAACGTTTTGTAAATGTATTTATGTTCCATATTTGACTAATTTATCAATAAATTCATACAGATCAGGGTCTTTTTGGATTAATTTATATAAAGTGTTACTCAGCGCATCGTCATCGATTATGTATTTGTGTGGTTTATAGATTGATGTATAAGCCTCAAAACCTTGTGCAAAATATTCAAAAGCATTATTCTTGGCGTAATAATCTATTGCTTTATTTTCTACTAAAGCTTTTTCATAAAGAGTTTGTATTTTTTGTTTGAAATTTGGAAAAAGATAATCATGAAGTAAGTGTGCGCACTCGTGTGTTATCATATTATCTTGCAACTTACGTTCAATTTTGTCTCCTAAAAAAGTTCCATTTTTGGTATGTATTCCCATTATACTATCGTAAAAATCTCCGCTATTGTTGATTCCATTAGAAAATCCTCTAAGCCCAGCTCGTTCAGGGGCATATTTGGTGTATGAATCAATCCCCATGAGTGTAATACTTTTGCCAACTGTTTTAACAAAAAATTTTAATATATTTTTGAATGGGTAGAGACCTCTATCGATAGCATTAATTTCTCTTGGGCTTAGTTCTTTTTCAGAAATAACAAAACGATCCCGCCATCTTTTAAACCTGAGTTTTTCGTTATAGTCCATATTTTTTAGCTCTCTATCCTTTTGACTATAATGGGTGCCATTTAACTTGTTGTGAATAATTTTACCTAATGGTGCAAAAACAGAATCTTCTTTAGCAATTGATAATATTATAGACTCGACATCTTTAAATTTTTCTCTTGCATACATCGATGTAGAATGGATGGCCAGTTCTCTTTTCCGGACATCTTTTTCTTCTTTATTTAACGCTATTTCTTTTAATTTCTCAAAAATTTCATTATTTTTATATTTGCCACCTGCCCAAATAGCAATATGATAAGTTTCTGGAGAAGCTTTTTTATCTTTTAATATGGATTCTATTAAAATTTTAACTTTTTCTTGTTCTGCAGAATCTAAACTTGTTTCTATAAGTAGTTCTCGTAAAATTGCAGGCTCTCTTGTTCTAATATTAAAATTAATTTTTTTAACTTCTTCTTTAAAGTCATTTTTTGCATCTTTAGTTAAAGAATCCTTAAGCCAATCGGAGACTACCTTTAAGGACTCTAATGTAGATTTATTTACTTTATTTGTTGGTTTTATTTTGTTAGAAACTCTTTCTATTGTATTGAATTTATCTATACTAGCATTACTTTTAAAAGGTTTTTTTAAGGATTCAATTCTTCTAAGAGCGTTAGTGTTAAATAAGTTCAAGACGTCTACAATATTTCTTTTACCTTTTTTTGTAAACCTCATTTTTTGTATTTCTGAGTAATTTCTAGCAAGAGTAAGTTCTGGATGCTCAAGTTCTTCATAAAGCATATATCTTTCGTGCTTAATTAATTTTGCCTTATCAATGATTGATAGTGTTTGTCGATATTTGTCTGCTAGAAAATAGAGTTCCTTTAGTACACTGTCATTTGCGATGTTGTGGGAATACTTTGGGAAATACCCCTTTTTTTGGACAGTTTTTAACAGGACCTCAGGGGTTAATATATTAGACGTTTTTATACTTGTTTTAAAGTTAGTTCTCATGGCAATACCAAAACAACTAAAAAAAAATTTTGCTATTAAAAAGGAGCGGTTTTGTATTTCGCAAAACCGCTCCTTTTTATTTTTAATCCATTATGCTAAAGCTTTTGATTTCTCTAAGCAGTCGATTAATGTTGATGCAACTGTTTTTTGTTCTTCTAAAGTTAATTCAGGGAACATTGGTAGAGAAATAACAAGTTCAGTATTCTTTTCAGTATGAGGTAACATACCTTTAGAGAATCCAAGATGAGCATGAACTTTTTGTAAGTGTAGAGGTACTGGGTAGTACAACATAGCTCCGATGCCAGCTTCTTGTAGCATTTTGTGAATATTATCTCTGTTAGGAATTTTAACTGTATATTGGTGGTATACACAATAAGTATCGCTTAATTCTGATGGTGTGATAATATCTGAGCATCCAGCGAATAATTCATTGTATGTTTTAGCGTGGTCACGTCTAGCAGTATTCCAGTCATCAATATAATTTAATTTGATTCTCAAAATTGCCGCTTGGATTTCATCTAATCTTGAGTTAACACCGATTTCGTCGTGATAGTATCTAACTGCACCACCATGGTTTCTTAGTGCAATAATTCTATTTTTAAGGTTTTCAGAGTTAACAGAAATTAATCCGCCATCTCCCATGCCACCTAAGTTTTTAGTTGGGTAGAAGCTGAAGCAACCAATATCACCGAATGTACCAACCATTTTGCCTTTGTATTTTGCACCGATTGCTTGGCAACAGTCTTCAATTACATATAAATTGTGACGTTTAGCGATGTCCATAATTGCGTCCATATCGCAAGGTTGACCATATAAGTGAACAGGGATAATAGCTTTTGTTCTTGGGGTGATTGCTGCTTCAATTTTAGCAGGGTCAATGTTGAATGTATCTGGATCAATATCAGCAAATACAGGATGTGCACCAACTATTCCGATTGCTTCTGTTGTAGCAACAAATGTGAATGCAGTTGTGATAACTTCATCACCAGCACCTATATCAAGAGCTCTTAGTGCTAAGTGCAAAGCATCAGTTCCTGAGTTAAGAGTAACTGTATAGTTACATCCGATATACTTTGCAAGTTCAGCTTCTAAAGCTTTGCAATTTGGTCCTAGAATGTAAGAGCCAGAACGAAGAACTTCACACACAGCTTTTTCAACTTCTGCTCCAATAGTTGCGTATTGTCTTTTTGAATCTAAAATAGGTATCATAATTTCCTCTCCTATAAAACTAACCACTATTCTGTTTATAATCTAAGTGTAACATAGTTTTTATAAGCCTTTACATAATCTTTATTTGAGTTTTACCTTGTGGTAAATTTTCTTTTCCCCCAACTGGACTCACTTTTTCGGTAATGTTTTTAATTTCTTAAAACTCCATAATTTAGTGTAAATGAAAACAATAAAGCTCTAAAGCTCAAGCTAATAGAGCTAAAGACGTTACCTATAAGGAGGTTAAAATGACGATTAGAAAACTTACTGTGGCAGCTGCAATTGCCGTTGGTATAGCAACGTGTTCGTTCAATACGGTAATGGCAGCTTGCCCTTGCGACCAACGCCCGATTGTTACTCAATCGAATTGTGGTTGCAATGAATTACCGACCGTAACAGGGGCCGCTTGTCCTTGTGATCCAAAACCTACACCATGCTGTGATATGCCTAAATGTGATCCAGATCCTGTTCCGTCTTGTGCTTTATGCCCAAACACAAGTGGTTTTGATAGAGAAAACATGAAGCAAGTTTATGCATATCCTAATGGAATTTATGGATACAACAATTATGTTGGTACCAGAGCTGATTCAGTTTATTCATCAGAAGGTTTTGGCGTATGTAGGGATGATAAAAAAATGTTAACTCAACAAGTTATGGGTACAACAATTGCACAAGATGGTCAAATTACAGGTGCGGCATCTAATATTCCTTGTTTGAATGATATGGGAAGCCATAATGGCGTTTCTATTTTAAGGGATGAAAGTAGAATGGATGGCATGGGTTGTCCTATTCAAATGAGCACAAATAACTCTATTCAAGCAATTAAGAAAACATTAGTTCCATTTGACTTATCTCCATTTGCTAATCTAACAGGTGCAGCTGCTCCTACTCAATTGCAGATGTTCCCAGATGTTCCAAATGGTTACTGGGCATCTTGTCCTATTGATAAACTCGCAACTAATGATGTTGTTGTAGGCTATCCTGATAGAATGTTTAAACCATCTAAAAACATTTCCAGAGCAGAATTTGCAACGATGATTGTAAAAGGTTTTGATAAAGATATGTATTCTTCTGCACCTGAAAAACTTTTCTCTGATGTTCCTATGAACCATTGGGCTAATTCTGCTATTACAGTTGCTGTTCATCAAAACTTATTGAAAGGATATCCGAATGGTACATTTATGCCAAATCATAATGTAACAAGGGTTGAAGCATTATGTGCATTATCAAAAGGTATTAATTGTCCTCAAGTTGATAAATGTAAAGCTCAAGAAATATTGTCAAAATACACGGATGGAAACACTGTTCCTGAATGGGCACAAATTCCTATTGCAACAGCATTAGATAAGGGAGCTTTGAATGATTCTCCTAATCCGAGAATGATTGCTCCATTCAAAGATGCTACTCGTGCAGAAATTGCATCTATGTTACAAAATATTAGGGTAAGTGCAGGCATTGATAAAAACCCAGTAACAGCAAATAATGATTGTCCAATTTGCCCTGTTGATAAAAAAGCTTTTGTTCAAGAAGATGAATTAGTTAAAATTCCTACATTACAACTTGAATTTAAAGACCAAGTTACTGCAAAATCATCTCATGTAGGTCAAAAATTTGCAGCTAAAACACTTGAAGATGTGACAATTAATGGAAAATTATTCCCTTGTGGTTCTAATGTACACGGCAAAGTTGTAGAAGTAATCAGACCATCTGGCTGTCAAAAAGGTGCTTTAAAACTTGCGTTTACTGATATTGAAAATTGTGGTTGCAAGGCAACATTACCAAGACAAATTTTGACCGCACAAATAGACAAGTCAAATACACCTAATATTATTTCAAGGTTAGTAACAGCTCCATTTACTTGGGCAGGTTCTATTGTTGGTATTGTTGGTAGAACAACAGGTGGTATGTTAACTACGCTTGGTAATGCTGTGGAAGACGTATCAACAGGTACTGGTATTGCACTAGGCGAAGTGTTCCAAGGACAGTTCCCTGCAGCAGGAAGAAGTGCTTACGATGTTGTTAAAGATACAATCAAAGCTCCAATTGATTTAACTAGAACAGCGCTATCAGGTACAATGGGCTTATTCCAAACAACAGGAGACGAAGTTGCTTACTTAGTTGATGCAAAAGGTTTCAAAATTTCAGCTATCAATCCGAAAGAACACGTTACAATTGCTTTCGGCTGTAACGGTCAATAGTTTTGAATCGTTTACAGTAAAAACAAGCCTCGGCAGTAGTTTTTGCGAGGCTTGTTTTTTTGTTAATAAAAACAAAAAAACAAGACCTCTTTTTGTATTTTATAAATTTTATTATTATTTTTTATTATGCACTTTTCTTTTTTCTTATTCTTGAATGCAAGAAAAAAGAAAAGTGCCAAAAGAAAAAAGAAACACGCTCAAGCTGTTGGCTTCGGCGGTATTAACCGCCTACGCACGCCGTTAATAACGGCATAAATAGAAAAACAGATATCTTGAATAAAATATAATATTTTATTCGATGACAAGTAAATTATTAAATAAACATTAAAAAAACGTTGACTTTTGAAAAATATCATTAAAATGATAATATACGGAGCTTTAACTATGATAAATTTTGAAAAGTTTACTAACTATTCACAAGAAATTATTTTTGCAGCAAATGCAAAAAAAGATTATTACAAAAATACAGAAGTTCAACCGGAACACATTCTCCTAGCTATGATTGAGGATAATGGTATTGCAAAAGACTATTTGCAAGAGCTTAAGTTGTTAAATCAACATTTTATTAACGAAGTTGTTGCGAAGATAAAATCTTTTCCTACAATTTCAGGGCCAAGTAGTTCTCAACAAGTTTTTCTTTCAAGAGAAACAAATTCTTTATTTGAGATTGCATTCCAAGAAGCAGAAAGTTTGAAAGATGAATTTGTAGGTATTGAATGTATACTTCTTGCTATGACAAAGCTTGAAGGGGTAAATATTCAAAATTTATTAAAACTGCAAGGGGTAAATTCTAATACTGTTTTAAATGTAATGAAAAAAATTAGAGGTAATAAAAAAGTGGATAATAAAAACGCAGAAGAAAATTTAAAAGCACTACAAAAATATTCTACAGATTTAACTGAACGTGCAAGAAAGGGTAAATTAGACCCTGTTATTGGGCGTGATGAAGAGGTTCGTCGAATAATCCAAGTTCTAAATAGAAGAACAAAAAACAACCCTGTTCTTATTGGGGAGCCAGGCGTCGGTAAAACTGCTATTGTTGAGGGACTTGCACAAAGAATTATTCGTGGAGATGTTCCAGAAAGCTTGAAAAATGTAACCTTAATTTCTCTTGATTTAGGTGCGTTAGTTGCTGGTGCGAAATTTCGGGGTGAGTTTGAAGAAAGACTAAAAGCTGTACTTAAGGAAGTTCAAGAGTCAAACGGCGAAATAGTTATGTTTATCGATGAGCTTCACACAGTTGTTGGGGCAGGCTCAACAGAGGGTTCTATGGACGCAGGGAATTTGCTTAAACCAATGCTTGCCAGAGGTGAATTAAGAACAATTGGTGCTACAACTATTAATGAGTATCGCAAGTACATTGAAAAAGATCCAGCATTAGAAAGACGTTTTCAACCTGTTTTGGTTGATGAACCAAGTGTTGAGGATACTATTTCAATACTTCGTGGTTTAAAAGAAAAATACGAAGTCCATCATGGGATTCGTATACTTGATAGCGCATTAATTCAAGCTGCTAAGCTTTCTGATAGGTATATTACAGATAGGTTTTTACCAGATAAAGCTATTGATTTGATTGACGAAGCAGCTTCTGCATTAAGAATCGAAATTGATTCTATGCCAGAAGAAATCGATACAATGTTTCGTCAGAAAATACAACTCGAAGTGGAACGAGAAGCTCTAAGAAAAGAAACTTCACCAGAATGTTTGGCGAAAATTGAAAAACTTACAGCTGAAATCAATTCTCTTGATGAAAAAATTACAACATTAAAGACTCAATGGGAATTAGAAAAAAATACAATTTCGGGTGAAGCTGGAATAAAAGAGCAAATTGATAAAATAAAAATCCAAATTGCAGAAGCTGAACGTAATACTGATTTACAGCTTGCAGCAGAACTTAAATATGGAAAACTTATGGAGCTTGAGAAAAAACTTCAAGCTGTACAGGGTAAAGAAAAATCAGAAAATCAACTTCTTAAAGAAGAAATTGATGGTGATGATATTGCTGAAATCGTTAGCAAATGGACGGGAATTCCTGTAAATAAGCTTGTTGAGTCCGAAATGCAAAAGCTTTTACGCATGGAAGATGTTCTTCATAAACGCTTAATCGGCCAAGAAGAGGCGGTAGATACGGTGTCTGATGCAATACGTCGTGCTCGTTCTGGTTTAAAAGACCCTAAACGACCGATCGGAACGTTTATCTTCTTAGGTCCAACAGGTGTTGGTAAGACTGAATTAGCAAAAACTTTAGCAGAGTTTTTATTCAATGATGAGGATGCAATTGTAAGAATAGACATGTCTGAATACATGGAAAAACATAACGTATCACGTCTTGTTGGTGCACCTCCGGGATATGTAGGTTATGAAGAAGGAGGTCAACTTACTGAAGCAGTAAGACGAAAACCATATTCAGTTGTACTTTTTGATGAAATTGAAAAAGCACATCCGGATGTGTTCAATATTATGCTACAAATCTTTGATGATGGTAGATTGACTGATTCAAAAGGTAGAGTTGTAGATTTTAAAAATACGGTTATTATTATGACTAGTAATATTGGTTCAGATATCATATTGGAAGAATCTCTAAATGCATCTCTAAATGGTGGAAACTTTGATGAAACAAAAGAAAAAGTTAACGCTGTTATGAGAGAAAAGTTTAAACCTGAGTTTTTAAATAGGGTTGATGAGACTATTTTCTTTAAAGCACTTACACTTGGACAATTGTCTGCAATTGTTGATATCCAAATGGAAAATTTAAGGGTTCTTTTAAAAGAACATAATATGACTCTTGAAATAACAGAAGATGCTAAAGAGCTTCTTGCAACACGAGGGTTTAATCCGATTTACGGAGCAAGACCATTAAAACGTGTAATAAGACAACTCGTAGAAAATCCTCTTTCAAAACTAATTCTTGCTCAAAAATTTGTTGATGGAGATTGTATTAAAGTAGATATCAAAGATGATGAAATTAGTTTTAGCTAATTTATACATTAAGAGAGATTAATACAAAAGTTGTTAGTATTAGTACAGTTAGGGTGAATGCAATAATCAACTTGATTACGGGATGGAACCCAAGTGTTGCTTCCTCTTCTAGCTCAAGTTGTCTTAAAACATTTTTTGAAAAATCTTTTTTTGCATCGTTTTTTGTTTTGGAAAAAGATTCGTTCATTAGTCTTCTAATATTGTAGCTGTCTTCTAACTCTTTTCTGGCTTTTTTGTTATTAATAGTAAATTTTTTTATTTTTAAACTTTCTTCATTTGAAAGTTCATTGTCTATGTATGCTGAAAGATTGTTTTTAAAAATTCTATATTGTTGAGATGTTGTTTTATTGGTTTGTGACGGTGTAAGTTCTTCAAGCTCTAAGTTCTCTTTTAAATCTTTTAACATTGAATGTATTATCTCAAATTTTGCTTTGCAAGTTGGGCAATTTTTAATATGTTCTTCCACCTGCTTTTTTAGAGCAGAGCTTAAATCTCCATCTATGTAAAAAGAAATAAGAACATCCATTTGTGCACAAGTTAGTTTCATTGTTTTCTCCTTAAATAAAATCCTTTAGTTCTTGTTGTAGCTTAATTCTTGCTCTGGCAATTCTTGATTTAACTGTTCCCAAAGCGGTATTTGTTATTTTAGCTATGTCTTCGTAGCTAAGTCCCTCAAATTCTCTAAGCACAATTGTTACTCTTAAGTCTTTTGGCAAGCTTAATAGTGCTGCTTTTATGAGCTTCTCAATTTCTGTAAAAAGACATTTCTCGCCAGGTTCACATCCAAGCTTGTCTTTTATTTGGTGAAGCTTATCTTCATCTATATCAATAAATTTATCTTGCTTTTGTCTGGTGTAATCATAAAATAAATTTGTGATAATTTGATTAAGCCAAGACTTAAACTTTTTTGTGTCTTTAAGCTGACTTAAAGATTTTGCCATTTTGGTTAAGGCTTCTTGTGTCAAGTCAGAAACATCCTCTTTTCTTTCACATAAATGAGAAAAGATAGCGTATATTTCTTTCTGGACTTTTCGTATTAATTCTTCAAGAGCCTTGATATCACCATTTTGGGCAAGAGATACAAGCTGTTGTATTTCGCCTTTTTTATAGGTATTTTTTGTCATAGTGTATTTTTACTTCAAAATTTAGGATAAAAATATCCTATGACTGGGCACTTCTATTGGTGTAAATTTTATTAAAAATCCTACTAAAACTTATTTAGGGGCAAAAGAAAACAGGTCGGTTAATCCTTCCTGTTAAGATTTTACACTAGCCGAAATATAAATAGCAATCTCATTATACAATAGAAAAACTAAAAATACAAATAATCGTATAAAATATTAATAAAAATCTGCTTTGAATTTTTTATTATTAAGCTGTAATTCAGTCAAATTAACAAAAAAATCTGGCATGCTTTAATACATAAAAAATGTAAACTTATGTAACAAATATATAATAAATATATATAAATTTGTCAATTTTCTTAACAAAAAGGTTTTTATAATAATATAGAGGAGCTGGCATGACAAATTTGCATAACTACATAGTTTCAACAAGTGAGGCCGAAGCGCTTAAAGAAATGATTTTTAAGCGTGCCAGAGAACGTGCAGAGTCTTTTAATCACGAAGTGAATGATAATTATACAACTTCTATGCAAAATGATGTCATGGACTTGGCTAGAAATTCTTTCGTTGCGAATAAGAATCCTTTCTCGCAAATAAAAGAGTTGGAAAAGAAAGAAGAAATTTCTCAAGAAGATGAGATTGGTTTTGCTCAAAGAAGAAATGAAATTAAAACTCAGATAAACAGTACTGCAAAAGAATCTCAAGCAACAATTAATGCTGCTCAAGTTCAAACAGCAATGATTGATGCGAGGAGTGAATTGACTAATAAATCTTCTTTTATGGGTGCTTTAAATTTCTTAAATGCGCAAGCAACAATAAGTTTGATTAATAAAAAGAACAAATCTTTTGAAGCTCTGGCATGATAGAGTGAGGATATTTTGTCATTCTGAGGGTCAGAATCGAAGAATCCCTAAAACTTTCTATTTTATAGAGACTCTTCGTTGGGGTAAATGAATTAAGTTTGTAGTGTTATTACAAGTTTGTAAGTGAAGCAAAAAAACTCAGAGTGACGATATTCGTCATTCCGGACTTGCGGATTTTCGGTAGGGCGACGGCAAAGCCTAGCCCGTAAGTTCGAGCGGGACGTTACTCCCGTGAGAACCCGAATAATCCAAGACTAATCCGGAATCTATCAATGTTTTTTATATTAAAACCGAATTTATAAATAAAAAAAACCATAAATATTTGCAATATTCTACTTGACTCGACCTGAGACATAGGCTATAATAGAGATAGATTTTTTGTTTAAATATCTAGAAGAGAAAGGAATTTTGTAATGAAAAAGAATGGTTTCACCCTTGCAGAAGTTTTGATTACTTTAGCAATCATTGGTGTAGTTGCGACTATGACATTACCTGCATTAATGACCAATACACAAGAGCAACAAGCAAAAACAGGTTTGAAAAAAGCTATTAATACATTAACTGAAGCTGTCCAAATGCATCAAGCTATTGATGGTTTTGACTTTGCATCTATGAAACATGAGGCTACAATTGACCAATTAAAAGGTAATGAAATAAGTGAAGAGAATGAAAACAGCTTGTCATTCTTAGCTATTTTACAAGCTCGTACACAAATAGATTATAAGAATATGGGTGAAGATTCTTATAATATAGAAGTTGGTGGTGGCGACAATGGTGATTGGGATACTACTGTCCGTTTCAAAGATGGAACAGCTGTGATTTTCCCTTCAGGTATAGTTGCTAATAGTGATAATAGCCTTAAGCAAAGTGACGGACTTCCTCTAGGTATAACTATTGTTGTTGACACAAATGGTGCGAAAGGTCCAAACGTTTTATCTAACTGTATGGCTGAATCTCTTGGTGCTATAGACGAAGTTGATGACATTGGATCTACAGAAACTGAAGCAACTTGTGATAAAGCAAATAGAGTTATAAAAGACCAATTCCAAGTACAATTAAGAGGTAATGTAGTTGAACCGTTCGGTGAAGCTGCAAGATGGGCATATAATAACTAATCAGTTTTTTAGATTTATAACAAAAAAGGGTTTGAATTTTCAAACCCTTTTTTGTTTTAATTTTTTCTATTTTTATATAGGTATATTTATTTCGCTTTTTTAGAAACTTTTTGGAATACTTCTTCAAAACTTTCAATTGGAACCATTTTATATCCGCAATGTTCTGCGAGTGTTCCGCCCATTAAGAAAAGTTCTTCTTGTGGATATCTACGACAAATTCCTGGTCGAGACTTGTGAATTTTGCACTTCATTGTCTCTTTATCTAGATTTGTGCATTCAAATACTAGCCCAGTTTCGTCTTTATCGATTATTTTTAAATATGTATAAAATGGGTGTAATCTTTGTAGACGTTTAAACTCTTCTTCTGTTTGTATTACTCCTTTGTGTTTAACATAAATTTTTTGACAACATCTTCCGCAAGCATTACAGCTACCTATGCGATAATACTTTCGTCTTAAAATATGGAGATAAAAAAGTTTTTTTAGTTTCTTAAACATTAATAATCCGTGATTTTGCGAATCTGTAGTCAGAAGAATCTGTTTTAGAAAGATTCATTATTTTAGTGAAATATTTATTTGATTCTCTGTAATTTCTGTTTGAATAATGCGTACCACCAATTTCAAAACAAGCTTTTATAATTCTTTCTTCAGGATTTATAAAAGATTTTAGTTTCTGAACTTTTTCGCTTAGTTTACCTGTTAGGTTGCCATCTACTATAAGACAATTTTCATATTCAAAAAGAGCAAGGTGATAATTGTTCTCATTATAATAATTGTCTGCCCATTCTAAATGCCCTTGATAACTAAGATTGTCGAAGCTCTCTTCAAGAGGTTTTATTGCTTTAAGTATTTCTAGATACTCTCTTTGGTTGTTCATCACTAAAGGTAACATTCTTTTAAAACAGCAGTATGCACCGGTAAAGTCTCCAAGTTTTATCATGACAGATGATAATCTCTGAAGAACATCTAGAGATTTGTTATCTAGGCTAAATGCTTGTTTGAAATATATTAAAGCGTGCATATAATCATTTTTTTCGTAATAAAGCTTGCCTAAAAGCAAATTAGAGTCAAAATTTAGAGGATAATTATTAATAGCATATGTAAGAGCTTGTATTGCGGTATCAATATCGTTAGCATCTAATGCTCTTTGTGCTTTTTGGGCAAAATCATTGCTCATTTTTGTGAACTCTTCTATGCTTTTTTTGATTTCTTGATAATAAGAAGTTGTTTTATCTTTTGCATATTTAAGATATCTCTCGTAGAAAAACAAAGATTGTAATTTCATGTTTTTTGAAAAATAAGATGTTGCAAGATTGAGGCAAACAGATTCATCATCAGGTTTATATGAGTATGCAGTTACCCAATATTCTATAGCTTTATCGATATCTTGTTTTTTGAAGTGAATATTACCCATAAAAATATATGATGGATTTTTATTGCTTTCTAAGGCTATTGAACGTGCAAAATGAGATTCGGCGTTGCCTATATCTCCAAGTTTGTAATAGCATCGTCCTATCTCATAATAGAGTTTATAAGAATAGCTAATATTAACCATATCAAGATATAACTTGAGCGCACCAGCATAATTCCCTACACGATACAAACCTTTTGCTGCTTCAAGCTTAGTCTCTTCAATATCCGAGTTATCCTGAATATAGTAATCAGTATTTAACATATCCTACTTACAGCTCTAAATCTTCCCATAATTTAGAGTTATTTACCAAATTTGACAATACATCATCTTCAAAAACATCAACAACACCCTCTGCAAAGAGTTCATTCATTCTGTCTAAATGAGAGAAGTCGTTTAAATCACTCATTGCAATTTTGTTAAACTTGTTGATGTCACAATCTCTTTGAAAAAGTTCAAGAGCATTAGCAGAGATTTCGGTTCTGTCGACGTATGGATTATTATTTGTTGCTTGAAAAGCTTTTTGAGCATTAGCTTTTATTGCAGCAAGATTAATTATACTACTCTGCCTATCTAGCTGAGAGTTGTATAAGTATTCAGTTCCGTTGTCGTTAATGTTGTTAAACATGAGACCCTAATCTCCCCTATTGTCCCAATAACATTATTATATATTTTTCTCCTCTTGTTATCAACTGTTTAGAGGATATTTAATTCTTTTGTCGGTTTAATGTTTTTTCTTGAAACGTACACCTTCAACTTCGTGTACATCTTCTGTAACAATGAAAGCTCTTGGATCGATTTCGTGCACAACTTCTTTTAGTTTTGGGATATCAAATTTACTAACAACACAAAAAGTTAATATCTTTTCTTGTTTTGAGTAGCCACCAGTAGCTTTCATATATGTAACGCTAACATTTAAATCTTTCATAATAGCGTCACCAATTTCTCTAGAAAAATCAGAAACAATCCTTACGGATTTAGCTTTATCGAAACCTTCTAGGACAGTATCTATTACTTTTGAAGCAACATAATATGTCAAGATTGAATACAAAGCTCTATCCCAGCCAAGTAAAAAACCAGCAGCTGTATATATGAAAAGATTCATACCCATTAATAATTCACCAACGGATACGATTTTAAGCCTTTTTGAAAGAACAATTGAAAGCATTTCGGTTCCGTCAAGTGATGCTGTGTTTTTTAGGATTAAACCAACCCCAAGACCTAAAAATATGCCACCAAAGATTGTTGCTAATAATAAATCGTTTGTTGCAGGGCTTAAACTGGTTGTTAAGTTTGTTGCTAAACCAAGCATCGCTGTTGCAACAAAAGTATTTAATATAAACTTCTTACCTAAAGCTTTTAGTGCTATAAGCATAAAAGGAATATTTATACAGAAGATTAAAAGACCTAAGTTCCATTTTGTAATGTAAGAGGTCATCATTGAAATACCAATTACACCGCCGTCAATGATTTTATTTGGTAGTAAAAATAGTTCTAAAGCTATAGCAACTATAATCGTACCGATTAACCAAAAAATTGCTCGTTTAAAGAACTCAAGTATAATCTCTCTTTTTGTTTTTACTCTAACTTCTGGTTTTTTCTTTTTTGAAAAAAATCCCATTGCTTATTTCCCGCGTAATTTGTCGAATATATTTTTATGTTTTGTTTCTTCTTCAGTAGGTTTTATACCTAATATAGATTCTAAATCAGATTTTAATGTTGTTAAATCTTCATATTTTTTCAACATTCCGTCCATGCAAATGGATACATCTCCAGTTTCTTCAGATACAACTAAACAAGCGGCATCAGAAATCTCTGACATTCCAAGAGCAGCTCTATGGCGAGTACCGTATTTCCAACTTAGCTTAGGATCTTCAGTTAAAGGTAAAAGAACTCCTGCAGATTGGATTTTATTTCCCTCAATAATCATAGCACCGTCGTGAAGCGGTGTATTTGGGTGAAAAATTGTTAGAATAAGTTCTGCAGAAATCTTTGCATTGATATCTGTTCCAACTTCAGAATATGCTAGAGAACTCATTGCTTTTTTGAATACAATTAATGCTCCAGTTTTTGTTTTAGTAAGATATTTTACAGCTTCAATGATTTCTTTGATTATGTCTATATCATTTTCAGAGTTTTCTCTATAGCTTCCACCTTGAAAGAATGTACGTTTGATAAATCCAGGTTGACCTAAATAACCCAAAAATCTTCTTAATTCAGGTTGAAAAATAACAATTAAGCTCAAGGTGATAAGTGTTACAAGAGATTTGAAAAATACACCAATTATCTTTAAATCAATAAGAATTAATATTTCACTAAAAATCCAAGCGAAAAATAAGAAAAATAAACCTTTTACAAGTTTTTCAGATTGAGTGTTTCTAATAAACTTGCGATAGAAAACAAAAACAATTATCGCAATAAAACAGATTTCAATAATATTAACCCAATTAAATGTGCCTTGTAGGGGACTCAAAATATTTTGAAAAAATGTAAAAAGACCTTCTATCATATTTTTTTCAACCTATCGGGTATATTTTCTCGTGCAATTAAGTCTTCCAAAGACTCTCTATTAACTATCATATCAGATTGTGCAGAATTTACAAGTACCATTGCTGGTTTTTCTACTCTATTATAATTGGAAGCCATTGAATAATTATATGAACCTGTATTATAGACGCATAAAATGTCTCCAGCATTGAGTTTTGGTAGCTCAATATTTTCTATTAATATATCACCACTTTCGCAGTATCTTCCTGCTATAGTTACTAATTCTGTTTCGTTCTCATTATTGTTTGCAACTTCTGCTGTATATTTAGCTTGATACATACTTGGACGAGGGTTATCGGCCATACCGCCGTCTATTGCTACATATTTTTTCCCCTCAGAAGTTGTTTTGTTGCTTCCAATAGTATAGAGTGTAACACCCGCAGTAGATATTACACTTCTGCCTGGTTCAAGGTATATTGTTATTTTGTTTGAATACTCGTTCAAAGATTTTCCTATAGCATCAGCTAACTCTAGAATAGATGGTGGATTGTCTTCAGCTGTGTATTTTACTCCTAGTCCGCCCCCAATATTTAGTTCTGAGAGTTCTATATTAAATTTGTTATTCAAATTTTCAAGTTCTTTTATTAATATTTCTACTTCATCAGTAAAACTTTGTAATTCAAAAATCTGTGAACCTATATGGGCGTGTAAACCTTTTAATTTGAGGTTTTTGTACTTTGTGATAATAAGTTCTACAATTGTATCAATTTGTTGCATATCAAATCCAAACTTAGAATCAATTTGACCGGTTTGGATATAATCGTGTGTGTGGCATTCTATTCCTGGGGTAATTCTTAATAGAATATCAACATCCATCCCTTTTTCAAAAGCTATTTTGTTTAAAAGCTCTGCTTCATAGAAGTTGTCTACAGAGAAACGGCCAACATTTAAATTAAGGGCAAGTTCTAATTCTTTTCTAGTTTTGTTATTCCCATTAAATAGGACGTGAGACATATCAATACCGGCTTTATATACAGTATAAATTTCTCCGCCTGAAACTGTATCAAATCCAAAATCTTCATCATTAAGTATTTTTGTTATTGCAAGGCTGCACAAAGCTTTAGAAGCGTACATAAATTTTATGTTTGGATAGTTTTTGAAAGCTTCTATATATTCTTGACAAGTTTTACGGATAGTTGCCTCGTCAATAACATAAAGAGGTGTTCCATATTTTTGAGCTAGCTCAACCAAATTACATCCGCCAATGTGTAGATTTCCTTTTCTCTCTGTTGTAATTGGTTTTATTGATTGGTTTGTGCTCATAAAATTAATCCTTAGTAACCTGCGCTTTCACCAACTGTATCAACGGCTTCAACCTTAATATCTGTTATTAGTTCAGAATATGAAATAACGACAATTGTTGGGATATGGCGTTCTAAAAGTTGATACAAAGGAAGTCTTATTCTAGGAGAGCATAAAATCACAGGTTGCATACCTATTGCTTGGTGGGCTCTCATTAATGTCATAGCAGTTGATTCAATCAAATCTTGAACCTGCATTGGATTTAATAAAAACATTGTTCCAAGTTCTGTTCTTTGGCAACTATCATCAAGAGTTTTTTCCCATTCTGGAGAAAGTGTCAGTGCATATAAAACTTTATCTCTATCTACGTTTCCAAGACAAATCTGACGACCTAATGCTGCTCTTAAGCGTTCGGATAATATATCAGGCTCTTTAGAAAATCTTGCGTAGTCGCATAATCTTTCAAAGACAAAGATTATGTCTTTAATTGAGACTTTTTCTCTAATTAGGTTAACAAATATTTTTCTTAAATCTGAAGTAGAAATAATTGCAGGAACCAAGTCGTTAACAAGAGTTGGGTCTTGAGAACGGACAAGCTCCATAAGTTTTAATACATCAGTTTTTGTCATTACTTCATCAACGTGTTTTCTTACGCATTCTTGCAAGTGGGTGACAAGAACATCTGTGGCATCAACTGCAGTAACGTTTTTAGTCGCTTTAGCATCTTCTTGAGAAATCCAATATGCTTGAGTTTGATAAGTCGGGTCAACACCAACTATAGCATCTTCAGGAATTGTTTTCTTGACAGAATCCCATTGATCTGCAATTACCATGTATTTGCCTGGATAAACATAACCAGAAGCAACAACGTTATTGCGTATTGAGATTACATATTCATTTGCTTCTAATGCAGAAGAGTCCATGATACGAATATTTGGTAAAATATATCCTAATTCGTCAGTTGTTCTTTGACGAAGCGCTGCAATTTTGGCAAGTAATTGTCCTTCTTGGTCAGGGTCTGCAATTACGAGCAAGCCTGCACCAACCTGTAGACTTAATACGTCAACACCAAGTCTTTCATACATTTTGTTAGGATTAACTAGATCTTGCATGTTTTGACGAACGCTTTCTAGTTGTCCTAACTGAGATTGTACATCTGCATTAACAAGAACTGAGAAACCTGCAATTGCAAGGACAATTGTAAATATTAGAAATGGTAGGAATGGTAAACCTGTAATAGGACAAGTTACTGTAATTAGCCCTAAGAATAATGCTGCGAAGAATAAAGAATAAGGTTTTGACATTATTTGGTTAGTCAAGTCTCCGCCTAAAGAGTTGTTTCCTGCAGAAGCACGAGTCATAACGATGCCGGCAGCAACAGACATAAGTAGTGATGGTAATTGTGACGCTAAGCCGTCACCGATTGTTAAGACCGTATACTTGTTAACGGCATCTGCTATTGGCATTTGGTTCATAAGGCAACCAATACATAACCCACCAATAATATTGATAAGTACAATGATAATACCCGCAATGGTATCACCTTTTACGAACTTCATGGAACCGTCCATTGAACCGAATAAGCTTGATTCTCTTTGTAAGTCTTCACGCTTTTTAACTGCTTCTTCTGGAGAGATTAAACCTGCGTTAAAGTCGGCGTCGATAGTCATTTGCTTACCTGGCATTGCGTCTAATGCAAAACGAGCAGCAACTTCAGCAATACGTTCAGCACCTTTGGTAATAACCATGAACTGTACAACAGTGATAATAAGGAAGATAACTCCTCCAACAATCATGTTACCACCGGTAACAAATGTACCAAAAGCATGAATAACTTCACCGGCATCACCTTTGGCAAGGATTAATCTTGTTGAAGCGATGGAAAGTACTAATCTGAACATTGTACCGATTAAAATGATTGACGGGAATGCAGCTAATTCCAATGGCTTTTGGACATACAATGATATCATTAGTAAAACAATACCAAGAGTTATATTTAAGCTTATTGAAAAGTTGATAACCCAGTTTGGCATTTCAATAATCAAAATTAATATTAACGCCATTATAAATAGCGCTAAAAATATTTCTGATATCGGTTTGTTTTGTCCTTCTGCCGCCATTATTTATTACATTCCCTCTAAAGCTTTTTTAATGATTTCCAATTGGGTGTCAATTGAAGCATCTACGATACCATTGCTGGTTTGAAATACGCATCCGCCTTCGTCTATAGAAGGGTCTGATATGATATTAATTTTGGATTCAATTCCGTACTGATATGTTATATTTGGTATAGTATCTTTTATAAATTGTACCGCTTGTGGTTGTACTTTAATGTTAATTTTAGGTTCATTTTTTGATATTGAACGTAGTACATCAATAATAGTATTAATTATGATTTGTGGATCACTTTCTAATTCTTTTTTTATTATTGTTTTTGCAATATTAACACTTATTTCTAATATGTCAGGAGCGACGAATTCAAAAACATCTTTTTTTGCATTCATAAAGTTTGCAAATTCATTTCTGAATTTTTCTAAATCTGCTGCAGATTTTTCAAGACCTAATCTATATCCTTCTTCAAAGGCCGATTTTTTAATGTTTTCAGATTCTTCTTGTGCTCGTGAGACAAGATTTCGGTCGTCAATTCTCCTGTAACCTCTTCGTCTAGAACCTCTACGACGCTCTTGCCTTTGAGTAAAGTCAATATTTTCTATGTCAAATAAATCGATTTCAGCTTCTTTTACTTGCTCTTTTTCTTCGGCTCGTGCAGGAATATTTTCTTCTTTATTTATTACAACACTATCTGAATCGTCCTGAATTAACGACTCTTTTAATGAAATATCTACGTTGCGTTTTTGTTTATGTTTTTTTATTATCATAATTTATTTTATAAATTTTCTTCTATATATTCAGTTACAATTCCTGCTACCTTAAGTGGTAATTCGCCATATTCTCCATCATAAGCTTGAGAAACAAATCTTTTTACCAAAGGGCGTTCTTGTTTTAATACTTTTTCAATTTTTTCACGAGGGTTTGTTTTGTAAATGTTGATTAAATCAAGTACCACATTTTCTTTAGTAAGTTTTTTCTTGATAGGTAGAAAAGATTTCATTTCTTTAAGACAATCTGCAACGAGGTCGCTATCAAGCTGTGACTCTAAATTAGCCATATTCATATACTGGGAAATGGTTAATGAATCATTAGAATTAAACTTGTTTAATATTGTTGTAACCTTATCTTGAGAAAGAACCTTAAGAACTAGAGCAAGTGACATAAGTTTCATTTGCTTGTTACTGATAGCATTAGGTGCAGCTGCTGAAATGGTTCTTGCCGTTTCTTCTTGTGCTCTTCTATTATCTTCTTTTGCTTGAGCTTCATCAGCTTTTCGCATAGAATCTTCTGCCATTTCTTGTTTTCGTTTTGCAGCTTCAGCTTGAGCTTGGGCTTGTGCTTGTTGTGCCATTGCATCAATATTTGATTGACTTGTCGCACGGTTTTTCACTTCTTCGTCAATAACCCCTTTTTCTTCTAACTCTTCAATACTTTGTTTATAGACTTTTACGACATGATGTTCAACGGCTTGAAGTAATTGATCTTGAGGTATTTTTCTTATTATAGCCTGTTTTGCAACTTCAAAGATAGTAAATGCTATTTTTTGCATAATACCATCCCAATATTGAGGTAAAATTCCGGAATGGATAAGGTCAATAGATTTGTGGAAAGACCATTCTGCAATTATTTGAGTTATAAAGACTGCTTGGTCTGCATTTAAATTCAATTGAGTATCATTATATAATGCTTCTCCGGCAAGCATTGTAAAGTTGCCTAGAGTTTTTACGATATATTCTTTTTCGTGGTCTTTTAAGTCTGCAGGTACAAGCTCCTTAGCTTGCTCAGCCATGGATTCTGCGAAACCTTTGTAATCAAACCCTTCTATTGCCATTTTCCTCACCCAGTATATTTAAATTTAGATTAAAATATTTGCTTATTGTTCAATCCAGCTACGGATTCTTTCTCCAGCTTCTGATTCGTCAACGCCGTCGATTTCACGTTTTAAGTCCCTTAATGCATCACGAATATCAGCTCCACTAGCTCTTAGTGCAGGCCTATTTTGTTGCTCTAATAGGCCTTGTTGTAATTGTGACTGTTTAGCTATTAAATCTGCTGCATTCATACTTAAATCTTTTATTTGTTGCTCTTGAGCTTCATTTTGAGCTCTTAAACGGTTCATTTCGTCTTCTTGTGCAGCTTTTGCTGCGTTTATTTTTTGAGTTAAAGCTTTATGTCCAAAGAATAATCCGAAAGCGAGAAGAGCAATAGCGAGCCACCAAGGATTGCCGTGTTCAGCTTTGATTGGGGCTTTGACATTTTTATCAGTAGCCATGAACGGATCAAGAGATTCTGCGAATGCTATAGTTACGTTATCAGCAGTTGCTTTTGGACTAGCTGCGTGCGCCACAAGTTCTTTTAATTCTTCCAACGTTAATTCGACAGGAAGAGCATCTTTTTCAAGAGTTACAGCAATAGAGATCTCTTCCAATACGCCTGGAGACATATATTCGTTAATTTGAGTTTTTGTTACGCCAAATTGAGTTTCTCTAGCTGTTCTTGAGTAGTTTCTATTTTGCGTAGAATCAGAACTACCTGCAGGCAAACCGTTTGGTAGATAAACGCTAACAGCATTGGTGTTTTTATTAACATCTTGAGTTTGGTCTCCCAAACCTTCAGAAAATGTTTGTTCGTTAACAGCGGTCTTCTTAGTAGGATCATATTCAATTGTGAATTTTTCTATAGGAGCTTGTCTTAAGAAAGTACTTACAGTTGCAACGTATTTTCCTTGTCCAATCAATCTGTTTAATTGAGCTTGAACCTTTTCTTGCATATATTTGTCATTTTCTTGCAATCTTTGTAGCATTTCTGATTGCGCATCTACAAGACTGTTGTATACATGACCGTTTGTATCTGTAATAGAGATATTTTGAGAAGTAAGTCCAGAGACACTACCTAAAAGAAGGTTTGAAACAGCTTTTATTGTCCCCATATTTAATGTTTGTCCGACGGCAACTGTTAACTGAACTGTTGCTGTAACAGGTTTTTGCATAGATGAGAACATTGTTTGTTCTGGTATAGAAATAAATACTGATGCGTTTTCTATACCGTCAATTCTTTTTATTAAACGGGATAACTCGCCGTTCATTGCACGGACTAAACGAATTCTTTTATCTTCTTTTGTAGATGTAAAATCACCTTTGTCAAAGACTTCTAGACCTACATTTTGGTCGTATAAGCCACTTTCTACAATGAGCATAATTGCCATATCACGTTTTTCTGTTGTGCACTTTCCGCCAGCAGTTGAACAATTTTTAGCTTTAAGTTTTAGTACAGATTTTGTACCATCTACAGAACGGGAAACAACTATTCCGTGTTTTGCTAAAAGGGCTTGGATTTCAAGAGCTTTACCCATATTATCAGTTGTAAGTAAGTCTACATCTTCTTTTAAAGGTTCGTTTGAAACATCTATTTGCTCGTTGTTAGTTTTTGATGTAGAAGCAACTGTCCCGCATACAATGAATAATGCGAGCAGAAAAACAGTACCACCGATGATGGCAGCTAATAAAGTTTTATTTTCTAATATTTTATTGAAATCCATATATCCTTCCCTACATTATTATACACATATTTAGCGATTATGAGAAGTCTAAATCTGCATTTGCATAATTTTATCATACGCTTGGATGACTTTTCCAGTAACTGTGGTTGCGATAGATACACTTAATTCTGCTTTGGACATAGCGGTCATAACGTCGTGTATATCTACATTTTGGTTCCCCATCATTGCATCTTTAAGAAGATTATCTGGTGCTTCCATCTGTGTATTGAGATTTTCCACTAAACCTGACATAACAGAAGAAAAGTCGGCTGTTCCAACTTCTTCAACACGATTCATTCTAGCGGACGGAAAGTCTCTTCCCCAGCTATCTAATTTTGTATGTTGTATTCTTGCTTCTAAATCATATCTTGGATAAAATCCGTGGAACATTTTTCACCTCTTTTATTTTTTTTTACGGCTTTTTATGAGTAAGATTTAATATTTACCCTAAAAATCATCTATTTGTACTATCGTTTTTAATTACATTTAAAGAAATGTCAAAATATGACGTTAAAAATAGCGATATCATTAAGAGGAATCCTAAAAATGAATTTACACGAAGAATGTTTGTTAAAGTATTTGTTGAATCCTACAGATTTATTTCGTTCAACAGAATTATTGGAGTTAAATAATGCTATTATTGAACAAAAAACTCCTATGAGTAATTTTTTGTTGTCAAATTCAAGGAAGGTTAATTATACGACGTCCGGAATATAGTAAGTGGGAGGTTTATTGTGAAAAATATTATAAAAGCGAAATGGTTTACTTATGCAACGTATTTGCTTTTGGTTTTAGCGACATTGCTTATAGGCTATGTATTATTGCACAACAATAAAACATTAAATAATGTGATAACATCCTTTTTTGAGGTTGCTGAGAATAGAAGTTTTGACTACAGGCAGACTATTCGAGTAGCTCACAAACAACCAGTAGCTAATAAAGATATTATTGTTTTGGCAATTGATGATGCCAGTTTAGAAATGTTGTGGGATAAGTATGGTGAATGGCCTATACCAAGAAATGTTTATGCAGATTTAATAGATCACTTAGAAAAGGACAAACCTAAAGCTATAATTTTCGATTTTATGTTTATAAAATCTGTGCGTTCAGCATTAACTTCTGATAAAGCTCTTGTTGAATCTATGAATAAGTATGACAATGTGTATACTGCTATAACTTTTGATGATCAGCCTGAAGAAGTAAGACAAGCTGTTGATTTGCCGGAAAGAATTGAATTGAATTTGGACAACAAATCAAATATAAACATAGGTAAAAAGTACGGGTTTAAAAATTGCAGAGCTATTTTGTCAGAACTCCTTAATGGTAATGTTCATGTTGGTTCAGCTAATGTAGTGAGAAATAGTGATGGTATTATTCGTAAAGTGGCTCCAATAATGGAATATAAAGGAAAGTATTACCCAAGTTTAACATTTGGAGCATCAGCTAATTATCTTGCAGGATACGATGTTAAGAATTTTGTTATTAATAAAGCCGGTGTGTTATCTGTTTCAGATACGCAGTTGCCTTTAACAGAAGAGGGTGATGTTATTTTAAATTGGTATGGCGTAAGTGGTACACATACTGTTTATCCTATTTATAGAGTGTTAAATGAGATGTCAAAATCAGCTAATGCTTATAACTTTAAAGATAAAATTGTAATAATTGGTACAACTGCAATGTCATTACACGATACAAAAAGTGTTCCTGTGCAAGATAGTGTTTATCCCGGAGTTGAGGTGCACGCAACATTTGTTAATAATATGTTAGACAATAATTTTATTAAGCAATCTGATATGTTTGTTAATATGCTTATAATAGCTCTTGTAGTTGCTTTGATTGGAGCAATTGTAATGCTATCTACTTCTACAGTTTTTGCTTTACTTTCAACGCTTTTATTTGGTATAGCATATTTATTTGTATCTTATTATGTAATGGAAATATTTAATCTATGGATTCCAGTAGTATTGCCAGTGATTTCAATGGTAGTAGCATTCTCGTTATCATTCTTGGCGAAATATTTAATCAAATCAAGAGATTTTGAATATCAATATAAATTAGCTACAGTAGATGGTTTAACAGAATTATATAATCATAGATATTTTCAAGAAACATTAAAGAATCAAATAGAAATCTCAAAGCGTTATGGTCAGCCGTTCTCATTAATAATAGTTGATATTGACTATTTCAAAAAGTTTAATGATACATATGGACACCAAGCTGGTGATGCTGTATTAAAACAAGTTGCCCAAACATTGAAGAAAAATTCTCGTACAACAGATTTTGTATGTAGATATGGTGGCGAAGAAATGAGCATAATTCTTCCTAATACAACGGCAGAAGAAGCTTTATTTAATGCTAATCGTATTAATAAAGCTGTTGCAGAAAGAGCGTTTCAGCTTAATGCTACAGAAACTGGTAATGTAACAATAAGTGTTGGTGTTGCGACTTTCCCTGATAATGCTGAAACAGCTCAAGAGTTGATTGAGTTTGCAGACAAAGGACTTTATTACGCTAAAGAACACGGTAGAAATCAAGTTGGGAAAGTATAGAATGAATGAAGTTATCATAATTGGTGCAGGTCTTGCAGGTTCCGAAGCTGCTTTGCAATTATCTAAAAGAGGTATTAAAGTTAAACTTTATGAAATGCGTCCTGAAAAAACAACTGGAGCACATGTAGGTGGTGATTGTGCTGAATTCGTTTGTTCAAATAGCTTGGGTTCCTCTGATATAACAAATGCGAGCGGGCTTCTTAAAAAGGAAATGGAGTTGCTTGGCGGGGAATTGATTAGAATAGCTATTGAAAACTCTGTTCCTGCAGGTAATGCTCTTGCTATTGCCAGAGAGGATTTTTCTAAAGCTGTTACAAAACGAATTCAGGAAGATCCAAATATTGAGCTTATTAGAGAGGAAATAGTAAAAATACCAGATGGAAATGTTATTTTAGCATCAGGTCCTTTGACGAGTAATTCTTTGGCTGAAAGTATAAAAAGTTTCACGCAAAGCGAACATTTACATTTTTTTGATGCAATTGCACCTATTGTTGAAGTAGATTCTATAAATTTTGAAAAAGCGTTTTGGGCTTCTAGATATGATAAAGGTGAAGCTTCGTATATTAACTGTCCAATGAATAAAGAAGAATATGAGAAATTTTATAATATATTAATAAATGCTCCAAGAATTGAACAGCACGAAGTCGATAAGAAATCGAGATTTTTTGAATCTTGCTTGCCAGTAGAAGTTTTGGCTTCAAGAGGGGTAGATACTCTCAGATTTGGGCCGATGAAACCGGTAGGGCTAGTGGATAAGAGAACAGGTATTGAAAATTATGCTGTAGTTCAATTAAGACAGGATAATTCAGCAAAAACACTTTTTAATCTTGTTGGGTTTCAAACAAATCTTAAGTGGGGTGCTCAAAAAGAGCTTCTACAATCGATTCCTGGCTTAGAAAATGTAAACATTGTTAGATATGGAGTTATGCACCGTAATACATTCATAAATAGTCCCAAAATACTTAATCCGACAATGGAAGCAAGGGATAGACAAGGTTTGTTTTTTGCAGGTCAGCTAACTGGAACAGAGGGATATACTGAATCGATAGCTACTGGTATGTTAGCAGGCATTAATATGGCTAAACGTATTTTAGGCGAAGAGCTGATAATATTACCAGAAGAATGTATTTTAGGTGCTCTTACAAGATATATTTCTGATGAAAGACATCTTGAAGATTCAAAGTTTAGTTTTCAACCTATTAATTCAAATTGGGCTTTAGTGCCTCCTGTTGAATTACCTAAAAAAGAACGTAAGAATAAAAAACTTAAAAATGAGCTTTTAGCAAAACGATCATTGGAAGTTTTAGAAATTTTTCTTACGGTTTAAAACTTGTCATTCTCGCACGAAGTGCGGGAATCCAGCTTATAGTCAAAATATCTAAGGTTTTAAAAAGGCTGGGTCCCCAGACTGCGTCTGAGGACGACATGACACTATTGTTGGCGTCGAACGTATTTCCCTAACCTTACAGAGGGGGTAGGGTGAGGTGATATATAATCTCAAGATTGTGTATTGGTGCTATTTTTGTTTTGTTTGTAACAAATTGTTAACAAAAAGGGCAATTTTTAAAAAAAGAAATACTTTATATATCCAAGAGGATATAAAAAGGAGAATATTAACATGGGTTTATTAAGAATTGATCAAATCGCTGCTACAACTGGTGATCATAAAGCAGAAAGAATTGCTAACGAAGTTGACCATAGAAATAAAAAATCTGACGGTTATTTAGATGATAAAGAATTAAGCATATTCATGAAGAAAGCTAAAAAAGAAGCTGTTAGCGATGAAGTTCTTAATAAAATTTATAATTTAGCTAATGGCTCTACAGGAAATGTTCCTGAAGAAGAAAAAGTTGCTAAAGAAAAAAAACAAGACAAGAGCGTAGCAGAACAACCAGCAGTTCAAGCTGTAACAAATCCAGCTAAAGAAGACAGAACTTCAAGAGCAGATAGACATGCAGATGTTAAAATTCTAAATAATGCAATCGAAAAAGAAGATGTGACTTTAGATAATATCGCTGATAATGTAGTTGGCAGTGCACAAACAAAAGAGGAATTAAAAGAATCTATTGACTACTTAAAAGGAGTGATGAATAGAACTGATAAACATCACGAAGCTGTTGCTAAAATTAGAAAAGAAAAAGCTGGTAATGCTAAATATTACATAGAATTACTTGAAAAATTAGAAAAATTAGAAGAAAAAGATAACGTGCAAGAAGCTTTTACACTTCAAAAAGAAGAAGCAGAAAAAGCTCAAGGTGAAGATAAAGTAATGTCTAGAGCTGATGTTAAAGCCGGTAAAAAAGCTGTGAAAAAAACAGGCGAGTATACTGGTAGTGAAACTAGACAAGCTAATAGACAATTAAAAGATGAAGTTAAAGCAGAAGCAAGAAATATTTATGCTGAATATGTTAAAAAAGTTGTTAATGCACCTGCAGATGAAGCTGGTGATATTGCAGAAGATAAAAATTTAACCAGAAAAAACTATATTCATAGACAAGCTGTTAAATTGATGAAAAAAGATGGCGTTTGGAATGAACTTGTTAAAAAAGGTGTAAACGAAGGTCACTTTAATGATTTTTGGACAGGTGATGACTCATTCAGATCAATAGTTACTGAAACTCAAGCTGCTGGAAATGATGTTGAACAATCAAGAATTCAGAATGAAAAAGAAGTTAAAAAAGGAACAACTAATAACACGATGTCTCACTTAAAAAGAACCTTGAACGGAGTGGAAGTTGAAGTAAGAGACGAATTGGGTAATCCTGGTGATAAAAAAGTTAAATTACTTGAAATAAAAGGTAAAAAATGGGATTTAACAGGCTTGTCTCAAGAAATTAGAAATATTTTAGGTGCTGATTTAGAATTGAGCCAAGACTCTAAGGATCAAATTACAACTGCAGAATTTACAAATATCAAAAAATTCTTAGAATCTAAAATGGGTACATTAGAAGATTCTGAAGTAAAAGAAATTATTAAATTATGCGGCTATGATATTGAGAAGAAAGTAGAAGCTGGCGAAGTTATACTAGCTGTTCTAACATTAGGATTTGCTGGTGCTGGTGGCGGAGCTGCTACAACTGAAAATAAAACAATAGTATTACCTGATACTCCTGTAAATGTTGTTGTAAAAGTTAACGGTGCTGATAAAGTTGTTAACACAACAATACATGAACTTCTTGACGGTGGTATTATTAAATTTGCAGGTAATGTCGGTGCTAATGCTGCATTAGGAGCAATTTTACCAGCTATAGTTGGTGCTATTGGCGCTGCAACCAAGGATAAAACGCAAGAATCTACAATCTCTCTAGCATTTAATGAAAATGACTATAGAGATAAAGAAGGTAATGTAAGCTATGATAAATATGTTGCTAAATTGAAAGAGAATGGTAATCCTCACGCACAAGCAGCTGCATTAATTGCAGGATGTTTTGTTAAAGACGGTAAATGGGATCATGCTTCTTATAGAAAACTATTAAATAGTACGGCAGGTCAAGAAAATGATATTCTTAATCCAAAAGAATTATTGGCTATTGCTAATGATATTAAAGCTGGTAAAATAAGTTTTGAACAAGAACAAGAAGAGGTAAAACCTGAAGAGAAAACAATTGTTTGGAATTCTGAAGAACAATACGAAAAAACTCCAGTAAAAAATGATTTATATCATCATTATGAAATAACTGGAGGGGAACAATGGTTAGATATTGTCAGAGCTTTTTATCCAGGTTTAGAAGCACAATTTAACGGACGTTTCTATGATGTATACAAAAATGGTAAACGTGTTGCAGAGGGTGCAATTGGTGCACTAAAAAGAGCATTAATGGCTGACGGTAAGTTAACTAATGCAAGTGATATCCCACCTAATTTATACTTACCATTGGAATTAAAAGGCATTAAATTAAATCCTAATGGCAAAGTTGAAAAAACTGGCAAAATGGGTGGCGGTAGAACAGATATAAAAGAAGCTGGGGAAAAGAAACAAGGAACAACTTACATTTCTTCAAAAATTGGTGACATTTATGTAGTTGCTGATAAATCAAACCCAACTGTTAAATATACAGGACAAACTCAAGAAGAAGCAGTTCAAAAACTAAAAAAAGCTAATCCAAATGTGAGATATAAAAACACATATGAACAAGACACAAGTTTAAAGGTAGATAAAAAATAAAGATACAGAAAAGTAAGATGGTTGTTAAAAAAAGAGGCGGGATTTCCGCCTCTTTCCTTGTGTATATTTAGTGTGTGGTTGTAGTATTAGTTGTTGGTGTTAACGGGATTACAAGTCACCTAAGATACCTTCGTTATTGTCATTATTATTACCATTGTCTTGGACAAGTTTTTCAATTAAATCTACTATTTTTTTCAATTCTTCTGCACATTTACAGTCACAGCCTTGTGCTATTAAATCTCTGATTTCTTGTGCAACGCCCAATGTTTCTGCGGTATTCCAATCAATTTTAGCTAATAATTGTTCTAGTCTGTTACCTTGGGCTTGAAGGTCTTCTTTTGTTGCCATTTTTTCTTCAATCATAGAAATATAATCTTTGATTGTTGTAACATCGCCTTTTACACCGTCAAGGTATAATGCGAATTGTGCTGCGATGAATTCTTTCCAAGCTTCACTTTCTTCACCTAATAATTTTTTCAAGTCATCAAGCGTCATTCCTTCGCCGTTTTGTTCCATATAGTATTTGAGAGTTGCTTTTAAATCGTTAGTATTATCAATAAGAAGTTTTAAGTAATCATTTGATAATTCGTTAGCATCTTTTAGAGCTTCAATGTCGCCTTTATAGTTTGCAGCCATCTCTAAGAATTGGTTCCATCTTTTATCTTGTTTATCTGCATTTTCTGTAATTTGACCAGATATGTATTTTAATTGCTCAATAATATAATCAAGTTTGCCATTAACGTCATTCAATTGAGAAACGATTTTTTCTAAGTATGCTTTTGCTTCTGCTTCTGACATGCCCTGTTCAACTAATAAGTTGATTATTTTTTCTTGATTAGCTAAGATTGCGTCTAACATTTTTGCACTAAAATCTGCTTTTGACATCTCATTATTATCATATTGTTCTTTCCACTCAAGCATTGTCTTAAATAGCTTGTCATCACGATTTTGCATATATTCAAATAATTTATTTAAACCTTCTTTTAATGTGATGTTGATATCGCCTAATTCTTCCATAATCTGTTTATATGCTTCTGCTGCTGTCATATTACCAGCTTGGACTTCTGCTAAAAGTTTTTCTAAGAAAGCTTTTGCTTCTTCATCAGATTTGCCGTTTTGTTTTAATAAATCAATAATAATATTTTGATTGTCATTGTTTGTTAACATTAAGTTATACATTTTTTCTAATAAAGCTTGGTCTTCCATACGACCATTTTGCCATTCTGTCATCCATTGAGATAGCATATTAAATAATTTTTCATCTCTTTCTTCAAAATATTTCATCATCATTTCAATTAATGCACTCATGTTATCTTTATCTTCAACATAAACATTAACGATTATGTCATGTGGATTGTTTGGCTCAAGGTAAATAATTTCGTCTGAACAAGATGTTGTTCCCATTGTAAGTGCAGCAGCTGCAGCAAGAGCCATGATTCCTTTTTTTGCACCGCTACTAAGTTGAGTCATGTTTAAACCCTGAAATGCAGGAGAAGTTGTTTCAACTTCTGGTTTTGTTGCATAAGATACTGGTTTTGTTTCAGGTTCTTGTGGCGCATTAGCCATTTTTAATTTCAAATTTTGGTTCATCATTGATGAGCTGATTGCATTAATGTTCATATATTTAACTCCTTTTTATTTACTTCTACTACATTTCGTAATACACATAAAACAGGTGAAGATTATTTTTTGCCTAATTTTTTGTAAATGGATATGTACCTGTTTGTAAACTTTAACACAAACCTTGCTATTATTGAATTCTAGCGAAAAATTTATGTTTACAAATGTTTACAAAAATATAAAATGAACTTTTTCTTGTTTTTATCGTTATTTAAATATATAATAATTCTTACTGGTTAAGGTATAAATGGAATGAAAGATATAATTGTACAAAAATTCGGGGGGACATCCGTAGCTGATACGGATAAAATAAAAAATGTTGCCCGTGCCGTAATTAGAGAGAAAAATTTAGGCAATGATGTCGTTGTTGTTGTTTCGGCTATGGGGCATACAACAGATATTTTAACTAAACTTGCTAAAGAGATTTCGCCTAATCCATCTTCAAGAGAAATGGACATGCTTCTATCAACAGGAGAGGGAGTATCTATTGCACTTTTGGCTATGGCGCTTCAAGAGCAAGGGTGTGATGCTGTTAGTATGAATGCAATGCAAGTTGGTATTATTACAGAGAAAGTTCACTCAAAAGCAAGAATTTTAGAAATAAAAACAGAAAAAATTCGCACTCATCTTGATAATGGCGAAGTTGTAGTTATTGCTGGTTTTCAGGGGGTTACTGATGATTTTGAAATCACTACTCTTGGTCGAGGTGGCTCAGATACTTCAGCGGTAGCTTTAGCTGGTGCTTTGGGGGCGAAACGTTGTGATATTTATACTGATGTCGATGGGGTTTATACTACAGACCCTCGAATTGTACCTTGTGCTTCAAAATTAGAGAAAATTTCTTATGAAGAAATGATGGAATTAGCAAGCGGTGGCGCAAATGTTTTGCATCCAAGAGCTGTTGAAACTGCAATGTTCGCAAAAACACCGGTTAGAGTAAGAAGTACTTTTAATACAGAAAATCTCGGAACTTTAATTGTAGGAGTTGAAGAAATGGAATTACACAAACCTGTTACGGGTGTAGCATCTGATTTATCAAAGCTAAGAGTTGTTGTTTGTGATGTGAAAGATAATCCAGGGACAGCAGCTGTGTTGTTTGATAGTTTGGCAAAAGAAAACATCTCTGTGGATATGATTATTCAATCTTATGCTAGAAAAAATTTAAATACTAACGATATTGCATTTACTATTGAAAAATCAGATTTAGAAAGAACTAGACAAATTTTGGAATATGTAAAACCTGAACTTGGTTATAGTAATATTTATGTCGATGACAAAATCGCAAAAATTTCTATAATTGGCGCAGGCATGATTGGTAGACCAGGTATTGCAGCAAAAATGTTTAGAACACTTGCTAATAGAGGAATTAACATCAAAATGATTTCTACAAGTGAAATAAAGATTAGCTGTCTTGTTGATGAAGTTTATGCGGCAGATGCTGTTGAGGCTTTACATACCATGTTTGGACTTGATTCGGATGAAATTGCTGATGTTAAAGGCGATTTGCCTGATGTTTAGGAGAAAATAATGAAAAAATATATTTTTACTTTGTTAGCTATTATTGTAATGTCGGTTCCAGCTTTTGCTGATGAAAAACAAGAAGCTTTAAAATTTTTCAATAGCTATGTCGAGGGTGCAAATAATTATAGCCCAACTATAGCAGAGATGTACTCTCCAAACGCAAAAATAATAAGACAAATTATTAAACCTGATGGTACAACTGCTAACGCTTCAACTGATACTGCTACTTATATTAAGCAAATGAAAATAGGTCAAGCAGGTGCGAAGCTTAGACATTACAAAAACACTTATACAAATATTGTTGTTGCACCATATGAGGATAATGCTTATAAAATATCTTCATTAAGACAACCTTCTGGTGAGACATATAAGCTAAAAACTTATATGATTGTGAAAAAACAACCAAATGGAAAATGGCAAATAATTGAAGAAATGATGCAGACAAAAGTGCAAACGTTCCTTCGCTATGCTGATAAAGAATAAAAGAAGAAATAAAAAAAGAGGGGCGGTTTTTTCTAGAGAAAAAACCGCCCCTCTTAATATCTTTTTTTTAAACTCCAAGTGAAGGAGCTATTTGTATGAATGTTCTTACAAGATTTTTATCCCATTGAGTTCCAGCCCCTTCTTCTAAGATAGAAATAGCTTTTTCTATATTCATACCTTTACGATAAGGTCTGTCGCTTATCAATGCGTGATAAGTATCTGCAATAGCAACAATTTTTGCGGCAAGCGGAATGTCGCCATTTGAAAGATTTTCAGGATACCCTTTCCCATCAATTCTTTCGTGATGGTATTTAACAATAGGAATCAAATCTCTTAAGTTAGGGTTAGGTTGAAGAACTTTTTCAACTCCGATAACAGGGTGTTGCTTCATTATTGCCCATTCATCATCAGAAAGAGGCCCTTCTTTTTTAAGAACAGTTTCTGGTATGCCGATTTTTCCCACATCGTGAAGCAATGCGCCAAGAGTTATTCTTTCAACTTCTTTTTCTGGAAGATTGATAGCTCTTGCAAGAGCTTCAGAGAATTTTGAAACTGACGTTGAATGCCCTTTTGTGTATGGGTCTTTAGCATCAATTGCACCAGCAAGAGATGTTGCAATTTCCCAAGTTCTTGTGTCTGACAAATCGTGGTCTGTATTAAATTTCTCTAATAATTCTTCTTCAAAGTTAATACCCAATTGCGAGTGACGTTTTGACACAACTTCTGCATACGATTTTAGTGCTACATCGTCCCAGAAGTTAAAGTCTGAAGAACTAATAATTGCTGACATTCCGTCATTATAGCCCTTAGCTTGTGAAATATACATAGCTTGTTCTGCAAGTATAAGAAGTTTTTCTTTATCCTCAGCACAATCTGGATATGTTGCAACACCAACTGAAACTTTAATTGGTCCGATATCATCAATAAAGCAACAAGAAAGTGAATATGTTAAGAATTCTGCAACATATTTTGCTTGAGCAGAGTCTGTATTCGGAAGAATTATGGCAATCTCATCACCACCATAACGTCCAGCAATATCCCCTTCTCGCATGTTTTGACGAACTTTTTCTGCAACAACTTTAATAACTTCATCACCTTTTGCGTGACCAAGATCTCTGTTGATTTTAGTAATATTGTTGATATCCATCATTATTATTGATAGAGGTGTTTTGTTTGTTTGGGCTCTTGAAATTTCGTTTGTTAAAATTTCTTGGAAGCCTCTATGATTGCTCAAAAGTGTAAGAGCATCTGTATTTATGTATTCATCACTCTTTTCTAGAAGTTCTATATTATGAGTTACAAGTGCTAATAAATTAGCTATTAAAGAGTATAAAACGATATTTTGTCTAGCATAAGCATCTTCTACAAGCAAAACGCCAATACATTTATTTGCAGAAATTAATGGCAAAATAACTGTTGAATAATCTTTGTAATAAGAAATTTTTAAGTAATTTTTCTTTTCTACGAACTGAATTTCTCTGGTTTGGAAAACTTGTACAATAGGATTTTCTTCGTCCTTTAAGAAAACCTTTGTTGAGAAGCAGTTTCCAAGCTTATCTTCTAGTTTTAGATTTATACAATTTGATTTTTCCTTGAAAATCCCGATAGCCATGAAGCTTGAATCGATGCTCTGTAAAATAATGGAATGAATACCATTATAAAAATCGCTAGTGTTATCAACGTTAGCAAGTTTTACTAATTCGTCAACTACAAATTTATAGTTGAGAGTAGAACCTTTTTCTGTGTTAAAAATGATGTTTTGTGGGTTTAAAAATGGGTTAACTGATGAAGGTGAAGTCAAAGCATTGACTTTTGATACCAATTTTTTTTGAGAAATTGGTGATGTAACAGGTCCTGTTTTAGTATTTTCGATTTTTTCTCTATTTGTATTGATTTTATTTTCCACACTAACACCTTTGACTATATAGCTAGTTAAAACATGTAAATGTCTTTTTTTGACATTTTTTTTAAGTTAGTTTAAAAAATTTTACATAATCCCTTTAACAAATTTCTACAATTCAGTCACTGCCCTATATTTTCATCTTAACATTTTTTGTAAATTTTTCTACCCTTTTTGTTTCAAAATATTAAAATTGTTTACAAAACACTTTTAATTTGAAAGTAAATTATACTTACAAAAGTTTGTTATAAGGCTTTGCCTCTGAGCTTTTTCTCTGTTTTGGACTGGTATTTTAAATGTAAATGAATTTATATTTTCTCTAATATTATTTACTTCTATTTTTCCATTATGATAATCAATTATTTTTTTACACAAATGCATCCTTATTCCATGCCCAACTGTTGAGAATTTTGAATTCTTGTTAAACATTCTCTTTTGTTCTTCTGGGCTAAGTTTTTTCCCTCTATATTTAATCTCTACTATAAGTTCTTGTTTTTTTGTTTCAGCTGAAATATTTATTATGCTATTGTTTTCACTGTAAAAAATTGCTGTCGATATAAGTGTTGAAAAAACTTTTGACAAAGCTTGCTTGTCAGCTTCTATGAAAGTGTTTTTATTTGCAAGTATATTAAGAGAAATTTTTTTGTCTTCCAAAAATTTAAAAAGGTTCTTATTAGTGTTGTTTATTATTTCTGTAACGCTACATATCTCATATTTTAATATTTGTTCGCCATTTTCGTATCGGTAAGAGTTTAAAAGCATATTAATCATATCTAGCGTAAATAAGCAAGAATCTTGAATGTCTTCAATTATACTAAAATTATTATTTGTAGGTTTTTTTTGCAATAATTCTAATGCTCGTATTTGAGCAATTGTCGATACTCTTAAATCGTGGCTTAAAGTTTGAATGAAATAATTTTTTTGTTCTAAAAGAACTCTTTTAAGATGAGTGTATTTAACAATCATTATTATAATTATGCCAATAAATAATAAATCTTTTACTATACTCATAAATCTTTTCCTATCAGACTATACAAATATATTAATAGATTTTAATAAGATAAAAATTAGCCGTCAGGGTAAAATTTATATTACCGAGTTGAGCAATTGTTTATGTAATTTTACATTATGAACTCTTAAATAATCTATGCCAGTATTAATTAAAGGGTATGATAGGGCAAGTGTTAAACTATCTTTGAGTTCATTATCGTCTTTAACTCCGAGAAAAGATTTTCGAGAGATGCCAACCATAAGTGGATAATTTAGTGAATGAAATTCTTCAAAACGCTTAAGTAATTCCAAGTTGTGTTCTCTGTTTTTTCCAAATCCGATTCCGATATCTAAAATAATATTTTTTATCCCCTTAGATTTAGCAATTTGAGCTTTCTTGTGTAAATCTAAGTAAACATCTTCTACAATATCATTATAAAGTGGAATTTCGCTAGTTTTATTTGTTGAATGTTGTAATACTATGCTAGCATTGTATTGAACAACTACTTCTGAGAGTTTTGAATCATACGTTAGCCCTGAAACATCATTGATAATAGAAATTCCATTTTCTAATGCAAATTGAGCTACTTTTGCGCTTCGAGTATCTATACTTAAGGGTACCGGTAAATCATTTATAGAGGTTAATATAGGGCGAAGTCTGTTAATTTGTTCTTCTGCTGGGATATCATCAGCACCATGTTTTGTACTCTCTGCACCGATATCTATTATGTCGGCCCCATCTTCTATAAGTTGATATAAGTGTTTTATTGCGTCTTGTGGCTTAAAATATTTTCCACCGTCTGAAAAAGAGTCTGGAGTTATATTAAGAATACCAACTAATTTAGTCTCTCTTTTTTGTGGCTCAAGTTCTTCCAAAATATTTTCACTGAGAAACTTTAAAGAGAACGGTTGTTGCTTGAGTTTTTCGCATATTTTTTTTATCTGAGAATAGCTTCCTCCGAGAATTACATCGGTTTTGTTTATGTTATTGGTTAAGACCTCTCTATGGACTCCACAATCAGCGCCAAACGATAGAGCTGTTTGTTTCAAAATGTTAGCTTGAGGTACTGTTAAACCGAAAATTTTTAAAGTTTTATATCTAAATTTATCTGCCCCTTTTGCTCTATAAGCAGTATCAAAACCTATTTTCTCAAGTTCTGATTCTATATCATTAGCTATCAAAGTTTTAAGACAAAATTTTTCCATAGAACAATTTTAACATAAACCTAGTCCATAATTTCAGATAATTTAATTATAAATTCCATATCATCACTTAGTAGATATTTACTATTATTTAAATGTTCTTTTAGGGTTTTAATGTATTCTATTGGGATTACGGAGTTATTTTTCTCTCCTTGAATTTCTTGTATTTCGCAACCTGAAATTCTTAAACATAATTTCGGGTTCCCGTTTTCAAGATAAATATGCATATTACCATTTTCTAGATAAGTTTTAGCGTGTGTGTCTTTTTGTGTACACCAAAGTCTATTTGATAATATTTTAAGTTTTTCTAAATTTTGTTCGTATTTTTCAGGTTTGGATTTTTTTGATTCAATCTCAATCCAGCCTGTATATTTTGCCGGTATATCTTTTAAATAATAATCTTTTAGTTTTTGTCGGTAAAGTTTCCCCAAACTAAATAAAGTATCTTTGTCCTGCATAAGCTTGTCACTAATTATTGAAATGGAATCATTTAGAATATCTTCTTTTACTATAGGGGGAATTGTTTTGTTGTTTTTTCCTTTGTTTTTTACCATAGATGTAAATACTAGTAGTCGTTTAGCTGGTGACCAAACATCTTCTTTTGAGATAATGAATTCTTTCCACTTATTTATTGCAAATTTTCTATCAATATGAATAATATTTGATTCATTTTTATGTTCAAAGTTTAAAAATTTTAAAAGCAATTCTTTACACCAAGCTTGAAAATTTTGAGGATTATTAAATTTTTCTACAGGAGCCTTGAATTTTCTAACAACAGCATAGTCAATACCGCTGAAATGACTTGGTTTCATTGCTTGGAAATTTTGTTGATAAATATATTTATATTTAATATCATCTATTATCATATTTCTTTTAAAACATATAAAAATTTTTTTTACTACTTAGAATAACATTATTTAATAAAAATTTACTTTATTGAAATGCTTAAAAAAATATGTCATAATACTATTACTTTATATAGGTGTTTATTTTGTTCCTACATTTTTATTAAAAGGGAGAGTAAGCTCTATAGTTTGCGAAGTATACCCACCGATACAAAATCGCCAGTGGGAAACGGATATTCTAAGGCACTCACCCACCTGCTAACTCGGCAGGTAACAAAATCGCACTTATATAAAGTTTTCTATTATTAGCTATCAAGAGGTCTACAATGTTTAAACGTATATGTAAAATAACTTTTATTACTCACGGTGCAACCGTTTATTCTCATGATGGAATTATTAATGATAATTTGAAATATCCTAAATTGAATGACTTTGGTGAAGAAGAAATTGAAAAAGTTTGTGAGTATTTAGAAAAACGAGGAGTTTCATACGATAAAATATATACTAGCCCTAACGCTTGTTGTTCTCAATCAGCTCATATAATTGCTGAACTGTTTAAGCAAAAAGTTGTACCTCTTGATTTAAAAGCTAGAAATCATGGGGTATGGCACGGACTTTCTATTGGGGATTTATTCAAAGAATATGGCCCTAAAGCTTTAACTCAAACTCCTGAGGGTGGAGAAGCTTTAACTGATTTTAATAAAAGAGTTGCTAAGACTATTGATATGTTGATTAAAGAAAACAAGGGTAATCGTATTATAATTGTGACAACTCCTGGCGTTGTTCAATCAGCTTTAGCCAACACTTTAAAGCTGTCTCCTACAAATCAGCACAAAATATTAATTAAAACAGGTTCATTAACCCAAATTAGTTATTTTGAGGGTTGGTCGAGTGTTATATATAGTGATTATACTCCTCTATAGCCCCATGCTATTGATTTCTGTGTAAGCAGTAAGTATTCTATTTCTAATTTGTACAGCCATTTGCATGCTAAGTTGAGCCTTTTCTGCAGCAATCATTGCGTCGTGTATGCTGGTTGCGCCCCCCATTGCTAAATCTTCTTGCATTCTATCAGCTTCTAATTTTGCTCTGTTTACAGCGTCTAAACCGCCACCAAGACTAGAGCCGATTTTATCCATGAAGCTACCCATGCCTGTCGGGTCGGTTTTATCTCTTAATGGTACAGATTTAGAAGCTGTATCAAGTGCCTTTGAAAACTCCGTAACGTCGTTATCAAATTCGAAAGAGTCTTGTTTCTGTAAGAAGTTGTTATAATCCCTCACAGCGTTTAAGTTAAACTCTCTATTAAAACCTTGTATTGATGTTGAAAAATCCATACTCATTAATTATATTACTCCTAAATATTCATTGCAGATTGCATCATTGTTTTAATGTTTTCTGCAACCGTAGCGTTTGCTTCGTACGCTCTTGACGCTGCAATCATATCAACCATTTCTTCGACGATATTTACATTTGGCATATCAACATAACCCTCTTCATCAGCGTCAGGATGTGATGGATCATATATTGTTTTTACTCCATCTGCACGTTCATAAATTTGTTCAACTTGCACTCCACCAGTCACCATTCCATTGTTTAATGCAACATTAGCATTTATCAAAAGATTACCAGTTCTTGGGTCAAATTGAGCATCTGGTGCATTGCTTGAAAAGTTTGAGAAACCTCTATTAATATTATCTTCGTAGATTGTTCTAAAAGAAACATCTTTTTTAACGTATGCACCTTTAGAACCGTCAGGTCTTCGAGTAGTATGAATATTTGCAATATTACTTGCAATAGTATCCATTTTTGCTCTTTGGGCGGTCATTCCTGAACCTGCGATATCAAATATATTGAAACTCATTTATTTGCTCCTATTGTCCTCTTATTATTTCAGAAAGTTCACTAAACTGTCTTCTTTCTAAATTTGAAAGTACAAGATATTTAGTACCAGTTTTGGATAAATCCATCATTTCTCTTTCGAGCTCGACGTTGTTTCCGTCAGAATTTGAACCACTATAAACATCTGTTACATATTGAGGCTTAAATTCATCATATAAATTGGATTGTAAATAAGCTTTTTCTTGTAAGGTAGGTGTTCTATAACGATGCACTTCGCCAGTGAAAACATCTACGTTAGGTGGAACATATTCAATGCTATTTTGTCCTTTGATATAATCTTTTAAATCTTCGCCTTCAATTATTTTTGCTAACTGACTTTCAAAAGCAACTTCTTTTCTCTGATAATCTGGTGTCATAACGTTAGCTATGTTAGAAGAAATAGCTTGTTGCCTATCTAACAGACCATCCATTGCAAGTTTGGTTATATCAATTGTTCTAGAAGAAATTAAATCCATTATTCCTCCTTCCCTAATTGAATTGTAAACTCTGTGTAGTCTTCTGTCGAACGAGTAAGTTCAAGTTCTCCTAACATTTCTTCTATAGATTTTTTGCAAATCCATAGCCCGAGACCGCTTCCTGTAGATTTTGTAGTATAACCTTCATAGAAGATTCTCTCTGGATCACTAATGCCTGGAGCGTTATTTGAAACAAGAATTTGTACAAAGTTTTCTTGTTCATCTGTTTTTATTTTTATATACTTATCATTTTTAGGGGCATTTTCGTCTAATTCCAAAATATTAAACGCCTCTGAAGCATTTTTAACTAGATTGATTATAACTGCTAAAAGCTTATCTGCATTAGCAGTTATTTGGATATCTAAATTGTTTTCTACTTGAAAATCAATTTCTTTGTCGTCAAGATAAACTTTAGATAAATCTACAGCAGTTTTAATAATTTCTTTTAAATTAACGCTTTGGATTTCATTATTATCTTTTGATTTTAGAGAAATTAAAGTGTTATTAGCTATTTTTAAAGCTCTATTTATAGACTTTAAAGAGTTTTGTATTGCTTCTAGATTGTTATTTGCAACTTGTCTTTTAATTATTTCTGTATATAAGTCACAGATTGAAAGTTGATTCTTTATTTCGTGAGCAATAACTCTAGATTTTTTCTGGATATAGTCAGAATCAGAAATAGTTTCAGCACTTTTTTCAGCATAGCCGAGTACAGCATCATTTGTAGCATCGTCCATGTTTTCAAGAAGTCTTCTTATAGAGGCATTTAATAGAATGTTATCACGTCTGTCTGGATTAAACTTTTCAATGTATGGCGTGATATCTATTTTTGAATTCCTTTTGATAATGTCTAGCGGCTCGTTTTGGAGTTTTGAGTTATAAATAGAATAATAACGAACTGTATTTTTATCACCGGTGTTATTATCCCAAATAAGAATAGAAACATACCTGTGGGTCATAACGCAAACAAACTCTGTATTAGCCCAAACTTTTTCCACAAGGTTTTTAGAGTCATCAGAGTAGCTGTGTGCTTCTACTTCTGAAAACTCTAATCTCTTCAATAAACCTTGCAGACTCTCTCTATTCTCTATTCTGTATAAAACGACACCTGTTTCAGGGGCATCTAATAGGGGCTCAACGGCAGAACGGACTAAACACTTAAGGGCTTGTCTTGTTAGAAACTTGTTCCCTTGTGTTTCAATTAATTCCTTGAAATAATTTTGTTGTCTTACTATCTTTTTCACTGCTTTGTTTTCCCCTAGCATAGTTTTTAATGATGTTTTCCTATGTGGAGTCTTATACACCAAGTTTAACTTTTTTGCTCAAAAATCCGTTGTTAATTGCATATAAAACAGCTTGTGTTCTGTCATTAACTTGCAATTTTTGGAAAATGTTATTAACGTGTGTTTTTACAGTTGTTTCAGAAATGAATAACTTGTTAGCAACACCTTTGTAAGTAATACCTTGAGTTAATAACTCTAAAACTTCTTCTTCTCTTTGAGTTAAGTATGAAAGAAGATTTTCTTCGTCTGATTCTTGTTTTGTAGTTTCTTCCTTGAATGATTGTTGGAAATATTCAAAGAATCTGCTAGAAAGAGCAAGAGGTAAATAAATTTTTCCGCCTAATACTTCTTCAATAGCATAAATTAGTTGAGCTGATGCCATAGTTTTTAGAACATAACCTTTAGCACCTATTTTCATAGCTCTAAAAATTAAATCAGCATCATCATAACCAGAAAGAGCTAAAACTTTTGTTCCTAAATCAAGTTTAGCGATTTCCATAATTCCTTGTAAACCATCTCTCTCAGGCATATTCATGTCTAAAAGAACGATGTCTGGTTGGTATTTTTTAATTAAATTTAAACCAACTGTTACGTTTGTTGCGATACCAACAACGTCAAAAGTTCCTTCAAGATTCAATAGTTCTCTGATACCAACTAAATGTTCATAATTGTCATCAATTAGTAAAACTTTTGATTTTTTCTTAAATTCACGTCTCATACTCTCTTCTCTCCCCATTTATATAAATTGTTATAGTATATTCTTACCATTTACATTATGTATATTACCCCCTTTTAGAGGATTGTTTCATCAATAGGAAGATTGATTTTAATGGGTTTGGGGTAAATATACAGATCTAGACCATATGGTCTACAAATTAGCCTCTAATCCATGCGGTCATGGAAATTTAGACCATGCCGATAATTTTTTCAAATCTACAATAAAAAGTGTACTCAAAAAAGAGGAGTATCATCTAAGTAGTTTAATATGTATATATGGTTTTTAATTCATAATTTGCTCGGCCACTTGTTTTATGTCTGAAAAATCTTCAATCTTGTATACATCTGCAGGGACATCTTGAATCATACTCATAAAAAGAGATGTCATATAATGGTTTATAAAAGCTTCTTTTGTGAGCTCATCGTATAACTCGCCTTGACTTGTTCTATACTCTTTGTACAATGTTGTTTCTTGTACAATATCGTCGACGTTCTCTTTTAATATTTTTTGTACATCAAGCTCGTCTTCTGTTAAGACAAAAAATGAATGATAATCTTCGTCAAGAGGTCTATAAATAGGGACTCCTGTGTGCATATGAAGCCATTCTAAAGAATAACCTCCAAACTCTTTTAATTTATCCATTAAGAAAGCGAAGTTTGGCTGTTCTAAGAAGAAAACATATGGCGCAGAATTCTTGCTAAACATTTTATTAAATAAAGAATTGATTTTGTCTTTTTTAGACAATGCTTTATTAAATCTTTGTTCAAAAGCATCTTCGATGCTCATAAAAGTTTGTTGATTGCAGAATGCGTTTTTATGAACTTTTATGATGCTAAATTTTCCAAATGTAGGTTGTGTATTGTTAACCGCTGTAATCATTATTTCCTCACTATATCCCTATAAAGGTAGATGAAAAATTTTTTTGCTTTAAAAAATCAAATGTTACATATATTTACAAAATTTCTTCAAAAGAGCAAGAAAACTCAACAAAATGTTTTTATATATATATGGTTAGTGTAAATTTTCAAAATAATGTAAAGGTTTATCAAACAGGCGGGACGGAAAAAGTACAGACCGCCTCTTTCCCTGTGACGACTGGAACGGAAAAAAGTATAAAAGCTCCAGCGTTTAAAGCTACTGCGTATACATCAGTTGTGGATGTTAGAACAAGTTTAACAACTAGTGATGAAAAGAAAAAATATAAAGAAATTTCTTCTGAATTAAACTTGAACTATCGTAAAAAACTTGAATTCGCTTTAAAATCAGGTATTCTTTTGAAGAATGATTCTGATGATAAAACTTCTGTTTTAGATAATTTACATAAAATTCTTAAAGAAGAAAGAGATCCTGGACTTGACGGTAGAACAATTCTTAAAGAATGTTTAGATATAATAGAAAATCCGTATGTTATAACTCAAACTTGTGAAGATATTCCAGATGAGTATAAGACTCCTGTACTGGGTCTTGTAACAGACTTATCAGAAGATATGAATGAGCTTGAGGAAGCAAATTATAATATCGATAATATGCATACTGGAACATGCCCTACTGCAAGTATTGAATTTGACTTAGCGACTAAAAAGCCTGCTGAATTTTTCCGCATGGTAGAAGGTTTAACTTCTCCAAAGAATGAAACATACAAAGTAATAGATATGAATGCTTTATCAGAAAAAACTCTTGATGCTGTTTGGTTGTTAAATAAATTTAAAACGCCACATCAAAAGCTTGGATTTGAAAAAGCAGTAGTATTATTAAAGCCAGATGAACATGCAATAGTAAGAGCAAGGATACAGAATAATCATCGAGATAAAGGCGAGCGCTCAATTATAGATGTTTTAATGCAATCTACAATGATGCAATTAGGTTCTCAACAAACATATAATTCATTAACAGATAAACGAGCTCCGAATGCTTGGACTCAAGAAGATGGTGGTTTGATTGATTTTGAGAAAACTTATGTTGAATCTGTTATGGAAAATAAAAATACGGTATCTGTTATTTACCAAAAAATAGATCAAGATGGTAAGCTTGTAGGCCACGAAAAAGATTTTGCAACAATTAAGCAAGAATTGTTGGATACATTGAATATGGGGCACAATATTATTATTGGCTATACATGGCCAGATCCGAATAATGACAATAAATTGGCAGGACATGAAATAACAATTGTTGGAGCAAAGACTGATAAAAATGGCGAAACAATCTTTATCTGTCAAGATTCTGATGATAACAAAGATGAACCTATTGAAATGAAAGAATCTTTCTTATTGCCAAAAATCCACCACGCTGGTTTGCCTCAAGAAATTGCTGAAAGAGATTTTCAGTATGAGGATAGTTGGAAAATAGGATTAAATGAATTTAATCAACAAAAAAAATAAGTTAAATATTATATAAATTTTTTGCGTTTTTTGACAAAAGGTTTTTTAGCAAAGTTTCATCTTGGAAATGTTCCTTGATTCTTGATTTAAATACTTGTATGTTATAGGCGTAAGATTTTTTATCTTGATTAAATTTCCCAACAGGAGAATCTGAAGCCCACAAAATCCTGTTAGTGAAATCGCCTTTTGTTGTATTTTTTAAGGCTTCAATTAACATAATAGTATCTTCGTAACTTTCGTTGAGTTTTTCATACGCAAAATCTATCCAAGAGGTATCTACATATAGTGTTGCTTTTTCATTTTCAATGGAATCCAATAAGATGTTTATTGCTTCTATATGTGATTCTTTTGGCCCAGTAGATAAATGCCCTAAAATTATTGGTACATCAGGAAATTCTTGAGCTTTTTTATATATGAGTTTTGGAGAAGAAAATCTTGATTTAATATGCCCAGAATGGTATAAACATGGTTTTTTAAATTCTCGAGCGAGTTCTAAGTATTTGTTATATTTTTCACTATCAGCAGGCAATTTCATGCATTCAGGATGTATTTTAAGTCCAATGAATTCAGAATGATTCTTTAAAAACTCTTTAGCTATTTCTATGTTTTCAGTTAAGTTTGGCTGACAAACATACAAAGGCTTTAGTTTTGGAAATTTTTTAGCTGTTTCTAACATTTGTTCGTTACACTCAAGTTCAAATTTAAAATTAGGAGAATCAATTCCCTCTAAATTTGAACATATTGCAAATTCAATATTTTCGCCAATGATATTTATTAAATCTTCTGGCGAAAAGTTTCCCCACAAAGAGTTACCGTAATGTACATGTGAATCAATTATCATTTAGTGACTGCCCGTGTTATGGCTTCGATTATTCTTTTAACTTTTAGGACTTCTATACCTTTAATGTCGTTAGAAATTTCGTTTGCTTCTGGAATAATAATACGTTTAAAACCAAGCTTCTGAGCTTCAGTAATACGTTTGTCTATGTGGTTTACTGCTCTTATTTCACCAGATAAACCAATTTCACCGACAATAGCTGTATGAGAATCAAAAATAACATCTCGGACACAGGTAATAATTGCTAGAGCAATACCTAAGTCTGCTGCTGGTTCTGAAACGTCAATGCCACCGATTACATTAACATAAACGTCTTGCTTAGAAAGGTTAAGTCCAATTCTTTTTTCTAATACTGCAAGTATTTGTAGGACTCTGCTAACATCAACGCCGTTAGCAACTCTTCGAGGTGTTGGATATGGAGTTGTGCCAACAAGAGCTTGAATTTCAACGAGTAATGGTCTAGTGCCTTCGCTTGTAACAATTATAGTACTGCCAGGTGTCTGAGTTTGGTTATATTCTTTTAAGAATAATTCAGAGGGGTTTACAACTTCGGTAAGTCCTTTTGAACTCATTTCAAAAATTCCGACTTCTGAGGTGTTTCCGAATCTGTTTTTTATTGAACGTAAGATTCGATATGTTTTATATTTATCACCCTCAAATTGAATAACTGTGTCAACCATGTGTTCTAAAACTTTTGGCCCTGCAATGTTACCCTCTTTTGTGACGTGACCGATTACAATGATTGAAATGTTGTTTGTTTTAGCTATCGACATTAAAGAATTACAACATTCTCTTATTTGTGAAACACTCCCAGCTGAGCTTTGTATTGTGGAAGTATAAATAGCTTGTATGCTATCAACTATAACCAAATCAGGTGCCATTTCTTCAATATGTTTTTTTATTAATTCAAAATTGGTTTGTGGGTAAATATAAAGGTTATCAGATTCTACTCCCAAACGCTCTGCCCTCAATTTGATTTGGCTTGCAGATTCTTCTGCAGAAATATATAAAACTTTTTTATTATTTTTGCACAATTCGCCACTTGTTTGTAGAAGTATTGTAGACTTACCTATGCCAGGATCTCCCGCAATAAGAACAAGAGAACCTTGAACGATTCCTCCGCCTAATACTCTGTCGAATTCACTAATTTTTGTTGATAAACGAATCTCTGAATTCATCTCAATTTCAGAAAGCTTTTGAGGTGGGTTTTTATCGGGCAAATCGATTGTTGTTTTAGACTCTGAAGCTAAAATTTCTTCAACAAAAGATGACCAAGAACCACACTCAGGACATTTTCCAAGATATCCGGTTGATTCATAACCACAGGTTTGACAGATGTATTTAGATTTTACTTTTGCCATATTCTTAATTCATCGGAATAATTAACTTTTGACCAATTGATAAAGCATTTGGGTTAGCCATTTTGTTTGTTGATTGAATAGCATTAACTTTACTCATGTCAAAAGAACCGTAAAATCTGATAACGATACTTTCTAGTGTGTCACCCTCTTTAACTGTGTACTCTTCATTAGAAAGAGTTACAGGAGAAGATTTGACTGCAGCGCTGTCAGCTGGTATGAAAGAAAATTTTCCTGCTGATTCTATAGCTTGCTTTTTAGGGATAACCAATTCGTCTTTAGGTGTAGATAAATTGATTAGTAAGCTAACAACAGTTGTTATAGCAAGAGTTGCAATAACACCAAGAATTAAACCTGTAACAAAATAAACTTGTGGAGCTTTTTCATTCTTCTGCGGTTTAACACCAAATGATTGCCATAGAACATCTAACTCACGAGTTTTATTCTGTGATTTATAAAAATCTTCATCTTGATGTTGTCTGTTGTAACGAGACAAAGACTCCATCATTGCAACTTTTTCTCTTGTGATATTTGATCTTCTTAGTGTTGTACTTTTCATATTTCCTCTATCGCTTGACGGTATATTACCCCTACCATATAGTACAAAATTAACACAAAATTGTAATTATATCAATTGACCATAAGATTTATTAATTTTTATTAAGAAAAAGGCATGATTAAATAGCTGTTTATTCTTTGGCTTTACTAAAAAAAAACATTGTAATATAATATTTCTATCAGATAAGGAAAGAGTAGGTATGAAAGAACAAAAGATTGCAGTTGTTGGGTTTGGAATGTGGGGGAAAAATATCGTCCGTAATTTCTATAACCTTAATGTATTAGATATTGTGTGTGATTTAGACGAAGAAGTACACAAAACGATTAAGGAACAGTTTCCTGGCGTAAGAGTTACAAAAGATTTTAGTGACATCATTAATGATAGTTCAATAACAGGAGTTGCAATTGTAACGCCAAGTCATACACACTTTAAGTTAGTTAAAGCAATGCTTGAAGCTGGCAAAAATGTTTATGTTGAGAAACCGATTTCTACTGTTGCAGAAGAAGCAAAAGTTTTAACCGAATTGGCTGAAGAAAAGGGTTTGGTATTAATGGTTGGTCACTTGTTGCTATACCACCCAGCTGTTAACAGATTGAAAATGTTAATTGAAGAAGGGGCTTTAGGTGAGCTAGTTTATGCACAAAGTGATAGATTGAATGTAAATTATCATAAGAACGACCGTAGTGTTATGTGGGATTTAGCACCACATGATTTATCTATGATAGCTTATACAACAGGAAAGGAACCTATAAGAGTTATATCTGCTGTAGGTTGTTCTTCTGACAGAAATGAAATCATGGATATCACGCATTTAACAATTGAATTTGAAGGCGGAATGATTGGGCAGATTTCTGATAGCTGGATTACTCCTCAAAAACACGTAACTTTACTAGTTAGAGGAACAAAAGCGACAGCTATATTTGATGATACTTTGCCAGAGAATAAGTTAAAAGTATATGATAACTTTATTCCTGCAAACACACAAGATTATCCGCTTGATTACTTAGAAATTGAGCCTCTTAAGTTAGAATGTCAGCATTTTGTTCACTGTTGTGAAGCTGGCCAAAAAGCTCGTTCTGATGGAGAAAATGGATACACTGTTACAAAGATATTAGAAGAAGCAGAAAAAATAATGATGGGTTCTAAGCTTGAACAGCTTAACCAAAAAGATTTTGCTCTTTCAAGAATGAAAGGCTAGTGGGTAACTGTATTTTTATTAAGTGTAGTATCGGGGTTGGTTGACACCTCACCACAATGAGAGGGAGAAAATCTATAAAATCTACCGGCGCGTACCTGCTGGCAGTTTGTTCCAAAGGGACACTTGGAATAATAATATAAGTTAGTAGTAGAAACGGAATGTGTCCCGTCCAAAGGTTGAAAAAGAAAAAATGGCAAATTTTATTTCAATATTTAGAATTTTTGTAATGTTTTATGCAGCATACTTAATTTATGCTTGCGAAGGTGACACTGTTGCTTATATATGGGCACTAATCTTGACAATAATTGCATTTGCACTTGATGGTGTTGATGGCTATGTTGCAAGAAAGTTTAATGAAGAATCTAAGTTTGGCGCATTGCTTGATATTATGGGTGACAGAATTGTTGAAAACACATATTGGATTCTTTTTGCAGTTATGGGTTGGATAAATATATTATTCCCACTTATTGCAATTACAAGAGGCTTTATAACTGATACAATAAGAAGTGCCGCTATGGAGCAAGGTCTAACACCTTTTGGAATGCAGGTTAATCCAATTTGTAAATTCATAACAGGCTCAAGATTTATGAGAATAAGCTATGCTGTTGCAAAAGTTGTAGCTTTTGTTTTAATTGTAGCTGCAAAAATTCCTGTTTGTCCAAATGCTGATGTCGTATGGAATATCGGTTACTGGTCAGCTGTATTTGCAATAGTTTTCTGCGTAGTAAGAGGTTTACCTGTTATTATTGAAGCAAAATATTTATTTGAAAAGAAATAATTATGGCTAAGTTAAACATTGTTTTATACGAACCTGAAATTCCTCAAAATACAGGAAATATTGCTAGGCTTTGTGCTTGTATTGGTGCGTCGTTGTACCTTGTTGGCAAACTAGGCTTTTCTTTGTCTGATAAATATACTAAACGTGCTGGATTGGACTACTGGGATAGTGTAGATATCCACAAGGTTAATACAATGGAAGAATTGTTTGAAGCTAATCAAGGTGCTAAATTTTATTATCTAACTACAAAGACGAAAAGAAAATATACTGATATCAAATTTGATGAGGGAGATTTTATTGTTTTTGGTCCAGAGTCAAGAGGTTTGCCAGCCGAGTACGTTACATCAGATACGGCTTTAACTATACCAATGCAAGAAGGTCAAAGAAGTTTGAATCTTTCAAATTCAGTAGCAATAGTAGCGTATGAGCATGTTCGTCAGCTAGGTTTGTAATATTTATGCAAGACTATAAAATGCCAATAAGAGAACAAAATTCAAATAAAGGGACTTTTGGAAAAGTTCTAAATATTTGTGGCTCAGAAAACTATGTTGGCGCTGCATATTTATCAACTATAAGTTCATTGAAAGTTGGGGCGGGGTATTCTGCTTTGGCCTCAACGAGGGATGTAATTCGCTCTGTGTCAGCGATACTCCCTGAAGCTGTTTATATAAACCAAAGAGACTGCTTAAAAAAACTTAACAATTATAATGTGATTTTAATCGGTTGTGGACTTGGTCTAAAATCTTCTTCAGAAGCAATTTTGAGGCAATTATTAAAGCGGTTTCCAAAAGAAACTACTCTTGTTATGGATGCTGATGCGCTAAATATTTTATCAAAGAGGCAATACAAGTTACCTGTAGGAACCGTTATAACTCCACATCCGCTTGAGGCATCACGACTTTTAGGTTGTTCGTTAGAAGAAGTTTTACAAGATATTGAGAGTTCTGCTAAAAAACTTTCTGAAAAATATAACTGTATAACGGTTTTAAAGACTCATAGGACTATAATTTGTAATACGGATTTGACTACACATAGAAATGAAAATGGAAATTCTGCCCTAGCAAAAGCTGGTTCTGGTGATGTTTTAGCCGGTATTATTGCTGGATTAATTGCTCAAGGTATGGAATGTTATGAGGCTGCAAAACTTGGTGTCTATTTGCATTCAAGAACTGGAGAGATTGCATCAAGGGATTTAACTGAATATTCAGTTTTAGCGTCAGACTTACCCCAATATTTACACAAAGCTATTAATGAGTTGTTATAATTTATCCTTCAAAAATGATTCTGCCAGTTTGATTTATAACGATTGGCTCGTTAAGCTTGCGGATGTATTCACAAGTCATAACGTCTTTATCATAAGGATAAATAGCTAGACATTCTTCTGCGGTTGCAAGAATAGGGAAATCTGCACCATGAGACATCATAAATTCATCAGTAGTGAGCTTGTACATTTTATCTTCACGAGGGTTATCAATATCAATTGGATGCTCATTGCCATTTTTGTCGATATAAGTCATAAAAGTTAGTTTCTTTTCAGTCGGATTGACACCATATTTCAAACCAGAAACAGCCAAAAGCCCAGGTTTATAGCTTGCAGGATTGTCGTATGTAGCTTTAATATCGCCTTTAAAATAATCAACAATTGCTTTTTCTGAAATCATAGCAACAGAGATTCTATCAAAGAATGGTGCGATGTCTTTTATGTCACGAGAGTCAATAAGTCCTTCGTGGAAAAAGTTTCTAATGCCTGCGTTATTCCAGATAGCTATTTCTGAATCTGTGATATCTTTCATTGCATCACATACAAAGTTTGCATGAGGATTTTCTTCAATCAAAAGTTTTGGTGGTGCTGGAGCTTTTGCAATAACTCCAACGTGTTCAGGTTCACCTAAAATATTGTTGAAGATGTATTGATTTACCATGTTTTTGCTGAATAATCTAGTTTCAGCAACATTGTTTTGAGCTTTTGTAAGTATACCTTTTTTATCAAAAGTTAGGTTTAGTTCTCCGAAGTAATGTCCGTCTTTACCTGCTTGTGTAATAATTACAGGCTCATTAGCTTTTGAATATAATAAGTTTTCGCCAGATTTTATATCTTTAATTAGTTCGTGGGTATGTCCACCGATTATAACGTCAATTCCTTCGGTTTTTTGAGCAACAATTTGGTCTTTTTTGTATCCTAAATGTGAAAGTAAGAATATTTTATTGATACCTTTCTCTTTCAGCTCATCAACTTCATCTTGAATCTCTTCAATGGTTTCTTCTAGTCCGTCAACATGGCAATCTTTGTGATAAAGAGGGTGAGTTGTTCTGTCTAACATATCTTGAGGAGAAGCCCCTACAATGCCTATTTTTTCACCTTTTACTTCAACAATCATTGAATTATCTAGTTCTTTATCCAAACCTGCTCTGCCATACTCTTCAAGGTTATCTTCTAATTCTTCCCAAGCATCGTCTTTTTTGAAGTTAACTGATAAATAAGTGGCATCAGTATTTCTTAAATTTTCTAAGAAATCTGCTTGAGTTGTATCTAATTCGTGGTTACCAAAAGCTGATGCCTTAATTTTTGCTAGATTAAGGAATTTTACAGTAGCTTTGTGAATTGCTGTATTTTTTTCATCACCAATATCATTATCACCAGCAGAGAGCCTTAAATCCCCTTTGATTCCTGATAAAATACGCATCATATTATTAGCTTGTCCATGAGTATCATTAATATATCCTACGGAGAGCTCGAAAGAATCTTTATTTTGTGATTGAGATTTGAAAGCTGGATGATAAAAAGTTCTATTTTCATTGTTTTTATTAGAAACAACTTTTGGAATATTGATATTGAGTTTTGGAATACTAAAGTTCATACACCACCTTTTTCTTCATTAATATCAAAACTCCTCAAAATAAAAATTGCCTCTCGAGAAGAAATATTTACAATAATTTACATCGATAAACATGTCAAAGCCTTTCTAAGTATTTCTTCTGGATTGGAATCGTCTTCTACAGTGGAAATTACTCTGCTAAGAGCGTCTTCAATTTCTTTTTCGTTATAGCCAAGCGAAAGCATAATTGAGTGTGCATCAGTAATAGCTTGGTTTTGATGCAGAGTACAAGCCGTTCTTGGGAGTTCTGATTTCATTAATTTATCTTTGAGCTCAAGAATTATTTTTTGTGCAAGTTTTGGTCCAACGCCTTTAGCACGAGTAAGTTCTTTAAAGTTTCCATCAATAACTAATGTGATTAAATCGCAAGCATCAAATTCATTAAGCAAAGCAATTGCCATTTTTGCACCTACTCCTGAGACAGAAAGCAGAATTTGAAAAATATCACGAGTTTCTTTGTTTAAAAAACCAAATAAAGTCATTGAGTCTTCTCTGTGAATCAGAGAAACAAAGAACTTGCTATTGTTTTCGTTGCAAGAACTTACTGCAATAAAATCTCTTTCAGGGACTTCCAACAAATAGCCAATACCAGCAACTTCAATGGTAAGAAAAGTACCTTTATCAGTTTTTTTCTTATCGGTAGGTATCCCTTTTAAGTAATCGTACATCCCCTTAATCCCCTTTTAAAGATTATAACATGGAATTGATGAGTTTAGCATGCTTGATTAAATATAAACTAGACCCCTTTACAAAAAAATATGTTTTATGTAATATAGATTCTGTTACCAATTGAATAACTTTGGAGGAGTGCCAGAGCGGTTGATTGGAGCGGTCTTGAAAACCGTCGTACGTGCGAGCGTACCGTGGGTTCGAATCCCACCTCCTCCTCCATTTAAGTCCCGAAAGGGACTTTTTTGTTGGCAGGGTGTATTTTTTTGTCCGTTTTGCTCGGATGTATTTTTTGTCCGTTTTGGTCGGAAGTGTATTTTTGTAAGTTGGGCATAGCGGATTTGCGTACGTATTGAGCGAAGCGAAATTCGGATAGCGAGGAAATTGAGCAAACTTGAACTGAAGGTTCAATTGCGAAACTTTCCGAGCGTGGAGCAAATCCAAGACACTTGCCCAACAA
>SUTX01000023.1 GCA_015152465.1 Cyanobacteria bacterium SIG31 | reverse complement strand
ATTCTATAATCGCATTTTCTGACAACTGTACTTTGAAAAAAGTTACTGTAAATAGCGATGTTCTGGTTACACAATATGACAAATTACGTTATGAGCTTTTGTATAGAATAGGAAACTTACAATCTGAAATTTTAAATGAAACAGAAATAGAAGAAATTTATGAAAAACTACTACCTTATAGTCAAGTAACTAACGATGTTAAAATTCAACATATCAAGAATATAAACCTAAGTAATAAAGAAATTTATGAAGTTGATAACAACGACGAAGAAAATAACAATCATTGGCTTTTACCAATTATTATAGTTTTATGTTTAATAGCTTTCTGTATATATAATAGTTCAAGTTTAGAAGAAGATTTAAGTGTAAAAGAAGTTTATCAAAATTATCAAGAACCTATCACAGAAACAATTGTTGTTCCCAAAAGAGCAAAAATAGAAAATTATAATTTAGAGCCATTAGAAACCATAGATTCCGAGAAAATCATTCGTGAAGATATAAGGTTAGAAAAAAAGAAAATTCGTCAAATAAAAAAAGAACAAAAGCATCAACTTAAAGCTGAACGAAAACAGTTAAAATCTGAAATAAAAGCATTAAAAAAAGCGATAAAAGAGCAAGAAAAAAATAGAAAGGAATAAAAAATGAAAAAGTTTATCTTCTTATTTTTTGTATTATATGTAATAAGTATGCAATATTGTAGTGCAAATCAACCAATACCAGTAAATAATGGACGATATGTAATGTATCAACACCCTACTTTTCGAGCTGACCAATATGTGTTAGATACTCAAACTGGAAAAATATGGCAATTAGTTAAAACATCAGAAGGAAGTAATGTTTGGGAAGAAATGTTTTATGATTGTTACAACAATGATAAAACTTATTCAGGAAGATATATTAATCCAAGATAGCTTTTAATTATAAAAATGCAGTACTTTGTATTTTTTGCACTTTTTCAACTTTCAATCTATGACTTGATTTGAGGCTATGTATTTTTTTTGAAATAAAATTTAAAAATTTACCCCCAAAAAAATGCAGGGGTAAATGTGAGCTTAAAGTCAAGTTACACAAGGCTTTGCAAAATCAATGGTGTGATTCTGTACGTTAAGGTCCAAAATAAAAGAGACATCATCTGATGTCTCTTTTATTTTGGTTTGATTTGGTAATGAGAAACTCCAAAATGCGTAAGCATTTAGGAAGTTCGAGAGGATTTTGCGTAGGCTGAAGCGAAGCGGAACGCCGAAGTAGCACGGAGCAAAACGAACGCTAATTTGCGTAAGCAAATGTAGTGAGTGACTGCGGAGTGTGGAGCAATAATCCGATACAATCTCCTATCCTCCAGTTACTTTTTATGTATAAAAAGTAACCAAAAACACTTTTCATATAAGCTCAAAGTCTGCATTCCAAGCTAACAAAGACCGATTTTAAAATCGGTCTTTTTGTTTGTGAAATTAAGTATTTATAACCCTTTCAACGGTTCGAAAATTACATTTTATAAGGAATTGAAATGCGAAGTTTTAATTTTGATCTTTAATCCTACAAGCTTTATCCACTAAAATTATTAAATTTCTTCATAACTATAGTCAAAATATCTTATTATATTTCCATTTTTATTAAAATCATACTGTTTTCCTTTGCCATTATCTTCAATAGAACAGGATGTTGTGCCATCATTCAAATAAACGCTTGTTTTAGATTTGCCATTCCCAAAATCTTCTTTTATAGAATAACCTGGACTATGATTGTCATCATTAAAATAGTAAATAGTTAAATTATCTTCTTGAATTTCTTCTAAGTTTCCATTTGTATCAAATTTATAAATAGCTCTTCTACCATTTCTATCTACAATATTTTGTTCAATTTCCCCATTAGAATAATATTTTTTTTCTCCGTCTAATTGTTTTGGATTATAATTCAACTCAATACGATTATATAGTATAGGTTTTTCCATATTTACAAATTCTTTTGACTTATTTTTTACAACAGGTTTTTCAATTAAATATCCATTTTTATCATAATTTGTACGCTTTTCTAAATCATTAACTTTATCATATTCGTACATCGAAAAATTTTTATATTGAAAATCATATGATATATGTTTTTCTTTTTCATTTGTGTCAATTATTTTATCATAATGTGTTGGAGTCATAGTTTTACTATCATATGCAGTTCTAATACGCATACCATTATTAAACTCTGTTACATCAATCAGAGGATTTTCATACATTGTATATTTAAATTCTTTTTGTTCTTTAATTATTTTATTTGTCTTTTTATCTATAACTGATAGTTGATATTTTTCGTTAGAAATTGAACCTTGTTTATATACATATTTAAAATCCTTATCCTCATTAACAATTTCCATTAATTCGCCTCTGGAATTGTAAATTCGTTCACCGTTTACTTGATTAATATCATCAGGAACAGGAATTGGTTCAACCAAAGAAATATCAAAATCTTTATTTTTATTAATGCTACCTAAATTATAGTTTGCTAATGCATCTGCGCCATTCATTGAAATATTTGAATCAATCGGATTTGTTACAATATTATTATTTACCTCTTTTTGTTTAAAAGTAGGCGAATAAAAATTATTAATACTATAAATTGAATTAATACTATTCATAAAACTAACCTTATAAATATGTAAAGTCTTTCTTCACACCAAAATTGCTTAATTTTGAGATTTTTGTTACGAGAATTTAACAATTATACGCTTCGCTTTCTACCGATTGGAATAAAATCAATCCTGATACAGAAGAATTTTATTTGTAAAAATGTAATTTTTAACAATTTTTTACTTTTTTAACTTTCAAGCTATGACAGGGTTCGAGGATATGCATTTTTTCGGGGGTAAATATTAAAATTATATCTTGCAAAAAATGCAGGGGTAAATGAGGGCTTAAAGTCAAGTTACACAAGGCTTTGCAAAATCAACGGTGTGATTCTGTACATTAAGGTCTACCATTACTAACAAAACTTTACCTAAGGTTGCATTACAAGCTAAATTTGACTAAAATAATAAAATAATAGGGAAAAGGTTGTATCTATATGGGTGAAAAGAAAAGAATTCTAATTGTTGACGATGATACTGAAATCAGGGATTTATTGGAGTTTGACATTTCTTCAAGCGGATATTTCGTTGACACAGCTTCTGACGGAATGGAGGGATTAAATAAGGCTTTAAACAACAAGTACGACTTAATTTTGCTTGATGTTATGATGCCTAAAATGAACGGTTTTGAAGTTTGTAAAAATATTCGTCAAGCAAAAATCAATGTTCCTATTCTAATGTTAACCGCAAAAGGAACTATTGGAGATAAAACCTCTGGCTTTGATAGTGGAGCAGATGATTATTTAGTAAAACCTTTTGATATCCAAGAAGTTCTTTTGAGAATAAGAGTGCTCCTAAGAAGAAACCAGCCGCAGGTAGAATCCCTCTCTTCAACAGAAATTTTAGACGTTGGTGAAATTGAAATTCTGCCAGACTCTCTAGAATGTATTATCCTAAATAAAAGAGTGAAATTAACTCCGACTGAATTTGAAATTTTATATTGCCTTATGCAACATTTCAATAAAGCTGTTACACTTGCAACCCTTCTTGAAGAAGTTTGGGGATATGATAGAGACGAAGATGTTAGAATGCTTCGAGTACATGTTGGCGGGTTAAGAAATAAGATTGAACCGGACGCAAAAAATCCAAGATATCTACATACTGTAACAAATGTTGGATACAAATTAACACCTTTCGGAAATTAAAATAGGAGTTAGTATTTCTTTGGGCACTTTTTTTAGCAAACGCAGATTAAAAATAGCAGAACAAATAATTATTGTCATCTTTTTTGCAGTAATTATTCCTATGACAATTAGTGCTTTCATTATAAACAATGTTAACCAGCAATCAAATAGAGCTCAGCTTAGAGATGCTGCCGTTATGATTGCGAATATTGTATCTGAAGAAGTTGACGTTTTCCAACACTCTATTGATAACGAATTAACCCAAATCGTAACAACACTTGAATATTATGATTCCCCAGAAAAAGCCGGAGAATATCTGAACACTATTATTAAAAACTTACCTTTTTATAAAGAGCTTACAATTGTTTCTCCTGCACAGTTTAAAACATATTCAAGATTTGATTATGATAAAAATGTAGGCGTTTTTAATAAACAACTTAAAAACGGCAACTATCTTGTTGCACTTTTAGATATGAAAAATTTAAAAGCTAGCCTTTTTAAAACTCTTGAACAAGATCGTAGACAAATTTATGTTTTAGCTGGAGACGAAAATAGATTAATTGCTTCAATCAACCATGAAGAAGACATTTTTCAGAGCAGTATAGAACAACTGCCAAAAACTTTACAGAAAGATAAAACTGTCATCTTTGGTAACGTAAAAAACCAACCTCTCGCTTACCACAAAAAAACAAAACCAAATATTACAATAATAGTCAATACAACTGAAGACTTAACCAGAGATATGATTGATTATAATAGGGATAAAATCCTTTTATCAATTATCGTAACCTGTCTTACTGTATTCTTTGTTGTTGGACTTTATACTTCATATTTATACATAAATATAAGACAACTATTCAAAGCCATTATCGCAATATCAAAAGGGAATTATGGTCGCAGAATAAGGCTTTTAACAAATATTTTCACTCCTTTTGAATTGGTTTTCTTAGGTAGTGAATTTAACAAAATGAGTAGTCAAATTCACAAAGCAGACATCAAACTTAAAAAGAAAAATAAAGAACTTAAACAGTTAAACGAATTTCGTTCAAATATGATAGATACTGTTAGCCACGAATTCAGAACTCCGCTTACCAGCATTCAAGGTTATACTTCAAGACTTTTGAGACAAGACATTGAAATAGACGAAGAAACAAGACAAAAATCTTTGAAAACAATTCGTAGACAAGCTGAACGCTTAAATAGAATGATAGAAGATTTACTCGTTATTCCAGACATCGAGGGTGCTCGTTTAAATTTTAACACCAAAGCTATTCCTCTTAGTTCAATAATAGAAAATTCCATTACACTTGTAAAAAATGATTCAGGAAAAGAAATTATAAATAACGTTTCTGATTGTGATTTTAAAATTCTTGCTGATAATGACAGGATTGAACAAGTTTTCGTAAACCTAATAGAAAATGCTGTTAAATATGGAAAGGAAGAATCTCCTATAACATTAGAATACGAAAAAAATAATAGCAATGTTGTTATAAGCGTAAAAAATGATTATGACCTTATTCCAAGAGAAAAGCTTAAAACACTATTTGAAAAGTTTACTCGAGTAGACGATTCAACAACCAGAACAACTAGAGGAACAGGTTTGGGTTTATTCATAGTAAAAGGCTTAGTCGAAGCTATGGGAGGAGAAATTAGACTCTACTCTAGTGAAGATTGCGGTTTTTACGTTAAAGTGACCATGCCTCTTGCAGAAACAGAAAGGGTAAATTAATGCAAAGATTGCCAGAGCACTTAAAACGACCATTAATTGATACAGAAAAAACTAAAACTGTTCGTCGAATACTAAAAACAAAATGTTTAAACACAGTCTGCGAGGGAGCTCGCTGCCCAAATAAAAGCGAGTGTTACTCAAGAAACACTGCAACATTCTTAATTATGGGAAAAGTTTGTACACGAAATTGTCGTTACTGCAATATTGGAACAGCTAAACCTGAGCCATTGGATATGAATGAGCCTAAACATGTTGCGGAAGCAGTAAAAGAGCTTGGTCTAAAATATGCAGTTATAACTTCTGTTACTCGTGACGATTTAACCGATGGAGGAGCAGAGCATTTCAAAAACTGCATTGATGAAATAAGAAAGGTTTGTGATGCAAAAATAGAAATTTTAACTCCAGATTTCAAAGGAAAAAAAGAAGCTCTTGATATAATTATTACAGCAAATCCAGAAGTATTTAATCACAATATTGAAACTGTTAAATCTTTATTTAAAACAGCTCGACCTCAAGGAAATTATAAAAACTCTATAGAAGTTTTAAAATACATTAAGGATAATTCTAGCATTATTACAAAATCAGGGCTAATGGTAGGACTTGGAGAAGATTTAAATGAAATTAAAGAAACGCTTATTGATCTTAAAGAAGCAGGTGTTGACATTATAACCATCGGACAATATATTCAACCCTCAAAGGCTCATTTACCAGTTGCTAAATATTATAGCGTAGAAGAGTTTGAAGAATTACGCAAGCTTGCCGAATCTATAGGTATTACAAATTACCAAATTGACCCACTAGTAAGAAGTTCTTATAAAGCTGCGCTTTCTTGGCAAGAAGCTTTAAATAAATAAAAACGGGGTTGCCCCCGTTTTTTTTCTATATATCACTTGCGCTATCTAAGTCTGCGGTTTGTTTCATTGATTTCTTTACAAGATAGTCATTATACTCTTCTTTTATCTTATTGATATAATCATAGTTTTTATATGTAATTTGATCTCCGTAATGTCTTATTCCAATGAAATCATTACAATGAGCTCCTTCATAACAGCTTTGATCCCTTACAACGCCATATTTTGCAATATATTTTTCTAATAGTGCGTCTTTATTCATTTTAACCAATTGCGCACTAGGGGCATCACTGTGTGCTCGTAGCACAAATCTCTCTATAAGAAAGGGGTATGCAACTTTCTTATTAGCACCAACAATTGTCTTATCTGGATGTAGGCCATAATATTCATTAGCAAGTTGAAAATATACTTCTACAGAAAAAGGAATATTTTCAAGATAAATAGTATCTGCTTCTATCAAGATTTGAGGTTTTGTTGTTAATACTTTTCCAGAAACACCATTTGTAAGTTCAATTTTAGCAGTATAGTCTGCCATAACATAACCATATCTTTTATTCATTAATTCTGTTGGGATAAAAGATTCTAAATACTTTGCTAATGTTGCTTTATCAATATATGCTGTTTTAAAGTTTATTCTAGTATTATTTTGTGAGATATATTGTGTATCCATAACGTTTCTTATAGAAATAGTTTTAACAGAGTCGTATTTCTTTAAAACATTAATAACATCAACAATATTACTATCAGGATTCAAACCACCAAAAAATTTAACCTCAACAGGTTGTGCAGTAACTTGATCAACTTGATCCACAATATCTTTAATAGTATCAACCGTAATTTCAGGTTTTGAATCTTCTTCTTTAACTCCTGTTTCTGTTTCAGCTTCCTTTGCAACAGGCTCAGATACAGACTCCTCTACTACAGGAACAATATCTTTAACAATACTTTTTGTTAAACTTTTAAGCTCAGAATTTACAGAACTTTTAATTCCTGAAAACATTTGGTTAAATTCGTTTGCGGCAAAACAAACCGTTGTAAATGAAAGTAATACAACTGCCATTAAAAATTTCTTCATCATACAAAATTCCTTTCTTAAACAAATTAAAGATTAACAGAAAACTATTAAAAAATACATACAACTTATGCATGAACAACTTTAAAATTTTTTTATTAAATTTCGTACAAATAAACCATGTTATTTACCCCCAAACCTGTATAATTATTATGGGAGAGTAGAAATATGCAGACAATAGAAGATATTATTAACATAGGGTTTACAAACCATCAAGGTGGCAGATTGGAAGAAGCCGAACGTGCTTATAGAGAAGTTTTAAATCTTGACTGTGATAATGCAGAAGTTTGTAACCTTATGGGAGTTCTTAAGCTTCAACAGAACGATGTTGACTCTGCCATTGATTGGGTTGAAAAAGCCATCAATAGAAACCCTTGTGAATATTTTTACGAAACCCTTTTTCAAACATATATTCGTGGAAAAATGTATGAAAAAATTGTTGAATGTGAAAAGTCTATAATACAGAATTATCCAAAGAACTTTTCGCTTATGTTTAACATTGCTCTAGCTTATAAAAATCTTAAACAAAATAAGCGTGCAATTGAGTTTTACGACAAAGCTTTGAAAATTGATCCGACTTCATATCAAGCTTGGTATAACCTTGCACATATTTATAATGTCGAAAATCAAGCAAAAAAAGCAATATCAGCATTGAAAATATGCAAAAAACTCCGTCCTAAAGATAGAGAAACAGAATACTTTTTATCAATTGCACTTATGAGGGGTAAAGATTACGGCAAAGGTTTGAAGCTTTTTGAAAGCAGACTTTGTAAAGAAACGGCAGTAACCTTGCAAAATAAAAGCTATCCAAATCTAGCATCTTTTGACAAACTTTGGAAAGGTGAAAACATCAAAAACAAAACCATTTTTGTTTATTACGAAGCTGGTTTTGGCGACGTAATTATGTTCGCCCGTTATCTACCTTTATTAAAAAAGAAGTGTAAAAAAATTATTTTCTATCCACAAAAACCTCTCGTACCATTATTTGAAAACAATAATCTTGGCGTTGATGAGATTATTGAAGGCTATATACCAGAACAAAATATGAGTTTTGATGTTCACACACCATTATTAAGCTTACCTTATCTTTTAGGGCTTAAAGGTAGCTCAGTTTTTGAATCTTCTGAGGGATATATGTATGCTGATACTGATTTAGTAAAAAAATATAAAGATAAGTTCTTCTCAAATGAAGATTTAAAAATTGGTATAAAATGGCAGGGAAATACCTATTATGACACAGATAGAGTTATCCCTACAGAAGCTTTTGAACCATTAATCGAGCTAAAAGGAACAAAATTTTATTCATTCCAAACTTTTGAGGGATCAGAAGAGCTAGAAAAACTTTCTTCAAAATATGATGTAACAGATATTGGAAGCGAATTACTTGATTTTAACCAAACAGCCGCAGCATTAATGAATTTAGATTTAGTTATATGTAACGACACTTCTCTTGCACACTTAGCGGGTGCATTAGGAATCCCTTGTTTTGTTCTACTACCATACGAAGTAAACTGGAGATGGCACGAAGATTTATCAAAATGTGATTGGTATGATAGCATAAAACTTTTCCGCCAAAAATCAATCGGCAGCTGGTCAGAAGTTTTTGAAGAAGTCAAAGAGCTTCTTACAAAAACAATTAATAAGGCCTAACTTTTGCCAAGCTCGGAAGCTTTTTGAGAAGTTTTTGAAACAACTTCAGCAAATATTTTTGCCGTATCAACCTCTTCCATAATATCAACACCAACTCTTGTGCAACCACCTTTTGTTGCAACATTTGATATAAGATTTTCCATAGTAGTTTTACGGTTAATTGCCATTTTTGCAGAACCAATTGCGGTTTGAATACTCAACAAAAGCGCTTTTTCGTAATCTAAACCCAAGCTCTCTCCTGCTCGAGCAATATCATTAATAATTTTATAGAAAAACGCAGGACCTGAGCCAGAAATTGCAGTTAATATATCCATTTTATCTTCTTCTATAACAACACTCTTACCTATTGAAGAAAAAAGACTTTGAACATAGTCTAAAACGTCACTATCTACATACTTACCCACACAAATTCCTGTCATACCCTCATTAACAAGCACTGGCGTATTAGGCATCACTCGAATAAAACCAACTTGTGGAAGAACTGTTTCTAACTCTTCAAGCTTTATACCCGCAGCTAAAGAGACAAAAGTTTTTCCAGACAAATCCAAACATTTTATTTGCTCTAAAACTGGAATAACTTGAGCTGGTTTTACTGCAACAAAAATAACATCAGAAGATTTTACAGCCTCAATATTATCAAGAATAATTTTGATCTTAAGCTCTGTTGATATCTGTTCAAGATTTTCCGTAGAAGACTTTGTTGCAATTATATTATCTGGATTCAAAAACTTTGAATTTGTTATGCCTTTTATAATAGCACTAGCCATTTTTCCACAGCCAATAAATCCAATGTTATATTTCTTCATAATTCTAAGCCCTCTCATGTTGACTAGATGCCATGTTCATGTTTTTATAGGTATATTATAAGTAAAATTAGCTGAAAAGGAAATAGAAAAATGAGACGTACACTAGAAGGAACAAAAATTAAAAGACAGCATGTAAGTGGTTTCAGAGCTAGAATGGCAACTCCTGGCGGTCGTGAAGTTTTAAACAGAAGACGTGCTAAAGGCAGACACCAAATCGCAATTTCTGGCAGCAAACGTGCATAGTTTTTAAAAATAAGTTTGATTAATAAGGTGGCTTAAAAAGCCACCTTATTTTATGTTACAATATAGCTATGTCTAGATATATTGCAATCACTGATATACACGGAGAGCTTGGAAAACTTGAAAATGTTCTTTCAAAGATTGAAACACGCCCTGATGATATTTTTGTTTTTATGGGAGATTACATTGACAGAGGACCTGACTCAAAAGGTGTTGTAGAAAAAGTTATTGAAATAAGCAAACAATTTGAAACAATAACGCTAATTGGTTCGCACGAATACGCACTACTTCACGCAAAAACTGATGATTATTATGATTACCTTTTTTGGAATTATGGCGGGCCTGCAACCGTTAAAAGCTATGGTGGAAGATTTGAAAATATTTTAGCAACACATGGCAACTTTTTCAGAAACCTAAAATTTTATCATTTAACTAATGATTATTTATTTATCCACGCAGGAATTGATCCTAGATATAGCCTAGAAGAACAATCTGAAGTTGATATGGTATATATTAGAAGCGCTTTTTATAGAAATAAGCATAATCTTCCTCAGAAAATAATTTTTGGACATACCGAATTTGATGCTCCTTTGATTCAGGACGATAAAATTTGTATAGATTTAGGTTGTGGAAAGTACAAAAATGCCAAGCTTTGTGCTTTAATATTAGATAATGGAAAAGAAGAGTTTGTTTATTCTGATTAAGGAGTTTTAATGGTTGCAATTTCAATTGTAATGCCTGTCTATAATCTAGAAAAATATTTAAATACAAGTCTTAATAGCTTGATTAGTCAAACTTTTAAAGACTTTGAAATAATTTGCGTAAACGACGGCTCTAAAGACAACTCATTAAACATATTAAAAGAATACGAAAAGCAAGATTCTCGAATAAGAGTGATAGACAAAGAGAATGGTGGTGCTGGTTCAGCAAGAAACAAAGGCATTGAAGTCGCTAAGGGTAAATATATCCAGTTTCTTGATGGTGATGATTACTTTGAACCTGAAATGTTGGAAAAACTTTATAACTTAGCAGAAAAACATCAAGCTGATATTGCAGTTTGTTCTTCCAGAAAAGTGGATGATAATGGTAATATCACAGAAACAAGAAATCCATTATCCCCTTTAAATCTTGCAGAGTTAAAACTAGACACCATTTTTAACTATAACAATCATACTGAAAACTTTTTCGATTTAATAGGAACAGTTCCTTGGAATAAAATGTATTTAAGAAAAATGATTTCGGAAAACAATTTGCGTTTTCCGGATTTAACTGGCCCTGACGATTTGTGTTTTGTACAAATTGCAAATGTATGTGCAAAAAGGATTGTTGCTATTGATGATGAACTTATAAATTACAGATACAATCGACCAGGAAGTGTCCAAACTTATAGAGCAGACCATACCATAGATATCATTAGAGCTGGCCTCTTTATCAGGGACTTTTTGGAGCAAAAAAATCTATACAACACTCTTGAAAAAGCATATCTAAATAGTATGAACGGAGCCATACGTTGGGAAACATCTCTTTGTAATGAAGAACAGTATCAAAATTTTATAAAAGAACTTAAAACATTACTGCCAAACGATTGGCAAATGTTTAATTCTGCATTAAGAGCAGATTATATAACACCAGAATATCTAAAAGAGTTTATTGGTGAACAAAAAGTATATTTGTGGGGAGCAAGCATTTTTATACAAAATGTTCTAGAACAAGAGATTGAAAAAAATCAAAATATTCTTGGGATAATAGATAAAAACGAAGCTTCTTGGGGAAAAGATTTTTGCGGATATAAAATCTTCCCTCCAAGCATTTTGAACGAAAAGCCTGCAAATATTTTAGTTACAGTTTACAGAAGCCACGAAACTGTATATAATTCAATTAAAAAAGAAGTAGAAAAAGATTTTGTCGGCATTAAAGTTTTGCCAAATATTTTTATGAGGAATCTCTATGAATAAATATTATAAATACATATTGCAAGAATTAGAATCTGTTAGAGATAAAAAAATAGTGTTTTGGGGTGCAAGCGTTTTTTTAAAAGAATTTTTTAAAAAAACACAAAACAGATAATTAATGATGGCAAAGATATAAAAATCGGGAACCATGTATGACTTGGAGCCGGTGTCAGTATTTTAAAAGGTACTACTATTAAAGATAACTCCATTGTAGGAACAATGAGCGTAGTAACCAAACCTTTTGAAGAAAGTAATATAATTCTTGCCGGTAACCCTGCAAAAATTGTTAAAAGAAATATCAATTGGGACAGAAGGTTAATAGACACTTATAAAACCAACTTAAAAAAATACGAAATTAATTTTTAAATATTTTAAGAGAAAAACAGTTTTTATTAAATTTGTCTTAATCGTAAATATATGTTAAAATCATTTTGCATAGAGGGCTTTATATTGACTGCTGGAATTAAAGATTGTGAAGAAAATTTAAAATATTTAAAAAGGTTTAATTTTGACAAAAATTTACCTAAGTTAATAAAAAAACTAAAAGGCAAAAGTATCATTATATATGGAGCTGGAGCTTTTTTTGAGCTAATAAAAAGTAACTATAACCTTGATGAATTAAATATAATTGGCATTTCTGATAAACGTTTTGAAGAAAATAAAAATCAAAAAATACTATGGGGTTATAAAGTTTATTCTCCGTCAGAAATCTCTTCTGTTAACCCAGATTATGTCATTGTATCCACAAAACAAAATATTAAAATAATAGAATATTTATATAATGAATTCTTTCAAAGTACAAATATAAAAATAATACCTCTGGTTAACAAAAATCTTTGGAAAATAATAAAAGATTATTTTATCGAAACAACGAGGTGGATATGATTCCTTTTAATAAAATATTTTATTTTTCTGAAGACTGTGAAAATATTATTTTTTATTTGTTTGGTTTTAAACTGTTTTTTTACAATGCTAAAAATATTAATTTAAAAAAACTTGCTTATTATATTAAAAAGAAAAAAAGCCAAAAAGCTCTTTCTCAAATTAATTATATAATTAAAAAATATAGAATAGAAATTCTTCAAAAAAATTTATTAATAGCTCACTATTCTAAGGAAAACGGGTTTGTTGATGAAAATATTTTAAAAAATGCCAAAATATTTAACACATTAGAAATTAATGAAAAAAACTGTCTCTTTGAAAACTATCTTAAACAAAATAAAACAATAGCGCTTGTTGGCAATAGTGGCTGTGAACTTGGAAAAAACAAAGGTAAAGAAATAGATTCTCATGATGTTGTTATTAGATTTAATAACTATCCTGATGGCTTTGAGAAAGATTACGGCTCAAAAACTAACGTTTGGGTTCATTGTTGCAACTCGGATGTAATACAAAGAGATATATCGAATTTTGATTTTGTAATGTGGCGATATAACTTCTATACAAAAAACATTGGAGATCATTTTGAAAACGAATTATTTAACAATATTACAAAATATCCCCAAAAAACTCTTTCGTTAAGCAAACCATTAGAAGAAACTAGCAAATTTTTAAATATTAAAGATCCGACAACCGGAGCAATTTTAATATATATTTTAATCAAAACTTTTAATTCTCTTGAAAATGTAGACTTTTATGGATTTTCTTTCTTAGAGGACCTAAATAACACAGCTCACTACTACGATAACGAAAGTCGTATTGCTACAGATCATCCAGAATTTACAAAAGAACAAAAAACCCTAGTAAAACTTATAAAAAAATATAAAAAAGGATTCTCAAATGAAAAAATTAATAGCGGTTATTCCAGCAAGAAAAGGCAGTAAAAGACTTCCAAATAAAAACATTTTAGATTTTGGAGAGTCAAATTTACTTATACATAAAATACGCCAATTAAAAAAACTCAATCAAATTGATGAAATAATTGTTTCAACAGACAGCGATGAAATGATTGAAATGGCAAAACAAGAAAATGTTTCATTTCAAAGACGTCCAGACGAGTTCTGCGATGAAAAAACAAAAAGTTTCCCAGAAGTTGTAGAATATATTTCAAGTACATTACCCGAAAAAAATATATTATGGGCAAATTGTGTATGCCCGTTAATAAAAATTGAATCTTTTAAAAAAGCTATTGAAACATTCCAAAATTTACCACCAGAGAATGATTCTGTAGTTAGCTCTATTCTTATGAAAGAATACATTTTAGACAAAGAAAACAAACCTGTAAATTTTTCTTTTGAACAGCACGTTCCTACACAAAAACTTCCTAATTGGCATATTGTTATAAATGGTTTTTTTATAGCTTCATCTAAAAATATGAAAAAATGGAAATTTGTATATGGTAAAAAACCAAAACTTATTGAAGTGTCAAAATTAGAAGCTATAGATATTGATGATAAAGAGGATTTAATCCTTGCAAGACAAATATATAAAAATATAGGAAAAGAATTATAATGGCAAAACTTTCAATTTTAGATTGTACTTTACGTGATGGTGCATACATTGTAGATGGCAACTTTGGTAAAAATATTATTAAAGGTATAATAACCAACTTGATTGAGAGTAAAATTGATATTATTGAAGTTGGCTGGCTTAAAAATTCACCACACAATAATAACTCAACTTACTATGAATATATAGAAGAAATCTTCCCTTACTTACCAGAAAAAAAGGGAGAATCTTTAATATCTGTTATGTTTGACTATGGTAGATATGATATTAATAAACTCTCGCCAAATGAAAATAATCTAGTTGACGCCATTAGATTGGTTTTTCCAAAGGAGAAACACATTGAAGCCATAAGATTTTCAAACGAAATTAAACAGAAAGGTTATAAATTATATTTACAAGCAGCTAATACTTTAGAATATACCGAAGAAGAATTAATTTTATTAGCTAAAGAAACTAATAAAATAAAACCTGTTGCAATATCAATAGTCGATACTTTTGGAGTTATGTATGAAGAAGACTTAAAAAAAGTTTTTTCAATTTTAGATAAACATTTAGACAATGATATTCAAATAGGTTTTCATTCTCATAATAATTTACAATTGTCTTTCGCATTAAGCATTAGTTTTATAAACATGACCCAAAATAGCTCTCGTAATATCATCATTGATTCAAGTCTTGTTGGTATGGGTAGAGGTGCTGGTAACACTTGTACAGAACTTTTAACTAACTATACTAATAAATATTTGAATACAAACTACGATTATAATTGCATAATGGATACTATCGATCTTTATATGAAAAAATTTGTTGCAAATTATAATTGGGGGTATAGTATTCCTTTTTGTATTGCTGGACAACTTGGTTCACATGTAAACAATATTGCATATTTACAGGATGTCCATAAAACAGAATTTAAAGATATGAAAATGATATTAGAAATGTTACCCACAAAACAACGTAAATTTTATAATTATGATAACCTCGAAGAGTATTATGTCAAATATTTTGATAAAAAGATTGATGACAAATCTTCAATAACAAAGTTAAAAGAAAAGTTTTCTCAAAAAAAAGTATTGCTTATTTGTCCAGGAAAAAGTATTGAAGATGAAAAAAATACTATACTAAAATACATAGAGGAATATAAACCTCTAATTATAAGTATTAATTCTTTTTCTCCATTGTTTGATTATGATTATTTATTCTTTTCTAATAAAGTTCGTTTTGACTATGCGAATAAATTAAACTCTAAAAATTTTAATGACATTACAAAAATAATTACCTCTAACATAAAAACGGTTGCTGGTGAAAAAGAACTGCTTATAAATTATAATAGCCTGATGCAACTAGGCTGGAAATATTTTGATAATTCCACAATGATGATTCTTCGTTTATTAGAAAAATTAGACGTTAAAGATATTGCAATTGCTGGATTTGATGGACTGGATGAAAATGGTAAAATTTCATATAACGATGACGTTTTGCAGTCTAACCTAACAAAACAAGAATGTATTGAAATAAATAAAGATGTTCAAGAAATGTTTACAGATTTTAAACTAAAAAACAAAAATATTTTAGTTCAAATAATAACAAAAAGTAAATATATTTAAAATTAAAAGTCGATTATAAAAAATATAATCGACTTTTTCTTTTTCTTATGTATCAATATTTGTTGCATAAACAGCATTTGATTCGATAAAATCTCTGCGTGGTTCGACTTTGTCACCCATCAAGATATCAAATAGCTGATCACACATCATCGCATCTTCAATATTAACCTTTAACAATGTTCTTGTTTCAGGATCCATAGTTGTTTCCCAAAGCTGTTGAGGCATCATTTCACCAAGACCTTTGAAGCGTTGGATTGTCATACCTTTTTGACCTCTATCATCAACTATTTTTTGAAGTTGTTCAAATGAAGTGATTGTTGTTTCGCCATTTTCTGATTCTAAAATAAGTTCTTTTTCTTCTTCAATCAAATAATCACGAATCAACGGATAAGAATTTTTCAATCTCTTGAATTCATTTGATTTAATAATGTTTGCAGTAATCATTTCATGTTCATTTTCAAATAAGTCTAATTGAATTGAACATTTAGCTGTTTCTTCATTATATTTAAGTGAAACTTCGTAATTTTTAGCTTCAGTTGCTCCATAGTTTTCAGCGTGATCTTTAATATAGTGAGAAAGATAATTAATAACCTCTTCCATTTTTTCTCTATTATCAAAATCTTCCGCTTTAACATCAGAACGAATTAAACCACGAAGAACAACTGACGGAATTATATTCAAAATAGGGTTATTATAAGCTTTATAATAAGTTGCCATATTTTGTAATAATGTTAATAATTCATCGCCAGATTTAGTTTTAGATTTTGTCTTATCAGATAAGCTTAATGATTTAATACCACGTTCTTTAAGCATTTTATCAAGAGCATGTTCATCATATAAATACTCAGAAGTTTTACCTTGAGTAATCTTAAATAATGGTGGTTGCGCAATATAAACATAGCCATTTTCAATAAGCGGTTTTGCATATCTGAAAAAGAATGTTAGCAACAATGTTCTAATGTGTGCACCGTCAACGTCAGCATCTGTCATGATAATAATTTTATGATAACGAAGTTTTTCAAGATTGAAATCTTCTTCGTTTTTACTAATCGTAATACCAAAAGCTTGAACCATTGATTGGATTTCGTTATTAGCATAAATCTTATCTAAACGAGCCTTTTCAACGTTCAAAATTTTACCTCTAAGCGGTAGAATTGCTTGGAACATTCTATTTCTACCTTGCTTAGCGGAACCACCTGCTGAATCACCCTCAACAATAAATATTTCACATTTTTCAGGTTCTCTATTTGAACAATCTGCAAGCTTACCTGGAAGTGTTGAGTTTTCAAGAACAGATTTTCTTCTTGTTAATTCCCTAGCTTTACGAGCAGCTTCACGAGCTCTTTGCGCTTGCAATGTTTTTTCAATAATCGTTCTAGCAAGCTTAGGATTAAACTCTAACCATTCTTGTAATTTTTCTCTTACAACATCTTGAACTGCCCCCATTGCTTCTTGGTTGCCAAGCTTTTCTTTTGTTTGGCCCTCAAACTCTGGATTTGAGATTTTAACAGAAACAATAGCAGTTAAGCCCTCTCTAACGTCATCACCTGAAAGGTTTTGCTCAGAGTCTTTAAGAATTTTGTTTGTTCTTGCATAATCATTTAACACACGAGTAATAGCATTTCTAAACCCTGTTAAGTGGGTTCCACCGTGGTGTGTATTAATATTGTTAGCAAAAGATAATATTGATTCATTATAAGAATCTGTATATTGCATTGCAACTTCAACCGCCATGCCGTCAACTGTTTTATCCATATAAATAGGTTCGTCAAAAAGAACAGTTTTATTTTGGTTTAAGTATGCAACATAACTTCCAATACCACCCTCATAGTGATAAGTTTCTTCTTTGCCAGCTTTTTCATTATGAAGAATAATTTTCAAGCCTTTATTCAAGAAAGCCATTTCTCTAAATCTAGTTGCAACTACATCAACATCAATATCAGTTGTTTCTGTAAATATTTCAGGGTCTGGCCAGAATGTTGTTTTAGTACCAGTTTTAGTTGTCGTAACAGTCTTTTCAACAGGTGCAGTTGGCTCACCTCTTAAGTATTCTTGTCTCCAAACATATCCGTCACGAGAAACTTCAACAACCATTTTTTCTGAAAGTGCGTTAACTACTGAAGCACCAACACCGTGAAGACCGCCTGACACTTTGTAGCCACCGTCTCCGAATTTTCCACCTGCGTGAAGCACAGTATGAACAATTTCTAAAGCAGATTTTCCACTATCAGGTTTGATGTCAACTGGAATACCACGACCATTATCTTCAACAGTAACACTGTTGTCTTTATTGACAGTTACATGGATTTCTGTACAATATCCTGCAAGAGATTCGTCAATTGAGTTGTCAACAATCTCATAAATACAATGGTGCAAACCTCTCTGAGAAGTTGAACCAATATACATACCAGGACGCATTCTTACAGCTTCCAAGCCCTCTAATACACGTATATTACTAGCGTCATACCCTTGTGCCATTAATCCCCCTTTAACTTACAAGCAATTTATGAAATCTTGTAGTCCCTCTTAAAGTCTTATATATAAGACTATTGTAGCATAAACACAGAAAATAACGCAAATTAATAAAGTTTTAATTGTCTCATTATTTTAAATTTTTTAAACCAATTTGCTTTTGGAGTAACAGAATCCCATAAAACTCTATCGTTATTAATTAATACTTGTCTTAGAATATGCGTTTTAGGATATAATTTTTCAAAAGATTCAGTAAACTTTTCCAGCGCTGGTTGAACTTCAGGGTGAGTATCAAGCATTGATACTTCAAAAGGTACATAATCAATTCTTGCAAACTCATCTGTCACGTCTTCGCCAGATATTGTTCCAAAATATAATTCTTCTTCTATCTTTTCAGTATCTTTTTGCATTTGTTTTTTAAATTCATCTCGCATAATTACTGATGAAATAGACGGTGATTCAGCTCCTTGTTCATAAAATTTAACCATACTATTTACAGCTCTTTTATCACCATATTTAGCATAACGATATATGTCATAGACATTTTCTCGAATTGATTTTATATCCATCTTGTTGCCTCCTCTTTAAGTAAAACATCAAAAAAAATTTTTTGCTAGCAAAAATTTTTATTTTCAAGTTTATATTATATTGAAAGATAGAGAAATATGATAAAACCTATTAACCAATATGTACTACCGCACCAAAAAAGACCTTTTCCAAAAGGTCTTATTTACGAAGACAAAATTAATTCTTTTTATCGGTTAATTGAAACCAAAACAGGAAAGGTTGTAGGTCGAATGGTAGCTTTTCCTATAGAATACCCTTCTTTTACTTGTTATAACATCAAACCAGAAGATCTGGTTTTACACATTTCTTCTCTCAATATAGATTATAACGAAAGAGGCAAAGGCTGGGGGAAATATTTTTTAGATTTCGCAAAAAATATAAGCAAAAAGTTTTATGATGGCAGGTTATCTCTCACAGCATATAATTCTGACAAACCTCCACATCTTTTTTATAAAAAACAGGGGCTTGTAGCATTAGAAGATGCCGATGATGCCTTGTTAAATGAGCATATTAGGCTTAAAATGAACCCTACCACAATGAAAGCAATGGATATGTATTTGCCGATTAATGGGCGTGAAAAGGCTGAAAGCCTAGAGAGTATTGACTTCTTTGAAGATAGTTTGTTTGTAAAAATCATAAAATGGTTTTTTAAATAATATTTAATGCTATATTCTTGTTCTGTTATTGTTCTAGCTATTAACTTGATTTTTTAATATTTAGCTGTTAGTATATACATACAAACGCCACGGGCCTGTGGCACCCTGCCGACGAGAACGATTGAGTATCGTTTGAGGAGAGGTAGGTAGCGCAGGAGCAAAGCTCCCCGCTAACGCAGCGCCTAAGCGAATAAAACTTAATATTTAACGCCACGGGCCTGTGGCACCCTGCCGACGAGAACGATTGAGTATCGTTCGAGGAGAGGTAGGTAGCGCAGGAGCAAAGCTCCCCGCTAACGCAGCGCCTAAGCGAATGAAAACTTAATATTTAACGCCACGGGCCTGTGGCACCCTGCCGACGAGAACGATTGAGTATCGTTCGAGGAGAGGTAGGTAGCGCAGGAGCAAAACTCCCCGCTAACGCAGCGCCTAAGCGAATAAAAACTTAATATTTAACGCCACGGGCCTGTGGCACCCTGCCGACGAGAACGATTGAGTATCGTTCGAGGAGAGGTAGGTAGCGCAGGAGCAAAGCTCCCCGCTAACGCAGCGCCTAAGCGAATAAAAACTTAATATTTAACGCCACGGGCCTGTGGCGCAGCGGTAGCGCAGAGGACTCATAATCCTTTGGTCGTGGGTTCGAATCCCTCCGGGCCCAAATTTTAAAAAAGACTTCCATGTTGGAAGTCTTTTTTTTATGGAAATTTGTGAGGGCTTCTCACCCTACATAACTCCTTTCTATATTATTTTTCTAACTGTCCAAAAATTGAATTTTTGCTCTTGTCTTGATTGCTATTTGGTACATCATTACTTGGTAGTTTGATAGGCTTTGTCGGATCATTCTTTTTAGGATCAATAGCATTAAGTCCTGTTGGTGGTAAATTAAACATTTTGTACTCCTTTCATCTAAAATATTGTTTTATTTTTTCTATTACAATTTATATAACGGCAATTATTATTCAAAACTTTAGAGTTTTATTAAAAATTGTTACATAAGTTTACAAATATAGTCGTATGGACTACAAATTAAATCGGTTGAGATATACGAAAATATCGTATACGCTCTAATTATGATTTATGACGAAAAAGAAACAATGAAAAAGTTTGGTGATAACATTAAAAAGTATCGCAATAGATTGGGGTTAACTCAAGAAAAACTTGCAGAACTCTGTGATTGTTCCTCTCAAACTATTTCTGGTACAGAAACCGGTTATAGCTTTCCTTCGTCAAAAGTTTTATTTAAACTTGCTAAGAATTTACATGTACCTTTAACATATTTATTCAACTTTGGAGAAGACCCTGTTGTTTCAAACAAGGAAGAAGATAATGCTATAATGGAACTGTTATCTAATTTACCTCTTGAGCAGAAGAAAATTATTATAAAAATAATAAAAGCTTTTGAATAAATAATTATAAACAACAACGGACAATTGCAAGTAATTTAGTGAATTAAAAAGAGGCATCAGTCGCCCAAACGTCAAAAGAATGAGGCACTTCCTCCAAATTTAGAGTCCTTTGTCCATTTTGTCCGAAAATCA
>SUTX01000031.1 GCA_015152465.1 Cyanobacteria bacterium SIG31 | reverse complement strand
AATAATTGCCAAAGTAATCAATACCTCAGCTAGAGTGAAGGCATTTTTACCCCTCTCCCTCATAGGGCGAGGGAATAATCTCAAAACGTCTGAAAGCCTTGCTAGGAGAGCGTTTCTACCCCCCCCCCAAGGTCTTTAAGCTAGTTATAGCTTCATTTTTTAACATACTACGATCTCCTATTCTGTTGGATCTTCCAACCTTAAAATATATTACTTGATCACTTGGTCACTTAAACCTTGATCACTTCTTATCTTACCATTTTTTCTCAATCTGTGCAAGTACTTAAAATAAACCTATGGATTGATGTGAGATTACAAGCATGCATTTATTATAAGATTGGGTAGGAAGATTAGGGGACTAATTTGAAAAGATTAATTTTAATATTTACATTTTTATTTATGGGATTAGCAGTAAATGCGTCAGAGAATTTCTTACACACTATAGTGTTGGAAGGTACTGGTGACGGCTATAACTTGATTTTGAAAACTGATGATTTACCTGAAGTTCAAAAGAAAGTTAAAGGTAGTGATAATTTAATATTGAATGTCAAAGGCATCACTCCGTCCAAATCTGTAAGCGCTATTTACAAAAGCACAAATGATGTCAATAGTCTGGTTGTAGAGAATGTTGCAGACGACGAACTAAAAGTATATATCCAGGCTAAAGATATATCAAAAGTGACAATTATGGCTCAAATCGACAATAATACTCCTGTAATTCTTAGTGAACGTTTCCCTATTGAAAAAGTTCTTTGGAGTATTGCGGTATTAGGAATTTTAATAATGCTTGCAAAATCAGCCAAAGCAATTACAGAATACGAAAATTCAATTGTTATTAAAAAAGATATCAAAGACAGAGAAATCGAGTTGTATCGTAATTTCCAAAAAGAATTGGCTAGTAAACCAGAAATTAATTGCAAGATTAAAAATATCTACGCAACGAATGTTATGCCAAGATCACGCAGAAATTACAAAGAGTTAGCAAGAAGATAAAATTTATTTTATATCAAAATAGTTTCGGATAATCCTTTCAATTGTTTGAGAGGATTTTCCGTTTCCATAAGGATTTTGCGCTTTCAAACGTGTTTCAGCTTTACTTTTTGAAAGTATTTTTTCACTACAATTTATAATTTTGTCATAATCAGCTCCAACAAGAACAGAAACACCTGCTTCTATCCCTTCTTGTCGTTCAGTTTCGTACCGCATAACTAATGTAGGACATCCAAACGAAGGTGCCTCTTCTTGAATTCCACCTGAATCTGTAAGTATTAATTTTGCATTTTTCATTAAATATACCAAATAAGGGTAATCTAGTGGTGTTAAAAGTTTAATTTGAGGGTATTTAGCAAGCCGAGAATGAATTTTATCGTGTACATTAGGGTTAGGATGCACAGGAATAACAAAAGTATGTTCTGGATGCTTTTGAGAAAGATATTCAATTGCATCAATTATTCTGTCTATCCTTTCACCATGATTTTCACGTCTATGTGCGGTAATAAGCACTAATTTATCATTAATAAAAATATTTTTTTCTTTAAAAAAGTCTGCTGATTTCTTTAAAATATCATCAGAAAGACAAAATAGCGCATCTATAACCGTATTACCTGTAACAAATATTTTACTTGAAGCAATATTTTCCTTTAAAAGCGCTTGTTTATTTTTTTCTGTAGGGGCAAAATTAAGATCTGCAACACGTGTTGCCATTTGGCGCATAATTTCTTCAGGAAAAGGTTCATATATATCGTATGAGCGTAACCCAGCTTCTACATGAAATACAGGAACTTTTCTGTAATAACTTGCCAATGCACCACACAAAACTGTCATAGTGTCACCTTGAACAATTGTCGCATCAATTTCATGTTCATCAAATACTTTATCCAGAGAAGTTAGTAATCTTGCTTGAACTCCAGCTAAAGTTTGATTTTCACGCATACAATCAAGGCTTATATCGGCTTTTAGTCCAAAATAATCAAGAGTCTGGTTGGATAACTCCTTTTGTTGTTCTGTGTTACAAATAATTACATTATAAAGCTCAGGGTGTTTTCTAAGCTCTAATACAACTGGTGCTAACTTTATAACTTCTGGGCGAGTGCCAAATACAACTAAGATATTCTTCATGTTATTGAGTTTATTATAAAAAATCATCTTATGCAAATCATTATACAATATGTTAATTTAAAAAATTTTCCAACTAATTATAATGATATCAGGAGGTTAAAATGTTTGAATTATATGTGTTAGAAACATGTCCATTTTGTCAAAAAGTCATGACTTTTTTTAGGGATAATTGTGTTGAATATATCAAAAACGATATTTCTAATCCTATCTTTAAGGCCGAATTATTAAAATTAGGCGGTAAAGAGCAAGTACCTTTTTTATATGATACAGATACTGAACTTAAACTGTATGAGTCAAATGATATTATTGATTATGTAAAAAGTACATTTTAACGAAAAAAGCGACCTTCTTTTGAAGATCGCTTTTTGAAATTTAATACCAAAATTAGTATCTGTAGTGAGCAAAAGCCTTGTTTGCTTCAGCCATTTTGTGGGTGTCTTCACGTTTTTTACATGCAGAACCTTGACCGTTTGAAGCATCAATTAATTCGTTAGTTAATTTATCGATAAAAGATTTGCCGTTTCTTTTCTTAGCTGATTCAATCAACCAAGCAGAAGCAAGAGCAAAACCTCTATCAGCTTTTACTTCCAAAGGTACTTGGTAAGTAGAACCACCGATACGTCTAGCTTTAACTTCCAATAATGGAGTTGCATTTGTTAAAGCCTTTTGGAAAATTTCCATTGCTTTTTCGTTAGTTCTTTCTTCAATTTTGATCATAGTAGCGTAGAAAATCTTTTCAGCTAAAGATTTTTTACCACGTCTCATGATTCTGTTGATAAATTTAGAAATATCAACACTGTTATATACTGGATCTGCTAAAGGTATTCTTTTAGCGGGTTTAGAACGTCTAGACATTATTTCTTACCTCCTTTAGCGTTTTTCTTAGCACCGTATTTTGATCTGCTTTGTGCACGGTTAGCAACACCTGCAGTATCCAAAGTACCTCTAACAATGTGGTAACGTACACCTGGAAGGTCTTTTACCCTGCCACCTCTGATAAGAACAACACTGTGTTCTTGTAGGTTGTGACCGATACCTGGGATGTATGAAGTAACTTCAAATCCGTTAGTTAATCTAACTCTGGCAACTTTTCTAAGTGCTGAGTTTGGTTTTTTAGGGGTTGTTGTATAAACCCTTGTACATACTCCACGTCTTTGAGGACAATCCATCAAAGCAGGAGATTTTGTTTTGTCAGTTAGCTTTTTACGTTCTTGACGAACAAGCTGGTTAATTGTAGGCATTTTTTTCTCCTTTAATTTAGTAACTAC
>SUTX01000022.1 GCA_015152465.1 Cyanobacteria bacterium SIG31 | reverse complement strand
TCTGTATGTGAAGCTAATATTACAGCTGTTCCTTTGAGATCAGTTTCGACTACTCTTCAAATCGGAATTTATAGTGATTCTTCATGTCAGATAAATTTTGATAGTAATTTCCAATTTGATTTATCAGGGGTAGATGCAGGTATTGAAACTGTTGAGGCATTTAATGCAATTGTTGCATTTGAGAATCTTTTGAGCGAAAAAGCGACTCAGCTTGGTGCTGTGCAAAACAGGCTTGAATCTGCGTTAGAGTCGATTGAGGTGAATATTAATAATTTAACATCTTCTCGTTCAACCATTCGAGACGCTGACATTGCAGAGGTAAGTAGTCAATATATCCAACAACAGATTCTACAACAAGCAAGTGCAACCTTGATGGCAACAGCTAACCAAATGCCAGCAATAGCGTTGCAGTTGATTTAGTTCCTTCCCCTACTCGGGGAAGGTTAGGATGGGGAATTTATCCCGCAAGGGCAGTTCTTCCCCCTCTCACTCTCCCCCAAGTAGGGGGAGAAGATTTGTTTTTCTGTCATTCCGTGCTTGACACGGAATCGCATAATCTTGTAGCCCTTGCGATCGCAGGTCACACCCGCAATGACATTTCTGTGAACAAGGCGTACAAAACATTTTCTTCTCTAGTATGCAGTTCTGAATATTGTTTGTTCTCTATCTGGGCCGACAGAGACAATTCCAACAGGAGCTCCAATTAAGTCTTCTACTCGTGCAATATATTTTTTTGCGTTTTCTGGTAAATCGTTATAATTTCTTATACCACTCAAATCAGTTTTCCAACCAGCCATTGTTTCATAAATTGGCTCTAAATACTTATGTATAAACACATCTGTTGGATAAGAAGTATACACTTTATCGTTTCTGCAATCTTTGTATGCTACACAAACTTTAATCTCATCAAACGTATCAAATACGTCTATCTTAGTCAAAGCAACGTTAGTAATACCGCCAACTAAAACAGCGTATTTCATAATAACAGCATCAAACCAACCGCAACGTCTAGGTCTGCCGGTAGTAACACCAAATTCGTGACCAATTTCTTGGATTTTTTTACCCACTTCATCTGTTAACTCTGTTACAAAAGGACCTTCTCCTACTCTTGTAACATAAGCTTTTGAAACACCAACAACCTCTTGAATCATAGTTGGACCATATCCACTACCAGTTGCAGCACCACCGCCAATTGGGTTAGAGCTAGTTACAAAAGGATATGTACCATAGTCAATGTCAAGCATTACCCCTTGTGCACCCTCAAAAAGAACTGTTTTGTCTTTGAATCTGTTCAACAAATCCTGCCACTCAAAACAAACATAAGGTTTAAATAGTTCTGCATATGTTTCACATAACGATAATATACAGTCCTTTGTATAAGGTTCTATACCATATACTTTTTCCAAAGTTTTGTTTTTGATTGGTAAAATCATATCTATTTTTTCGTTTAATGCATCCTTAGAATACAAATCTTGAATTTTAAAAGCAATTCTAGCCATTTTGTCAGTATATGTTGGCCCAATCCCACGCTTTGTTGTACCGATTTTACCTTTGCCTGAATTGGCTTCTGACCATCCATCAACTTCAATATGATATGGCATTGTTATTGTTGCCAAAGGAGAAACTTTTAGATTTTTGAAGTCAACACCTTGTAGTTTTAGTTCGTTAACTTCTTTTTCAAAAGATTCCGGATGAATAACTGTTCCAGAGCCAATAAAACAGACAGTGTTGTCGTATAAGATACCTGAGGGAATTAAGTGAAATTTATAAGTATTTCCGTTTGCAACTACTGTATGCCCTGCATTGCACCCACCTTGATATCTGATTATTAAATCAGCTTTTTGAGCTAGTAAATCTGTAATCTTAGCCTTTCCTTCGTCTCCCCACTGAGCACCGATAACAACTGTATTTTTCATTATTACTCCTTATAAAACTATAAAGTCGGATACAATCCGACTTTAATTATATTCTATCCTTGTGCTTTTGCCGCTTTTTGTTTAGCTTGAACATCCAGCATCGAATTATGTGCCATCATGTATACCGAACAAATTTTATAATTTTTTAAATACCAAGCACAATTTTCTTGCATACATACTATTTCTACTTGTGATCCGACACTCATTAGCGGACATAATGGAATTGTTTTTTCTTGAGGTCCCATTGATTTCTCCTATATTTTATTTACTTAGTAGCCATTTTTAATAAATTGCAATTTTCGCTGCGTTTTTTTTCTTCATCTTTATATATCTTACTACGATTTATCACTTCGTCAAAGTCTATTAAGTGAGCATTAAAATCTGGGCCGTCAACGCAAGCAAATTTTGTTTCGCCCCCGACTGTAACTCTGCAAGCACCACACATGCCAGTACCATCAACCATAATAGGATTCATGCTAGCTTCTGTATAAATTCCTTTATCACGAGTGAGTTCTGCAACAGCTCGCATCATTGGCAACGGCCCAACTGCTATTGCATAATCTACTTTTTCAGAGTTCATTATACGTTCTAAGACTTGTGTAACAAACCCTTTTTCTCCTAATGTGCCGTCATCAGTCGTTATAAATAGCTCTGTACAAGCATCTTTCATCTTTTCTTCCCAGAAAATTAAATTTTTTGTTCTTGCACCCATTATCATATAAACTTTATTGCCAGCTTCTTTAAACGCTTTTGCAATTAGGTAACAAGGTGCAGCACCATAGCCACCCGCTAAACAAACAACTGTTCCATATTTTTTTATATGCGTAGGCTGTCCCAATGGACCAACTAAATCTACAAGTTCATCTCCTACATTGAGCTCTGCAAGCTTTTGAGTCGAATATCCAACGGCCATGAAAACTATGGTTAGAGCTCCTGTTGATTTATCAACATCAGCTATAGTAAGAGGCACTCTTTCTCCGTTTTCTTCGGCTCTAAAGATTATAAACTGACCTGCTTTTGCATTTCTTACAACGTAAGGAGCTTCAATAACCAGTTCAAACTGATTAGGACAAAGTTCTTTTTTAGATAATATTTTATAGCCCATTTATTAGCCCCTCTACTACGCAATTATCATATCATAATACCGAAAAATTGTATATAGATTATTTTTTCGCAAATTTGCACCCACAATAATTTTGGCGATATAAGTTTAAATCTTTTGATAGTTTATTTGTTTTTAGAAACCCGTCTTTTTTCTTAAAATCATAAGCCATATACTCAATTCCAAATTTATTTGATATATCCGCTCCTATTTGAGAAATTTTACTAAAATTTTTGTGAGGGCTAATTGTTAAAGAAGTTGTTAGTTTGTTTAATCCAAGATATTTCGCTTTCTGTACAGCTTTAAGTAATCTGAGTTCAATACATTTATCACAACGTTTACCTTTTTCTGGCTCATTTTCTAAGCCTTGAATATAATCTAAATATTCTTGAGGGTTATACTCTTCAACTACAAGTTCAACATCTAACGCTTCACACAGTTCTTGCTGAGCGTTTAAACGCTTATTATATTCTTCAACAGTATCTAAATTTGGATTGCAAAAATAAACGATAGGAATATATCCTAACTCTTTTAATAAAGTTATTGGGTATCCTGAGCATATAGCACAACAAGCGTGTAATAGTATTCTTTTGTCGTTATTTTGCACCATTGTCTTCCAGTATTTTCTTTAATTTATAGTACGGTTTAACACCCACAAATTCTTTGCCATTAATAAACATTGTTGGCGTAGCATCAATTTCTAGCAAAGATGCATTATCAACTTCGTCTTGAATTTCTTCCAAAGTTTCTTTAGATTCAAAGTCTTTTAAGAACAAGTCTTTGTCTAGTCCGGCTTTTTCCGCAACAGAAAGCATATCTTCCATATTTTTAGGTTGATTTTCGTAAAGCAACGAACTCATTTCCCAATAATTATTCTGTTTTCTTGACGCAATAGCCCCTTTTGCCATAAAACAAGCTTTCGGATGCATATTAATAGAAATGTAAGGATTGCAATCCTTATCAAAAGGATAATTGTGATGGATAATTTTAATGTTTTTATAATCCTTAACAGCTTGGTGTAACATTATATTTTGAACATAACATAACGGACAAACATAATCAGAGTAGAGTTCAATGACTACTTTTCCTTCTGGATTGCCAAGTACATTACCTTTGATTCTATATGGATTATATTTGATTTTTCTATATTTCATTAAGTCTTTTCTTTGTTTAATATGTGGAACAAAATTTAATGTCACTCCGCTATATACCAAAAACGATGTCGCAAGTATTAGTAGCACCAAAAAAGTTTTTGTATATTTCTTAGCACCACTAATGAAATCAACAAAGGTCGTTTTAAAAGCTGAAATAATATTTTTAAACATACCATCCGAAGCAACAAGAGCTATTATCAAATCTATGATATAGGTTGCGATGCAAAGTATACAGATTTTATGTATTCCAAAAAAACTAATACCTGCAAGTACCATAGAAATAACAAAAGCAATAGAACCTAACGTTGCAATGTATGCGACAGGGTTTTTAAACACTTCTAAAAAATGTAAGAATTTAATACTTTTGAGCTTATCTACAAAAGTGAGAAATAACACAGTTAGATAAAAAAAGATTCCCCAGTATGCAAGTGGTATTCCGCAAAACTGTGCAGTGTTTGTTTTAGCTGCCCCGTCACAATCTATAAAATCATTTATTGAACAAAAACTAGACAATGCGTATTTATCATAGTTTGCTGCGTAATATATAAAAGCTAACTTAATAGTGAGCCCTAAACCAATTAAAGCTAGTGCTTGTATGGAAAGATTCTTCTTATTTATGTTCATAAATTCTATTCCCTAACAGTATTATTCTATATGTTAATTCTAGTATATAACAATATTAATTCAATAATAGAATTAGTAAGATGCTATAAATACTATTAGCTAGGTATTTATTACAACAAAATTTTAGTATGTGAAATATTTATCAAAATCTACATCTTCAAAATTGCATAATAAATGGAAAATTTCATCATCATCGTCCAAACGTTGAAAGTTGTATTCGTCAAATTTCCAGCATTTTGGATTAATTCCTTTTACTCGTGCAATATTTTTATCTTTTAGTATCTGAAGTTTTTTCTTTACTATCTCTACAGGTAAATTTACTAATTTTGCCAGCTCAACAGCAGTAATACCATCGGCATTACTACATTTTTCTGGGGTAAGGAACATGAGCTCCAGACCGACCGTTTTTAAATCATTGTCTTCAAATTCCGAACTCATACAAATATTATAACTCATTTTCTTACTTTTTTATCGTTTTTTTATATGAATTGATATATAATTTTGTAGGAGGAAGAATGAAAAGCTTTGTTTGCAACAATAAAAGTGCGATTTTATGGCTAAGTGCAGCCCATTTGGTTTGTGACACTTATGGCGGATTTTTGAATCCTATTATGCCATTCATTGCAGCAAAATTAGGATTTTCAATGGCAATTGCAACCGTTCTTGTTGCAATTACGCAAATCTGTTCTAATATGCTACAACCAATATTTGGTTTTTTCGCCGATAATATTCTAAAACGTTTTTTTGTCTTCTGGGGACTAATTTTAGCATCTATTTTCATACCTTTAGCTTCATCTGCTCCTAACATATTAATTCTAACCCTTTTTATGATTTTAGGTTGTCTAGGTGGAAGTTTTTTTCATCCGCAATCAATGGGTTTTGTTAACTTGTTTTCTGGCAAAGATTGTTCAAACAATATGGGATTCTTTGTTAGTATGGGTTCACTAGGTTTTGCATTTGGCCCATTATTAGCGGCATTTATTACCCAAATGATCGGGCTTGATAAAATATTTTACTCATCCTTTTTAGGTGTCATTTTAGCTAGTTTAATGTTTTTATTTGTGCCAAAACTTTCGAGCACAGAAAAAAAATCTGAACATAAGGATTTTATAAAATCTTTTAAGATAATCCTTGCCGATAAACAAATGAATTTGTTGATGCTAATTGCAATGATGAAATCTCTTGTTACTAATAGTTCTTGTGTTCTTTTGCCATTCTTATGGAAATCAATGGGCTATTCGCCTTTTTATATTGGTTTAGCACTTTTCCTTTTTGTCTTTGCTGGTTCAATTGGCTCTTTTGTAAGCCCAAAATTAGAAAAACTTGTTGGCTCTAAAGCTGTTATCTATTTTTCTATGTGGGGTACTTTCCCTATGATGTTAGCATTTGCATTCACATATAAAACAATGCCGTTTGTTTCTATGTGTATATTTGCATTAGTAGGTTTTACTACCATGCTAGCTCAGCCTGTTACATTGGTATGGGCTCAAAAAATTATGCCAGAATATAAAAGTATTGTATCCGGCTTTGTTAACGGATTCTGTTGGGGAACAGTAGCTTTAATTTTAACTGGCTTGGGTGCAATTGCAGAACAATTTGGAATTATAAATGTTTTAGTTGTGCTATCACTAATCCCAATGTTTACAGCTTTTTCTGTTAAATTCTTAAAAGAAGTTTAGTATTTTACAAAAATAAAAAAATATTGTATAATCGACTTGTCTTTTAGATAAGTGTTACAGGAGGCTTTTATGAAAGAAGAGTTTACAACAAATGCCAGAAGGTGGTATGACAAAGATCCTATTTTGTCTTCTGCGATGAAGACCTTAGAACAATCTGACGATGAAACTCAAATTAAAGTAGCTTTAAATCTGATTAAGATTATTACTGAACATAATATTTCAAATTCAGAATACGAATCTGTTGAAGATATTATTTCCTCTACAGAAGATGTTTTAGAAAACACTAAAAAAGGTCGTTGGTATGACTTGGATAGCACATTAAGAACTGCTATTACTTTATTACAGAATTGTCCTGATTCTACAAAAACAATAATTGCTAAAGAAATGGCAAAAAATGTTATTGAAATAATTAAAAAAGATGAAGATGAAGAAGATTCTGAAGAAATTTCTGAAGAATAACAAGTAAAAATAGCAAAAATATTTTTTACAAGTTTTCCTAGTATTGTAAAGTACAATGTTAGGAAAACTTTTTTATGAACAGGATACCTAAAAATATAAAACCTCGAATACATAAACCCAACAAGATTAAGTTGCAGAAACCAAATCCTGTTATTGAAAAAACTGTAAAAAAAGGGCAAAGCTTAGAAAAAAGTCCGTCAAAAGATTATTTTGATTTTTCTACGGAAGAAAAGGGATATTTCACTAGAAGGGATTCTAAGACAAATAAAATACTAGATGTTATTTATACAATATTCCCAAGATAATTAATCAATATCAATAGGACTTCTTTGAATCATTTCAATTGCTTCACGAGCAGTAAACACTAATGCTTCGGGAATGTTTGATATTGTGCAGAACTGTCTTAAGACATCTACTACACGCTTAAAGCTTCTTACTATATCACCTTCTCCCATATCAATTTCATCGATGATACTGTCCCATTCAGCACCGTTTACCCACATTTCAATAAGTGGAGAATAGAATCCATTGATATACATCGGATCTTCGACGTCATGATTTTTTTGCTTCTTATCCAAATCTCGTTTGATATCTTTAATTTTGTTTAAAGTTTTACGCACGGTTGGAGAGAACGGAAGTTGTGAGTATAAGTCTGCTCTCATATCTTCTGTTGTAATTGCACATATAACAGAAGCTAATTCTGCTGGAGTAAGATTTTCTAATACTCCTGAGAAAATAATCCTTGCAAGGAATAGTTCGTTTTCTGAACGTAATTGTGAGATGGTAATTCCTTGCTCTGTTGGATAATCGTTTTGGATATATCCATAATCTAGCAATACTGCTCTGTGTGCCAAGAATTTGTTCCAGAAAATATCTTTTTGTTTCTCTATTTCTTTATCTAGAGCCTTTTGTTTTTGTAAATAACGCATTAAAACATCAATTGATTTCATATGCTTTTTGAATAATTTACAGGTATCACACTCATAGGAATGCATTTTATTTAGTAATTCTTTTGTCTTATTTCCAAATTCTATGACTTCAGGACTTAAAGGTCTGTTTTTTTTCTTTTCTTGTTTTTGAATAACTTTGTACGTTTTGCGATTTTGGACATACATATCTCGAATTTTATTATATTCTAATAAATCTTCATTAGTACGTTTGCACCAACAAGAGAAAGAATTACATTCATCAATTTTTTCTTGATTAAACTCTTTAAGCATTAAAAGAGGTTCGATTCTTGAATTTGAAGAGAAATACCCAAAACTTTTTAGAACAAGTTCTTTTGCTTCTTCTAAAGAAAACCTTTGAAGCAAGTTTAATACCATTGAATAGCTTGGAGAAAATTTACTTTCCAAATCATTTGCAGGGCTTAAAACTAATTCTGCAACTTCTTCTGGAGATTGGAATGCTGAGCCTATTATTGTTACATAACCGACCTCGTCCATCCCTCTACGCCCTGCACGACCAGACATCTGTAAAAATTCGCTCGGAGTAAGGATTCGATGCCCGCTATCAGTTCTTTTGCTAATTGAGCTTATGACTGTAGAGCGAGCTGGCATGTTGATTCCTGCAGCGAGAGTTTCAGTCGCAAAGACCACTTTTATCAAACCTTTTTGGAACAGTTTTTCAACCAAAACTTTCCAACCAGGCAGTAAACCTGCGTGGTGAGATGCTACGCCTTGCAGCAAGTATTCAATGTGTTTGTTTTTGTATAAATAATAATTTTCTGCAATGTATTCATCTATAATTTCTCTAATCTGCTCTTGTTCTTGTTTTGTTACCAAACACAACTCAGCACATCTTTCCATTTGTTCATCACATTTTTTGCGTGAAAATGTGAAATATATAGCAGGAAGCATATCTCTTTCGTGTAAATTACGAACAACATCTTTTACAACAGATTTTTTTTGAACAGCTTTACCACGTTTAAATTGTTTCTTCTCGGGTTTAATCTTTTTATTCAAAGTTCCATTAGGAGTTAAAAGCGGTAAAATATTATTGGGTTGAGATGAATCAAAGTAAAAATATCTCAAAGGCACAGGTCGAAAATCCGTGTTAATTAATTCCGTTTTAGAATGAACTGTATTAATCCATTCAGTTAGCCTGTCAGCATTTGCAACCGTAGCAGAAAGTGCAATTATTTGAACGTTTGTAGGACAATAAATTATACTTTCTTCCCAAACTGTTCCTCTCTGTTCGTCATTCATATAGTGAACTTCGTCTAAGATAACATAGCCAACGTCCTTTAGGTTGTCTGTCACTGAACCAAAGTTCGTGCCATAGAGCATATTTCTAAAAACTTCTGTCGTCATAACAACAATTTGTGCCCCACGATTATGTGAGGTGTCACCGGTTAGAAGACCAACATTGTTAGCACCGTATTTTTCTGAAAAATCATTGAACTTTTGGTTTGAAAGAGCCTTAAGAGGAGTTGTGTAAAAAACTTTTTTTCCTTCTTTTAAGGCACAGTGTATAGCGTGTTGGGCTATAACAGTTTTACCTGCACCAGTTGGTGCGCAAACAACAACACTCTTTTTATTAGAAATACACTCACAAGCCTCTTTTTGGAAATCATCCAACTCAAACGGGAAATTGTACATTTATCTAAAGACCTCTTTCAATACTCTTCTTTTTTATTATGACATATTTGGGAGTAAATGTATAGAGATTATAATAAATTTACCAACCCCTCAAGAGCTAGAGTATAGCTGTCTTCTCCGAATCCTGCAATGATTGCTTTACAGACACCACTTAAAAGGGAGGTGTGTCTAAATTCTTCTCTTGCATGGATATTTGTCATATGAACTTCTATTGTTGGAATTTGAGCAGCTGATATAGCATCTCTTATAACAACACTTGTATGAGTATATCCGCCTGCATTAATTAAAATCCCGTCATAAACCCCACGAGCTTGTTGGATTTTTTCAACAATTTCACCCTCTATGTTGCTTTGATAAACATCTACTTCAACTCCGAGTTCTTTACCTTTATTTATAACTGCTTGTTCAATCTCAGCCAAAGTTTTTGCCCCGTATTTTTCGGGTTCTCTTATTCCTAGCATATTTAAATTTGCACCATTGATTAATAAGATTTTTTTCATGTTCACCCTCACCCCTACCACTCTCCCATCAAGGGTGAGGTAATAGGATATTTATCAACACTTATTAGGGAGTATTACTTTTCACCTCTTGTATTTACCCCCTCCTTTATTATACAATATATTCAAGAAAAGATAAATACAGAAAAGCGAGGAAGAGATGATTAATAAACGATGGTACGATAGTGATCCTATTCTAAAAGAAGCTTTAGAACTTTTAAGACTACAGCCTGATGAAACAAAAACTGAGGCAAAAGATTTTTTACTACAGCTTCAAGAGCAAGTTGCAGGTGAAGTTATTGACCATGTTTATGAAATTATCAATACATATCAAGGTAAAGGTAACCGTTGGTATGATAATGATCCAATGATGTTAAAAGCGGTTGAACTTTTAAGAAATGCCCCCGCTAGTATTCAAAGAGTTGCTGCACTTAAGCTTCTAGTGGCTCTTGAACAAAAAAGTTTCGAAGGGGTTGAAATCTAGTGAAAGACGTTCAAAACCAAGTTGATTCAAGAGGAGTGGAGATTCAAAAAGTTGGGATAAAAGACTTTGAACTTCCAATCGTGATACAACGAAAAGATGCTGAAGATAAAGTTATTTATGCTTCTGCGACTTGCGGCGTAACGTTGCCTGCTCATTATAAAGGTACACATATGTCTCGCTTTGTTGAGGTTTTAAATGAATGGAGAGGTAAAAAGACTCTTGACTTAAAAGATTGTGTTGAAGCTATGGTAGAAAAGCTAGACGCAAAGTCTGCATATCTAAAATTTGATTTTAAATATTTTATTGATAAAAAATCGCCTGTAACAGGGATTTCTGCACCGATGTGCTATGACTGTACTTTTGAAGCTCTCTTAGAAAACTGGCAAGATGAAGACGAAGAATATAGATTCTTCCTTGGTGTAAAAGTTCCGGTTACCACTCTTTGTCCTTGTTCTAAAGAAATCTCTAATTATGGAGCTCACAACCAACGTGCGATAGTTTCTGTAAAAGTCACTTATCCTGAAGATGAACATATATGGATTGAAGATCTGGTCTCTGCTATTGAAAAAACAGCATCTTCTGAACTTTATCCATTATTAAAACGTGAGGATGAAAAATTTGTAACTGAGCATGCTTATGACAATCCTAAATTTGTAGAAGATGTTCTTCGGGATGTCGTTTTGATGCTTAGAAATGATGATAAAATAGATTCTTTTGAAGTAGAATGTGAATCTCTAGAAAGTATCCATAATCATTCTGCTTGGGCTTATCAACAAGAGGGTTAGGGGTAAATATTTTCAAAAGTTGCAAATGAGTTATCTTTGTAGTAATTTTGACAATGTATTGAGGTTTATACCTCTGAACTATTACAAAGAAGGAGAACTCAAATGAGTGAAAGAAAATTAGTTGGAACACAAGAAATGTTCGCAAAAGCATTAGCTGGCGGATACGCTATCGGTGCTTACAATGTTAACAACATGGAAATTTTACAAGCTATTGCAGAAGCTGCAGAAGAAACAAGATCACCAATCATTCTTCAAGTTTCAGCAGGAGCTAGAAAATACGCTAACCAAACTTACCTAATCAAATTGGTTGAAGCAGCTTTGGCTACTACTACAGTGCCTATTGCTTTACACTTAGACCACGGTGCAGACTTCGAAATTTGTAAAGCTTGTATCGACGGTGGTTTCTCATCAGTTATGATCGACGGTTCTAGATTCTCATTCGAAGAAAACGTTGAAGTAACTAAAAAAGTTGTTGAATACGCTCACGAAAGAGGAGTTTCAGTTGAAGCTGAACTTGGTAAATTAGCTGGTGTTGAAGATGACGTTAACGTTGATGCTAAAGATGCTAAATATACTAACGTTCAAGAAGCTGTTGAATTCGTTAAGAGAACTGGTTGTGATTCATTAGCTATCGCTATTGGTACTTCACACGGTGCTTACAAATTTGCTGGTGAAGCTAAATTAGACTTTGATAGATTAAAAGAAATTAAAGATGCTCTTAAAGAAGCTGGATTTGGCGATTACCCAATCGTTCTTCACGGTTCATCTTCAGTTCCTGCTGAATTTGTTGCTAAATGTAACCAATTCGGTGGTAAATTACCAAACGCTCAAGGCGTTCCAGAAGAAATGCTTGCATACGCTTCTAAACACGGTGTTGCTAAGATTAACATCGATACTGACTTAAGATTAGCAATGACTTCTACAATCAGAGAATTCTTTGTAGAACATCCTGAAAAATTTGACCCTCGTGAGTATATGGGACCAGGAAGAACAGCTGTTAAAGAAATGGTTATGCACAAAATGAGAGACGTTCTTGGAACAGCTGGTCATGCGGATGACTAATCTATAAAGTTTTAAAAACTTTAAGAAAATTTTAAAAGAGCTTTGTTTTACAAACAAAGCTCTTTTAGTTTTAATCAAATATAATATTTTATTGAAAAATATTCTACCAAACTACTTTTTCTATAAGCTCAATCTCATAACCATCTGGATCTTGAATAAAAGCAATTCTAGTACCTTTGCCATTTAAATCAAACGGTTCATATAGATATTTATAATCAAGCTTTTCAATTTTTTTTGTAAATTCATCAAGCGAATCAACGGCAAAGGCAAAGTGACCAAAGCCAGTACCAACGTTATAACCTTTTTCAGGGGTATCATCATTATAAGTCAATTCAATCTGACAAGTTTTTTCTTTATCGTTCAAAAAATACAACCAGCAATCATCAAGCCTTTTTTTATGGTCAAGTTCCATATCAAGCACTTCTGTATAAAACTTTAGAGATGCTTCAATGTCTTTAACTCTAATCATTGTGTGTAAAAACTTCATAATAAACTCCTATTATATATCCTAATATTTAACCCTTATGGTACAATTAGATTATACATTAAAGGAGTAGTTATGAAAAATATTTTTGAGACAAATATATATTATGCTGATACTGATGCCTATGGTGTTGTTTGGCACGGTGCATATCTTCGTTGGCTTGAAAAGGGGCGTTGTGATTTCTCAGAAGCTTTAGGATTTAATCTTGCAGAACTTGTGAAACAAGACATTGCGCTACCTGTAGCAAACATGAATGTTAAATTTAAAGCTTCTGCAAAGTTGAATGATGTGCTCATTGTTGAAACTTGGATTTCAAAACTTACACCTTTGTGTGTTACATTTTCACAATCTATAAAAAACAAAGAAACAGGATTAACATATATTCTTGCGGATTTCGATGTTGTCGCTGTAAATAATCAAGGCAAGTTATATCGCAGAATACCAGAACAACTAAAGATTAAACTAGAAGAGGCTATGGAATAATGCAAAGATTAAATAAATTTATAGCATCATCTGGCTTTTGCTCTCGTAGAAAAGCAGACGAATATATAGAAAACGGTGATGTTGTTGTTAATGGTCGTATTGTAAAAGAATTGGGCTTTCAAGTTGGTCCAAAAGACAAGGTCTCTGTTGAAGGCAAATTATTAAAGCCGCTTAAATTAGAATACTACAGGTTCTATAAGCCTGCTGGATATATTACAACTTCAGAAGATGAAAAAGGACGTAAAACAATTTACGACATAATTCCTCCCGAATTATCAAAACTAAAACCAGTTGGCAGATTAGACAAAGACTCCACAGGACTAATAATTATGACTAACGATGGCGAATTAATAAACGAAATGACTCATCCATCAATAAAAGTTCCTAAAACATATATAGTCAATATTAACGGAAAGCTCTCACCAGAAGAGGGTGAAAAAATGTATAATGGTATCGAAATTGAGACTGATACTGGAGAAAAAAAGATTGCTTACGCTCAAGTTTTACCTATAGAACTAACTAATAAAGCTTCGACTCTTCAGGTTGTTTTATATCAAGGAATAAACCGACAAATTCGTAAAATGTTTGCAAAACTTGGCTACGAAGTTATTTCATTAAAAAGAGTACAGCACGGCACAATTACGATAGAGGGTCTAAAAAAAGGACAAATTAAATTAATGAAGCCTAAACATGTAAAAGAACTAAAAGGTTATTTAGCTAAAATTAGACGAGAAAAGAATGCTTAAAATTGCAATTACTGGAAACATAGCAGCGGGAAAATCCACTGTTGAAAATATCATACAAGAACAGGGTTATATGGTTTATGATACTGATAAAATTGCACATGAGATTTTAGCCCAGTCTGAAAACATAAAATCACTCTTCGGCACAAATGATAGAAAGGCAATTGCACAAATTGTATTTTCAGATATAGAAAAATTAAGAGAGTTAGAAGCAATTATACATCCGCAAGTAAAAAAAGAGCTCGAAAAGATCTTTAATCAAAATTTTGAAGTTGTTTTTGTATCAGTTCCACAACTCTTTGAATCAGGATTTAATACACTTTTTGATAAAATAATTTATGTTACAGCTAAAAAAAATATTAGAAAAACACGATTAATTAAACGCAATAATTTCTCTTCAGAAGAAGCTGAAAAACGTATTAATGCACAAGAAGAATTAAACAAAGAAAAGCTTTCAGATTATGTTATAAACAATAACAATGGCTTCGAAGAACTCAAAACCATTGTTATTGAAATACTAAAAAATTTGATAATGTAGTCTAGAAAATATTATTGTTATTCCAGCCAGCAACACCAACCTCAAAATCAATTTTTTGAGGCAAGTTTCCATTATTTGTGATATTTCCATAAACTTTCATTTCGCCATTTGCAAATTCTTGAACAAAACCATTCTCTTCATTTGGATATAATTTAGAATTTTCAATAAATACACCATCTACATTTTTGTATTCAACAAGTTTATCATCCTCTTGTACATACCTGTTAATACTAACGATATTATTTTTATTATCTTCTTTTATAACATCAAACCCAACTTCAGCAGGCTTAACTGTCAAATTGAACTCTTTACCATTAGTTTTGTTTTTTATACTAACCTGACTTAATGTCATATATTCATTACTTCTATAAGTAGGCATAAAATAATATTCACCATCAGCATCATCATAAAAACTGAAAGTCCTAACTTCATAGATACTTTTAGCAGGTTCTTTTAATAATCCAAGGAAATTCATCGCATTATTAACTTTAGAAGACAAGTTTACATAGTTATGGGTCGAATTAGTAACCTTTTCAACATTATCTGCATTACTATATGCATAATCCTTACTGTATTCTACTACATCTGCTTTATAACATCCTGTAAGCATTGAAGCACCTAATGTCGCTAAAGCTACCAATTGTGCTTTTAACACATTTGATTTTATTTTAGGGTTTTTAATTATTTTTTGCGATTGAGCTTTAAGATTTTTGCTCAAGCAAGAATAACTATTAGTAAGGGGTAATATTTTTGTCATGACACACACTCCGTTTATTTTGTTAGTTGATATATCGGAGTATATCACCAAGTAGATATTAAAGCAAGCATAACTTTACATATATTAATATTTATTAGATAATTTTCCTGCTTTGTACACTTCATAAACACTTAAAATTAAGAAAATAAAGAATAGTAATAAATAAGAATTATTGTTATAAACGAGTGTATTATTAATTCTTTCAGGTTCAAATACGTTTAATACATAGCCAGTAAGGGTTCCTAAAAAACCAACCATCATAAAAAACCCAAAATTTAATATACTTACAGCAGTGCCAGATGTCATTTTAGAGTTTGTCATATGTAACACAGGCACAAGAAGTGATGACAAGCTCGCATTACCAGCAAGGACACAAAAGATAACAGGAATAAGCATAGACTTAACATCAAACCAAATTAATAAACATATTATGAATAAAGATACAAAGGTTATAATAGAAGCTATTTTTAAGAATAGCACTCTATGGTTATGGCACATTTTACAAAGAGAAGCATTTATAATGTTAAACACCGCAGCAATTATCGCCATTACAGAGAGAACAGTTGCAGCCTTCCCTGAGGTCATTGAACAAAAGTCTTCCAAAAACTTTTTGCCAATAACAGTCTGTATAACGTACGAGATACCAAAATTACAACATGCAAAACTATAAAGGTTCCTATTGTGTTTTTTATGAAGCACAAGTCTAAAAGGCAAGGCTCTAAGGGTCACCCCTTTATTAATATTCTTTAACTGAGCTTTTGGGAGTATAAATAAATATGCTATTGCAGAGACTAAAACAACTCCAGCAATGATTAAAAGAATATCACGCCAAGCTATATATTTCATTGCAAATACAAAAGGGGCGTTAGCGGCTATACCTCCAGCATATCCAATAAAAAGCATTACAGATAAAGCAATGCCAAAATCTTTCTCTGAAAATAAATTTCCAAGTTCTTTGATTAAACTTAGGTAAAACATACTTCCTCCAAGACCTAACAAAGCTCTTGAGAAATACATTACAACAAGATTTGAAGATAAAGGAAAAATCAAACAACCAAGCCCCATTATTATTGAGCCTGCAAACATTACTCTATAACCACCATATCTATCAACAAAAACGCCATTAAGTAATTGTGTAAATGCATAAATATACATAAAAATAGCGCCAAAAGCTGTTATTTGGGGTGCACCCACAGAAAGTTCCTGTTCTAAAATATCAAAAATTGCACCAGGTACTGCAATACGTTGAAAGTTTGCAACAAAATAAAAAAGAACTCCCAGTAAAATTAGGCTAAAATGTAATATGAACCCCTTATTTTTCATAACCTCTTCCCGTATAATGCTAGCTTAACGCTAATTGAAAAGCATGTCAATTAGTATATGAGTGCTGGAATAATTAAGTTAATAGTCTCTAGCAGGACAATTATCTACGTGCGGGGTAAATATCTTAAGTTGGTAGATTTTACCCACTAGCGGGTTTGTAGTGTTACGTAAAATTAAATAGCTTTGCCTCTTAGCGGGACAATTATCTACGTGCGTAGCACAAAAAAAACGGAATTCGATACAGATTGAATTCCGATGGTTGTTGTTAAAAAATGTCATTCCTCGCTCTTAAGAGCATTCGTGTTTTTCTTTTCCTTTTCTCTCGTGTTTTCTCCTCGCCTTTGGAAGGTTGCCCTTCCGGGATAACCATAATTAGCTGACTTTAGGTCGGGTAACTACGTTTACCCCTCCCCAATCTCGCTAATCCAGTAGCGCCTCAAGGATTCTAGCATTTTTATCTGCTAATCCTGTATTTCTAACTTGACTGCGTGAGATATAGCTTCTCAATGCTTCACGAATCAATTCTGAACGTGATCTGCTTTCTAAATCCGCTACCTCATCAATTTTGCCCAAAAAACTTTCAGGCATTGAAATCAATACTCTTGCCATAGTAAGATACTCCTTTTTTATACTCTATTCTCTATACTTTTTGTGTCTTATGTATATATAAAGTATTTCTATTTTAAAAAATTGCCTTTTTTTATTCAAAATATTAAGAAATTGTTACAAAACGGTTAATCCATTGTTCTCAAAGGCTTACAGATGTCTTTTCGATATGAAATCCCGTTAAATTTAATATTTTGTGCTTCCTCATAAACATTTGCAGTAGATGTTGAAACAGTCCTTGCAATAGAAGTCAAAACAAGTACTCCGCATTGATTTGCTTCATACTCAAGATATTTATTTTTAATTACAGTTGGATAAAAAGATATTTTTATATCATCATCAATTAAGTCTAAACCCTCAATAATATTCTGATTATTTTCTTTATTTTTGCATGTAATAACAAGTGATGTTGCAGAGAGATCTTTTTGAGGTATTAAATCGATTTCATCACTAAAGGAACCAATAATACAAGAATTAAATAAATCATATAAATCTGCATCAATTAATTCAAGAATAGCGTCACAATCACAATCATGGAGAAAAGAATTATATCCCAAAACCTGTAAGCTTCCATCTTCTGAGAGTATACCATTAACACCAAGTATTCCGACATATGGAGAGCCATTCATTTCTAAAAATTCGATTGTCGGATATATTACATTATCCATTAGAAAATATTCATTATCTATAGATAGCTTGTAATTAGGGACGCAAGCCCCCATTCCACTTGTAAGTTGTCCACCATCGCCCTCTAAGGAATGTTTATAGATAATAGAAGAGCCTAGTGGTAGAGCTTTATAGCCATCTGTAATTGTATAAAAGCAAAAAGGTGTTCCCCATACATAGTCTTCAACAACAACTTTTTGAGACTTTTGTGCAAAATATGAATCAATAATAGGCTTAGCAGACAATTGAGATGTTAATATGACAGCACTAGATGGTTCATTTGTTTTTAAGACAAAAGGAACTTTGGTGTTTTTTATATAATCTATAATCATATTTTGTTTTTCAAAAACACCAAATTTTGGCGTAGGGATTCTTAATTTATATAAAGTCTTTTTCGCCATAGCCTTGTCAAACACAATTTTTGCGGAATCTTGTGTTGGCGCAAATATTGATTGATTATTTTTAGTCAAGATTTCTGTCAAGGAAGAGTTAATTGATTTAGCAGAGAAAGGTACAGTTAAATCAATTCCATTTTCTAAAACAAATTCTAGAATTTCTGTAACGGAATCTTCTCTTATATCAACGCAGGTTGCAAATTCTTTAATTGTATCACTTCCTGGAAGTACAAATACTTCGTGTTTTTTTGAAAAAGCCCTCGCTAAAGCGTAAGCTCCTGCGGAATTTCCTATAATTAAAATCTTTTTATTCATAGATAAAGTATAACATAAATTTAATTTGTAGTATAATTTCAATTAACAAGAGTTTTGGAGAGAAAAAATGAAATTACAATTAGAAAATATTTACAATTCAGCAAAATCTGATATTGAAAAAGCTCAATCAATTAGTGATATTGATGAAATTAGATTAAAATATTTAAGCCGTAAAGGTGAGTTTAATTCTATTAAAAAGGGCTTAAAAGACTTAACCGACGAAGAGAAAAGAACGGTCGGAGCCTTTGCTAACCAAATTACAGAAGACTTAGAGGCTTTATTAAAAGCTAAACATGATGCTTTTTATCAAAAAGAAATGAATGAGAAACTTCAAAAAGATAGAATTGATATAACTTTGACTGGGAAATCTACTCCAATGGGTAAAATACATCCACTTACCCAAACAACAAATGAAATTGTAACAATTTTTCAAAACTTGGGATTCTCTGTTGTAGAATCTGGTTTATCACCGGAAGTTGAAACAGACTACTACAATTTTGATATGCTAAATGTACCTAAAGATCATCCTGCGAGAGATGTTCAAGATACATTTTATGCAAAATTAGCTTCAAATGTTGTGTTAAGAAGCCAGACTTCAGGTGCCCAAATACATGTAATGGAAAACCAGAAACCTCCAATCAAAGTTATTGCTCCTGGAAGAGTCTACAGGAATGAAAATGTCAACGCTCGTAAAAATAACTTTTTCCACCAGATAGAAGGGCTTTATGTTGATAAAGATATTACATTCGGTGATTTAAAAGGTGTATTGAATGAATTCATTAGAATGTACTTTGGCACATCTCGTCCTACAAGATTTAGAAGTAGCTTTTTCCCATTTACTGAGCCTTCAGCTGAAGTTGACGTTCAGTGCATAATGTGTCAAGGAAAAGGTTGTAGAACTTGTAGTGGAACAGGTTGGTTAGAAGTTCTCGGTTGTGGCATGGTAGATGTCAATGTACTCAGAGGAGTAGGTATTGATCCTGATGTGTATTCTGGCTTTGCTTTCGGTATGGGGGTTGAAAGACTTTCAATGCTAAAATACGCAATTGACGATATAAGGTTGTTCTTTAATAACGATAAACGTTTCTTAGAACAATTTAAATAACAAACATTTATCAATTTTAATATAGCCCAAAGTAAAAACTTTGGGCTATATTATTTTAGTATTTATATCCCAAGTTTAATATTTTTTTTTAATTTCATACAAACATACGATGAGATTTTTTCTAAAAAAGATAAAATAAATAATGTCATGATTTTGGGCAAAGTGGGATGGAACAGAATTTAGATTTTTCTACATACAATAAAATAAAACGTGCTTCTAACGAAGAGTTGGCAGACCTTTGGTCTCGCTATTTTGCTAATCGTGACAACAAAGCTCTAAGAGATGAATTAATTTTACAATACATTTATCTTACCAGATACGTTGTAGGGCGTGTAAAAGTAGCTCTTCCTCCTACTTTTTCGTATGAGGATATATCAAGCTATGGTATTGAAGGTCTAATCGACGCTGTTGAAAAATACACACCAAAAATGGGAGCTAGATTTGAAACTTACGCTTTAGTTCGTATAAGAGGAAACATCATCGACAAAGTACGTTCACAAGACTTCTTACCAAGAAGTGTTAGGAGAAAAATTCGAGATGTTAAAGAAGCACAAGATGAATTAAAAAAACAATTTGGTAGATCTGCTACTAATTCCGAGATTGCAAACTACTTAGGTATAGAAAAGGAAAAGGTAGAACAAATACTTGCTGACGATACGACAATCACATCAATATATGACAAAAAAGGTGCCGCAGATGGCGACATAGAAATCATTGACACAATAGAAGATTCCCACACTCTTGCCCCTCATGAACAGCTTGAAGAAAAAGATGTAAAAAAAGAATTGGAGGGAGCCTTGAAACGTTTACCTGAAAGAGAAAGAACTATTATGGTGCTTTACTATCACGAAAACATGACATTAAAAGAAATAGGAGATGCTATAAACATTTCTGAATCAAGAGTTTCTCAACTTCACGCTCAAGCTATTATGAAGCTTAAAAATTTATTAAGCGAAAACAGGACAGAACGTTTGAAGAAAAGCATTATTTAAGGCTGTATCTCTTCAATAGATGACGTTTCTATAACACTTTCCCCAGCAATTTTTTCCCCTTTAATATGGTATGTTGCGGTTTGAGTTTTTATTAATCGTTTGTCAATTAGGGAAAAAGTTTCAAGCACTAGACTATTTATTCCACTAAATTCATTTCCATTTAATCTTATTGTGACTGTATCCGTAAGAATCTTATTTCCGTCATAAGGTGATTTTTTAGAAAAAACGATTATATTTCCCTCAACAGTTTGAACTAAAACTTCGGCTGTAGCACCTGTCATTGGATTGTCTAGTTCAATTACATCACCTACTCTTGATAAACTCCAAAAATCAAGGCTTTGAGGCTTAAATATTGAATGAGCATTTGTTTTATCAAGTTTTGCTGATACTCTCCAACTACCATATAAAGCTTTTGGTACATGTTCAATTGCAACACCGGCCTCAAACACTTCTGCATTAGAGGCTTGGACAAAAAATAACATTAGTATCATCAATAATATTTTTTTCATAATAATAATTATTATAACAATTTTTTAATATAAGTCATCTGAAAGCTTTCTTTGTGATAAAATTTAGTTAGCTGAAATAATAGAGAGGATAATTATGGAAACTAAGATAAAAATTGAAGATTTGCCTACAGTTTATGATGCAAAATCAACTGAAGAAAAAATGTACAAATTCTGGGAGGATGGTGAGTATTTTAAAGCAAATGCTAAATCAAACAAACCACCACATACAATCGTCATTCCGCCTCCAAACGTTACAGGCGTTCTTCATATGGGGCACGCATTAGACGGGACTCTTCAAGATATCTTAACTCGTTATTATAGAATGGCAGGCTATGAAGCTCTTTGGCTTCCAGGAACTGACCACGCAGGTCTTGCAACTCAAAACGTTGTTGAAAGAGAGTTGATGAAAGAAGGCTTGACTCGTCACGATTTAGGCCGTGAAAAATTTGTTGAAAAGACTTGGGAATGGGCTAATGAACACAAATCAGCTATCTTGAATCAATTCAAAAGATTAGGTGCGTCTTTTGACCGCTCAAGAGAAAGATTCACTTTCGATAAAGGTTGTTCTGATGCAGTTAAAGAAGTTTTTGTTACTCTTTACAATAAAGGTTTAATTTACAAAGGTGCTTATATTGTAAACTGGTGTCCTCGCTGTATGTCAGCAATTTCTGATATTGAAACTGAGTACGAAACAGAACAAGGACATATGTGGGAAATTTCTTACCCATTAGTTGGCGAAGCTGGTGCAATTATTGTTGCAACAACTCGTCCTGAGACAATGTTTGGTGATACTTGTATTGCAGTTCACCCAAGTGATAAAAAATATTCAGAACTTATTGGTAAAAAAGTTATGATTCCGCTTAGCGGACGTCAAATCCCAATTATTGCGGATGAATATGTTGACAAATCATTTGGTACTGGTGCTGTTAAAATTACTCCAGCACACGATCCAAATGACTATGAAGTTGGTAAACGTCATAATCAAACTCCAATTTGGGTTATTGATGAAGAAGGTAAAATGAAAGCTTGTGGCGAAGTTCCTCAAGAATACCACGGCCTAGATAGATACGAAGCTCGTAAGAAAATTGTTGAAATGTTAAGCTACAACAACTTCTTATTGAGAATAAAGGATCACGAACACAATGTTGGTAAATGTCAACGTTGTAATACAACAATTGAACCTCTTCTTTCTGAGCAATGGTTTGTTAAAATGGAACCACTTGCCAAAGAAGCTATCGCAGCTGTAAAAGATGGTAGAATTAAATTTATTCCAGAAAGATGGGAAAAGAACTACTTAGGATGGATGGAAAACATCCGTGACTGGTGTATTTCTCGCCAAATTTGGTGGGGACATCAAATTCCTGCTTATTACCATAAAACAACAGGTGAAATGGTGGTAGCAAAGGAAAATCCAGATCCCGCAAACTATGTTCAAGATAGTGATTGTCTTGATACTTGGTTCTCATCAGGATTATGGCCATTCTCAACAATGGGATTCCCTAATTCTGAAACGGATGATTTCAAAAAATTCTATCCTACAACAACTCTTGTAACTGGTTTTGATATTATTTTCTTCTGGGTAGCAAGAATGATTACTATGGGCTTAGAATTTACTGGCAAAGCTCCGTTCTCAACTGTTTATATTCACGGGCTAATCAGAGACGAAAAAGGACAAAAAATGTCTAAGTCTAAAGGTAACACAATTGATCCTGTTCAAATTATTGAAAAATATGGCTGTGATGCTTTAAGATTCACAATGACATCACTTTGTACTTATGGTGGTCAAGATATCAAGATTTCTGACGAAAGATTTGAATACGGAAGAAACTTTGCTAACAAATTATGGAATGCTTCACGTTTCGTGCTTATGAACCTTGAGGGTGTTGACGATAAGCCTATTGATAAGGATAAATTAACTCTTGTCGATAAATGGATACTTAACCAATTGAATGAAACTGCTAAATTGGTTAATGAAAATATGTCGACATTCAGAATCGGTGAAAACGCTCACGCATTATATGATTTCTTCCGTAGCGAATATTGTGACTGGTATGTTGAGATTGCTAAGATTCAACTTCAAGATCCTGAGTTAAAAGCAAACACTCAACGTGTATTGAGATATGTTCTTGATATGTCATTAAGAATGTTGCACCCTATTATGCCACATATTACAGAAAGTGTATGGCAGTTAATCCCAGGTGCTAAGGAAGAATCTGCAATTATTGTTTCTAAATTCCCAGTATATGAAGCTGAACTAGCTTATACTAAGGAAGCTGAAGAAATGAATTTAGTATTTCAAACAATTACTTCGTTAAGAAACGTAAGACAAAGCTTTAATATTTCAACTTCTGCAACTGTTGATGTTGAAGTAAGAGCTGAAGGTAGAGAAAAGGAAATCTTTAAAGCAATCGAATCATATATTAAAAGATTAGCTAAAGTAAACAACATAAGCTATGCTGAAATGAACGCGCCTGTTCCTCCAAAATCAGCAACAGCTGTTGTTTCTACTTCTAAACTAATCGTTCCTCTTGCAGATTTAATCGACTTAGAGGCTGAAGTTAAACGTCAAGAAAAGAAACTTGAAAAGCTAACTAACGAAAAGAATTCTCTATTAGGCAGAATGAAGAACGAAAAATTTGTTGCGAATGCGCCTAAAGAGTTAGTTGATCAAACTAATGCAAGAATTGAAGAGTTAACAATTCAAGAGAATGTAATAAAAGATTTGATTGAATCTTTGAAATAGGGGTAAAGAGGTAAATTAAGAATAATTAGCGGTGCGTTAAACGACGCACCCTAGTTTTATAAAATTATGCAAAATATTGACTACATAACACTACAAGCTTTTTTTGAAGAAAATATTGATTTCTTTATCGGTGCTCGGTTGCAAAAAATTCAACAACCAACCCGCAAAGATTTTATTTTTCAACTAAGGAATAATGGTGAAAGTAGGAAATTCTATATAAATATTAATCCGCAATTCTATCACGTTGCTTTTATATCAAAAGAAAATGAAGAACGCAGAGGAATAAGTATACCTAAACAACCACCTATGTTTTGTATGCTTTTAAGGAAATACTTAGAGGGGTGCAAAATTTCTGACGCTTGCGTTATTGAAGATGAAAGAATTCTAGAGCTTCATTTTGAGACAATGGATGAGTTCTCACAAAAGCGTTCTCTTTGTCTCTGTGTTGAATTAATGGGAAAACATTCAAACGTAATTCTTTATGATAGAGAGACAAAAGTTATAATTGGTTGTGCTCATAATGTTGGCCCAGAAAAAAGTCGTTATAGAGAACTTCAAGGAGGTCAAATATATATTTATCCACCTCTAGCTCTAAATAAATTTGAAGGTATTCCTCTTTACAAAACCTTTGATAACAATTTACCTCTTAACGAGAATTTAGATAGTTACTTTGCTACCATTCAAGAGGGTATAAATATTAAAGGGGGGAAATGTAGTTTAACAGAAATAGTGACTCCAAAGTTAAAGAGGGTTAAAAATTCTATTGATAAAATCACACAGCTTCTAAAAAAAAGAGATAAAACAGAAGAATATAAGCTTTATGGCGAGCTTTTAACTGCTAATCTTTATCAAAAAAAAGATTATTCAAAATCTATAGAAGTAAAGAATTATTTTACGGGGCTAAATATAGTTATTGAACTTGACGAGACAAAGACTTTAAACGAGAATGCTCAAAGATATTTCAAGCTTTATACGAAATCTAAGACAACTAAAGAAAAATCAGAACAAATGCTTGCTGAACTTGAAATAGAACGAGATTATTTGGAAAATGTTTTGTATAGTATCGAAAAAGCTGAAAACTTAAAAGAGCTTGAAGAAATAAAAAGTGAGCTCGGCATCGTTCAGCCCTATCTCCAACCGACCTCTCACAAAACGATACTTAATCGTTTTGTTCGGCAGAGTCCCTTGGAGAGGGAACATTCATTGCTCAAGCTTGATATTAATGGCTTTGAAGTCTTTGTTGGAAAAAATAATAAACAAAATGATTATATTATTTCAAAACTTTCTAAAGATGAAGATTATTGGTTTCATACCAGACTTTGTGCTGGCTCTCACGTTTTGTTGAAAGTTAGGGAAACAGAACCTGACGAGGCAACCATTTTTGAGTGTTGCAAACTTGCCAGAGAATATTCCTCAGCAACTCAGCCATCAAAAATTGGCGTGATTTATACAAAACGCAAATTTATTAAAAAACCACCAAAAGCACCTTTAGGTTACGTTATTTACAAGAATGAAAAAGAGGTTCTGGTGTAATTCACCCCATCCCAACCTTCTCCGTTCATGGAAGGCGTAATTCTTAGCTATAAACAAACGGTGGGCCATTTTTGATTTCAAAGAGTATATTATCTGCCATAACTTTTAGTTCATCTGGCGATTTGCCTCTTGATTTCTGTATAAAAAATTCCTCACATAAAGGTTCGATAGCGGAGTCTTTTTTAGCTTTAAAATTTCTTAGCTCTGTCGCAACAAGACGTCTTTGCAAATCCAATTCAACTTCAGCAGAATATTTTTTTACTTGAACATCTTTAATAGCTTCAGATACTGTCTTTCCACCATAAGCTAGTGCAGATATACCTGAAATTCCAAAGAATAGGTTCTTAAATTGAGGATTTTTAGGGTTCATTAGCCAATCATAGAAGAAAGATAAATAATCATTTACATGTGAAAAATATGTTATTTTATTTCTTCCCGAACCACCAATTGCACTATTAACTTTTTCCGTAGCTTGGTTCATTGAGGTTTTCAAATATTTTATAAATTCTTCTTTTTCTGCTGTAGACAAATTCATTTTATTCACAAAATCTTCGATTTCTTGTGGCTTTGCATAAATTGATTCAAGCATATTTTCGATTAAATGCTTATAAGCTTCTTTCCCAGATAGAATTTGTCCATTATGTGCTTCAATATTTTGTATTTTTACACCATTATTAAAGTCTTTAATAACATTTTCTAATCCCTCACGAGTATTTTTTAACCCATTTTTTATTAGTTCTTCACTCTTTCTAATATTTCGCATTGAAAAATATCCTAAGGCTAAAATTCCTGTTAACGTTAAGCCAGCTAAAACAAGTAAACCAGGGTTTTGTTTTTTCTCCTCAGTTTGCGGTTTTCCCTTAAAAGTAGGTTGCAATGCTTCGCTAAGATTTTTAGCTTTTGAAGCTAATAAACTTCGGATTATTTGTATTTTTCCTGAGAAAGCTTGAGTTTCAACAGCAATCAAATTTTCTTGAAGATTTTTTTGAATATCAGCTTCTTGACGTTTTATCCAAACATCACGATAGCCGTCAATAAAAGTTTTTGCTAAAAAAGCCATTGCACCAAGCGTTATTACCCCAACAGCTGATAAAATTGTTCTCCGATTTGGTGATTGTATCATTGAAAAAATGCTTTGATGCACCTCATCATTAATACAATGGTTTCTTGTTATTCCTGGAAGTAAAAACTCTTGCGATGATTCAAACTTTTTTTGAGCAAAGTTTTTCATCATATGAGTAAACCCGCCAATTAATCCCATTGTCCCTACAGATGCACCTGCAATGTAATAAAGGCTTTTATCTTTTTTTTCTTCTTTTTCTGTTAGCTTTGCAGGTAATTCAATTTTATTTTGGGATATTACAAGAGTATCCAAAGTTTCATCTAAAGATAAATTTGGGTCTTTAACAAAAGCATTGACGAGTTTTCCCTCTTTTATATTGTTAGAGTTACGCTTTTGCGTGTCTGTCATATTTCTTTGAATCCGTCTAGATTCAGCATCATTGTTTATCTTTATTATCCCTGTCATTTTCTTTTTTCTTTCTTATTATCTTATGTAAAATTGTTTTCATATTAAAAATCTTTTTATCATCGTCAATCTTAGTATCTTCATCATCAGCATTATGTTTTCTAAAGATTTTAAAAAGGTTGCCAAAGTTAGTTTTTAATGAATTAACGAATTCCGAAACTTTCTTTTCTATAAACGCTTTTGCTTCACCAAAAATCGCATTAAGCTTGTCCATAATATCTATGAACTTTTCTTTAATAATAGATATTTTATCCATAATATTTGAAATCATTATTGGCAAATTCTTTACTAGATTTACTAGGGGTAGAGCAGAAATTTGAATGACAAATGCTATCGGCTTAAGCAATATATTACTTGAAACTTGTTGAATAAAAGCTTGCAATTTTTCTGAAAGTTTGTCCATATTGGAATAAAACGTTTTTAAAGCTTCTGCTCGGCTTTCTAAATTTTGTAGATGTCGCTTTTCAGCCAACTCACGAGCACGCATCATATTGCCTATCATTACACATTGATGATAACTCATTTCGCCAGGCTTTTGAGGCCTTTCCCCAGCACGGAGTCCGCTTCCACCAGCCATTTTAGAACAAATAGGACAAGCTCCAGGAGGCAATCCATGCGGACACATTCCAGGTTTTACTTGATTAACATTTGGTACTTGTGTTGCCAATAAAAAACTTCCTTTGCTACTTTGACCGCAACAAAAGAAGACTCAATCAAAGCTATAACTCGTAGCTTATGATTTAACTGGGGCTCATATATCAATTTGCCCCTGAGCATTCAGACTTTAACTGCTGCGGTACAGTCCGGGAATTTCACCCGTGTTTCCTCGTATTGAATTTTCTATGATTATAACACAAAGATAAATAAGCTAAAAATAAACCCTCCTCGACCCTGAAAGTTTTGGGGAGGGAAATATTTTGTTACTCTGTGCTTATAAGCCTGTAAAATAAATAAGTCGGGTTATAAACCCGACCTATAAACTATGAGCCATTTATTATAAAGTTATTTATGATAGATAATAGAATCGTTTAAATAATCAAAATTTATTTTATCTACTTGTCTTTTTATCCAAGGTTGTTCAGGCGTCCAAGTAATCTTAACCGCTGCAAAATCAATATCATCTAATTTTGTTAGGTCGAGTTTTTGACCAACCTTTAATTTTGGAGTTTTACCATCATCACCTAGCTGAATATCTAATTTTTTACATATATCGCGAAGATTGTTACTTAAATATTGTGAAATCTTAGTTTCAGTTATAGCTCCATTGTTTTTATTTTTGCGTTTAACATAATTTATAATTATATTGTGCAACTTATCACCAGAAGTGACGGTATATATATCCGCATAAGCAGCATCCTGCCATGCTTGGATTTGCTTATTTACATTTTTTTGCACTTCTTTTGGAAGATATTCTTCGTATTTTCTAAGTACCATATCTAAATTTGATATTTGATTAGAATCAAATTTAGTTGCAATACATAAATTATATACAGCCATTGCAAATTCTTTATCGTCATAGAGTTGGGTATCATTTTTAGTATAAATATTAAAATACTTATTAATTAGATCAACGTTACCAGATTTTAATATCTTCATTTCAAGCTCTTGGTTTCTTATACCTTGAGTTGCAATGGTAATATCAATAATAGCTCCTTGTAGTGCAGTATCACCGTTATCCCATAGAGCGTTCAACCTTGCTTGATTTGGTTTTATATCTTTATCTCTCTTCAAATCATATGCTATATTTTGTAAATCAATATATGGTTTGATTTTTTCTATAAGCTCTTCTTTAGTATCAGCTTCTAAGTATACACCAGCCTTACCACCTATATGTTTTTTTACAGGTATAGAGAACATAACATTAAACACTTTTTTACCTTTAGTAAACATAGAGTCTTGGTTTTCGTTAATTCTACCTACTATAATTTGTCAAAATAAATTGAAAATGTCGGACAAAATATTTTGAAAATTTCAATTTTGCGAAAATTAAGGGGAAGTTTTTCAATTCTTTCTGTCAGACTATAATTTGTCAAAATAAATTGAAAATGTCGGACAAAATATTTTGAAAATTTCAATTTTGCGAAAATTAAGGGGAAGTTTTTCAATTCTTTCTGTCAGACATTTTAAATTGAAATGATAAAAACTA
>SUTX01000021.1 GCA_015152465.1 Cyanobacteria bacterium SIG31 | reverse complement strand
TTGTTAAAGGTTTAATGACAACAGTTCACTCATATACAGGTGACCAAAGAATTCTTGACGCTGGACACAAAGATCCACGTCGTGCTAGAGCTGGTGCTCTTAACATCGTTCCTACAACAACTGGTGCTGCTAAAGCTGTAGCTTTAGTTCTTCCAGAACTTAAAGGAAAGTTGAACGGTTTCGCTATGAGAGTTCCTACTCCAGACGTATCTGTAGTTGACGTTGTATTCGAAACTGAAAAACCTGTAACAGTTGAAGAAGTTAACGCAGCTCTTAAAGCTGCAGCTGATGGCAAAGTTCTTTGCTACAGCGAAGAACCACTTGTATCTTCTGACTTCATCGGTTCTTCTCAATCTTCAACAGTTGACGCTGCATTGACTATGACAATGGGTGACAACATGGTTAAAGTTGTTTCTTGGTACGATAACGAAATGGGTTACTCTACAAGATTAGCTGAAACTACAAAAATGGTTGCTTCTAAATTATAATTCTTAAAAGAATTCTAATTTAAGTGATTTAAAAATGGCGGATTTCTTATGAAATCCGCCATTTATCTTACATAAAATGTATTATTGGTATTTATTATATTTAAGTGTTTATATTTTATTATTGCCGTTTCTTTTCTTTCTTTATTTACGAGGCAAAGAAAGAAAAGAAACGGCGAAAGAAAAGAAAGAAAACACGTTTTTATAGTTAGCTTCGGCGGTATTAAACGCCTACGCACGTTATCAAAGATAACGTGGATTAACTCTAAATCCAAAAGCTCGTTAGAGCTTTTGTCGAATCGATTAATATCGATGAGACCAACGGTTAAAAGCGTGCTTTTCCTTCTTCTTTTGCTAGCTTTTCTTCTTCCTTTTACCTCGCAAATAAAAGGAAGAAGAAAAGTAGAACGAAAAAAAATATATATATTTATACGTTAAATACTAATAATACATTTTATGTTGAAACATATTCTTGCACATATATTTTGATTATTTATAATCAAATATATGTCAATTATCCAAAAATCACAAAAAGCATTAGAATATGATAATGTATTAGCTGAAATGTCAAAGCTTGCCAAGACAGAGCAGTCAAAACAGCTCTGCTTGGATCTAACTCCATATGTTAGAAAGACTGATATTGAACGTGAGTTGAATTATACAAGTGACGCTAAGGCTATTCTTGATTTTATTGACGATATTCCTGTCGATAAAATTTTAAATTTCTCTAATTTACGAGAGAAAAATGAATATTTTATCGAAGAAGAACTCATCGATGTTGCAAAATCTATGCGTGTCTTTAGGCTTGTGCGTAATTTTTTGAAAGAAAACTTAAACTCGGAGTCTCAATTAATAAATTTAGTTGAACATATTTATACAAATAAAGATTTAGAAGACAAAATTTTTGATACCTTTGATGAAAATCTTGCTGTTAGGCAAGATGCAAATCCTGAACTCAAAGGTTTATATTCATCTTTAAAGGATACAGAAGTCCAATTAAAAGATAGAGTTAGAGATTTGATGAATTCTCCTGATTTTCAGTCTCATTTACAAGAAAATATTTATACAATGAGAGATGATAGAATTGTTTTCCAAGTAAAGGCATCTTCTAAAAGCAAAGTATCAGGGATTGTTCACGATGTTTCTGCAACAAATAGGACTTTCTATATTGAGCCCTCTCAAATTGTTCCTATTAATAACAAAATTCGTGAAGTTAAGTCTAAAATTTATGCTGAAATTATACGCATTTTGACCTCTTTAAGTAATGAAATAAGAAGAGATATCGAGCATTTAATAAGTACGGAAAAAATTATAGCAGAAATCGATTTTCATTTTGCAAAGGCTCGTTATGCTGTAAAGACGCAAGCTATTGAACCAATAATTAATAAAGAGAGGGTTATAAAAATTGAAGCAATGCGTCATCCGCTTTTAATCGGTAATGTTGATAAAATTGTTGAAAATGATTTTTATATAGGTGACGAGTTTAAATCTATTATAATTACAGGGTCTAACACAGGTGGTAAAACAGTTGCTCTAAAAACTGTTGGGCTATTTCTTTTGATGATGAAATCAGGCTTGTTTTTACCATGCGCTGAAGCATACATTTACCCCTTTGAAAATGTTTTAGCTGATATTGGAGATGAACAAAGCATTCTGCAAAGCTTGTCAACATTTTCTTCTCATATGAAAAATGTTATTTCGATTTTAAATCAGGCTAACTCTGAGACTTTTGTTTTAATTGATGAACTTTGTGCTGGAACTGATCCTCAAGAGGGTGCAATCTTGGCAGAAGTGATTCTGAAAGAACTTTTAAATAAAAACGCAACTTCTGTTATAACAACTCACTATGGTGAACTTAAAACTTTGGAGTTTAATAATCCAAGCTTTAAAAATGCATCGGTGGAATTTGATTCGGAATCATTAAAACCTACATATAAGCTAATAATAGGTATTCCTGGCTTAAGTAATGCGATTTCTATTTCAGCAAATTTAGGGTTATCTGAAAGTTTAGTAAATGAGGCTAAGGATCTCCTAGTTACGCATAGAGATCCCTCTGCTTTGGCTGTTGAACGTTTGCAGGATACCCAACAAAAGCTTGATGTGAATTTAAAAGAAGCTGAAGCTTTTAATGCGGAAGCTGAAGAATTAAAGAATCATTATGAGAAAGAATTGTCAAAACATAAAAAAGACAAAAAGCAGACATTGAAAAATATTAAAAATCGTTTTGAATCTCAATTGGAAGAAGCAAAAGATGAGATAAAAGAAATTCTTACAGAGCTAAGACAAGAGAAATCTGAAAAAATAGCACGTCGTTCTTATGCAAGGCTAGCTGAATTAGAAAAAGGATTTAGAGGTGATTTATTTTCTTTTGAAGAGCAAGAAACTTATCAAGAGCTCAATTGGTCTGAGGTAAATATTAATGACAAGGTAATGCTAAAAGAGTTAAATCAAGAGGTTACAGTTCTTTCTTTACCTGATAAGAATGATAATCTATTTATCCAAATGGGGATGATAAAAACCAAAGTGAAGAAAGACAAGTTAGCTGTGTTTAATAAAGAACTTGCTAAGAAAACAACTTTGCCTAATTATCAAAAGGAAACATTTACTCTTAAAAAATACAACGTATCAAATACTTTGGATTTGCGTGGAAAACGAGTAGAAGAAGCTTTAGATGAACTTGAGGGCTATTTAGACGAGGCAAGTTTAGCTAACCTTTCACCTGTTTATGTAATACACGGTCACGGTACAGGAGCATTAAAATCTGCGGTAAGAGAATTTGTATCAACTTCACCTTATGTTGCAAAATCAAGAGTTGGCGAAGAAGCTGAAGGTGGCGACGGGGTTTGTGTGATTGAGATAAAATAGGGGTAAGTTTATTTGCCGATTAAGCCAAATTGTTAGAGCTCTATTCGTTTAAGAAATTATACGCATCTGGAAAACTTCTTGCTGTTCCTTTTCTAATATAATCAACTCCATAATTTTCTGCGATTGTTGGGATATTATAAGCTGCAGAAATAATTACAATTTTGGTATTTTTATAATTTTTAAAAGTCTTTATTTGTTCAATAAACCATTCGCCTGCATATTTCGGCTCAAAATCTGATTCCATTTGCATATCGGTGATTATAATATCAAAAGGGATCTCATTGTTTTCTAAAATCTTATCATATCCCTCACGAGCCGACTCTGCAGTCTGAATCTCTGTGTTCTCAAACAATTCATTCATTATGTATGAATGATAGTCACGCCAGCCTTTTATGTCATCTACGATTAAAATCTTCATTTTCTTAAATTCTCTGCGCCCTCTAGGTATACAAATTCCGGTTCAAAGCTCTCACTACAGTTTACAACAACTAATACTCTTAAGCACATTTTTAATGCGTTCGGAACTTCAATTTCGTTAAAACACATCATTGCGACATCTTTCCACTTAAGATTAATTCTTGCGTATTTTGCAGGGAAATCTGCATTCAAATCTGGTGTTAGGGTAAATATTGCATGCGAAATTAAATTCGTTTCAATATTATTGCGTTCCATAATTTCTTTTAATAATTTTATAGTAGCGCTTCCAATCGCTTCAGAAGTGTTTTCTTCTACTGTAATTGCGCCTCGAATTCCTTTAGTAATCATAATTACTCCTATTCATATAAATAAAATAAACTTGCCAATGCTTGTGCTGTTAAAACATAACCTTGCGACTCTTTTTCTCTGAGCCATTCGTGAACTTTACTTTTTTTAATCCAAACTCTGTCAATAATTATTCCATTATCATCTATAGGTTTTTGGATTGTTTCTTTATTGTTTATATGCGCTAATGCAATAGTACAAGTTTCAGATACACAGCCCGCAGAACTTGCTACTTTGTTAGCCTTTATTTCGATTTTATCAGCAATTAGTCCTGCTTCTTCTAATAATTCTGCTTTTACTGCGTCTTCTATAGATTCACCAATTCTTTCATCTCCAACAAGTCCAGCAACAAGACCAATTGTATATTTACCCCTGTCTTCTGCTTGTATAGGGGGACGTTCTTCTATCAAAAATAAGATTTCTTCTTCTGTGGTTGCAAGGATAATTACAACATCTTTTGCGTTAGGCCGGTGTGCATAGACCCAATTACCGCCATTTTTTGACGGTGTGCTTTTGAGCTCTAGAAATTTAGTATAGTATAGAGTTTCGCTCATAATTTACCGGAATTTTAATACAGAACTCCGTATATTCTCCTTCCTTGCTATCTACAGTAAGATCTCCGTTGTGGGCTTTTGATATTTGTAGCGCTAAATATAAACCTAACCCCGTTCCTATTTTTCTGAATTTCTTTGCTGCAGAGTAATATCTATTGAATATTTTATCAAGTTCTTCTCTTGATATACCAGCGCCATAATCTTTGATTTTTATTGTTACGAATTCTGGAATTTCCCCGATAGTAACTTCAATAGGAGTTTTTGGCTTGCCGTATGATATTGCATTCTGAATTAAATTTTTTATAACTCGTTTTAGCTGGAATCTGTCTGCATATACCCAAATGTTGCGCTCTCTAATAAATACAAGTTCGTTTTTTGTCTTATTTGCGATTGGCTTCATCTCTGAAAATATCTCTTCAATAAATGATTCGAGCATAATATTTTCTTTGTACAAGGTTATTCTACCATCTCTAATTTTATATGTATCCAATACAACTTGTACTAAATCAAGAAGTTCTTTATTAGAAGTCTGCATGTTTTTTAGAGCTACTTTTTGTTTATCACCAACGTCTCCGAAAGAGCCATCTAGTAGTAATTCAAGCATATTTGTTTCTGCAATAATAGGCACTTTTAAATCATGGGTAAGTGTTGCTACAAAATCATCTTTTAATGTTTCAAGTTCTTTTTGTGCTGTTACGTCTTTTAATATTACTAAGAATTTTTCTCTATCATCATCAATATTAAGCTCGACTGAGCTAATGCAAAAATTTAGATCTCTTTTTGTTGGAACAGAGACATCGTCGTTATTTAAAAGATGTACAGGTTTTTTTCTTGGGATTTCAACATAATCGTGTAAAGAATGTCCTGGTAATGATTTTCCTTCTGAGTCAAACCATTTTGCGACACGTTTTGTAGCTCTTTGTATTATGTAATTTTCATCTACAATCATTAAGCCATCAGATAAAGAGTTCAATACTTGTTCTAGGATCCTGTTCTGCTTTAATAAGTCCTTTTGAAACTCATTAATCATTATTTCTCTGTCTTTGAGAGTTTCTATCATTCTATTTAAGCTTTCTGTTAAATCTTTAGAATCAGGAATATCAAGTTCATTGATTTTTTTTGTCAAATCACCATACCTAACAGAGTTTACAGTTTTTGTAACATCCCCTAGATAGTCGTTCATCTTGTTCCAACGTTTTTTTGAATCTCTAACGAAGATTAACAATGAAACAAGAAGCAACAGTATAAAAATGTTGAGCCCGAACATAAAAATGTTTATGTATTCTTCACAAATTGAATCTAGAATGTTAAGAAGCATGACAAATAGACCTATTTATTTTTTTTATGATATAATTATACCAGAAATTAGGGTAATTATAAATGAATAAGATTTATGTATATTTTATGGGAGTTTTTTGTTGGTTGAATGCTACTATTGCTCAAGCAGTAGATAAGTTTGAAATTCTACCAGATCTTCCTGATCCTTTAGCTTATGCGGTGCAGCCAGCTTCTGCTTCAACTGTGTCTGGAGGATCAACAACATCTGTGCTTGGCGCACAGTCAATAGGGCAAGAACCAAGTATTATTTCGGTTGTATTTTCGTTATTAATTGTTGTTTTATTAATCTATATAACTGGTATTATTTATGCGAAGCTTAATAATGTTGGTTTTAAAACTATGAAACGTCAGCAGGGAGAACTGGCAAAATCTCAGGTATCAGTAATCTCGACAACTCCATTAGGTAGTAATAAAACTCTTCATGTCGTTGAGCTAGATGGTAAGAGAATGCTTATAGGTGCATCTTCTGGAGCTATTCAACTTTTAAAGGATTTGGGGTCTGCAAATGCCGATGAGATTAATGAAGAGTATTCTCATATTGAAATCCCGAATATCAAGATTCCTAAAATTGAAATTCCAAAGATTGAGATTCCTACAATTAGTTTTGCTAAATTAAGAACAAAAACTCATAAACCGATAAAGGATTTAGAAGAAACGGAAACTTGTGAAGAACAAGTAAGAGATGCTGTAAATCCTGCAGAGAATGAAAATTCTGAAGAAATCATAGATTCCTTGTTTGCTCAAACAAATGAACAAATAGAGGAGATTCAGGAAGAACCAACTGTTACTGAACATAAGGTTGACCCTGATGAATATGCGTTATACAAAAAGTATTTGAGTTAGATAGGGAGTTTTAATGTCAAAGTGTGTAAAAATTGCTGATAAATATATCGGTGACGGTTATCCTTGTTTTGTTATTGCGGAGATTGGTATAAATCATAATGGGCAAGTATCATTAGCTAAAAAAATGATTGATATTGCTGTTACAACAGGATGTGATGCTGTTAAATTCCAAAAAAGAACAGTGGATGTCGTTTATACTAAAGAGGAGCTTGCGAAAGAAAGAAAAAGTGTTTTTGGAAATACTAATGGCGATTTGAAGCGTGGTCTTGAGTTTGGGTATAATGAATACAAGGAAATTGATGCTTATTGTAAAGAAAAAGGCATTCTTTGGTTTGCATCTTGTTGGGACGAAGCTTCTGTAGATTTTATGGAACAATTTGATGTTCCTTGTTATAAGATAGCTTCTGCTTCTTTAACAGATGATAAATTATTAAAATATACAAGAGCGACAGGCAAACCAGTCCTACTATCAACTGGCATGAGTTCAATGGAACAAATAAGGCATGCTGTTGAAGTATTAGGTGAAGAGAATTTAGTAATCTATCACTGCACTTCAACATATCCATCAAATACAGAAGAAATGAACTTAAAAGTTATTGAAACATTTAAACAAGAGTTTAATTGCCCAATTGGTTATTCTGGACACGAAAGAGGTGTGACACCTTCTGTGCTTGCTGTTGCAGTAGGTGCAAATTCTGTAGAACGCCACATAACTGTAGATAGAACTAATTGGGGGTCAGACCAAGCTGCAAGTTTGGAAATGGCAGGTTTGTATCATATGGTTCGGGATATAAGACAAGTTCCAGATCTTTTGGGTACAGGAATAAAAGTTGTCTATCCAAGAGAGCTCCCTATTATTGAGAAATTAAGACGGGTGTAGTAATGATTAAGTTACCTAATTCAATAAAAATGGTTATAACTGATTTTGATGGTATTGTGACAGATAATTGTGTCTATATTTCTTCAAGTGGTGAAATGACCCGTAAACTTAATTTTAAAGATATAATGGCCTTTTCTATATTAAGAAAAAATGGTTATAAAATAGGTATAATTTCAGGGGAAGCGAATTCTGCAATTGATGTTATAAAAGAAAAATTTAATATAGAAGAAGTGCATCAAGGTATAAGAAATAAGCTAGAGGTTCTAAATCAAATTATAGATAAATATAAACTTAAGGATGACGAATATATCTATATAGGTGATGATGTGAATGACTTTGACTCACTTGCTCAAACAAAGTTTGCTATAACGGTCCCAAATGCGGTAAATAAAGTTAAACAAATATCTGGGATTCAAGTAACTGAAAAATATGGTGGCGACGGTGCTTTTAGAGAAGTTGTCGATGCGCTAATCGAATAGATAAAGGATTAAAGATGTATAAATTAGGTATAATAGGTTTCCCGCTTACTCATTCAATATCAGCGGCAATACAGAAAGCAGGTTTTGAAAGTCTTGGACTCGCAGGTTCGTATGATGTTTTAGAAACAAGCCCAGAAGATTTGATTTCAAGAATTAAATATCTAAAAACAAATGATTACAATGGTTTTAATGTTACGATTCCTCTAAAAGTCCCTATGTCTTTATTTTTGGATGATATTGATGACTATGCAAATATTGCAGGGTGTGTTAATACGGTGAAAATTTTAGAGGACCGTTCTTTTATTGGTTATAATACTGATATTTACGGTTTTAAAAAGGCAATTCCTGCCGATGTTGACTTAGTTGGAAAAACGGCAAGTATTCTCGGTACAGGAGGGGCTTCCAGAGCTGCTGTTGTTGGTTTGGCAGAAAAGGGGATTAAGAATATAGATTTTTATACTCGAAATATCATAAACTCTCGCCAAACATTGGATTATATGCGAGCTAAATTCCCGCAAATAGAATTTAATGTGTATCAAATCCAGAATATAAGAAGTCTAAAACAGTCTGCTATTATCGTAAATGCGACTCCTATTGGTATGAAAGGCTTTTTAGCAAATGAAATGCCGTTGGAAGAAAGAAACTTTGTGGACTTAGCACCTGATACAGTAATTTATGATATAGTTTATAACCCTATTCAAACGGTTCTGTTAAAAGAGGCTAAGAAACACGGTTTAAGAACTATTTCAGGTCTTGATATGCTGATTTATCAGGCACAACGTGCTATTGAAATTTGGACAGATAAGATTCCTGATGCAAATTTGATGAAGATTGCAGCAATGGAAGCATTAAACTAGAAAATTTGTAGTTATTTATGAGTGTTTAAAATATTCTTGCTTACAAGCAGATTTTAAGGTAAAATATCCCTATAAGAAGATTTTAGACTAATGTGTAAGTCTACGGAGAGCAACAAATATGAATAAATTGCAAATTAAGGCTGAAGTTTTAGCTACTTTACGAGCATTGTCGAGTTCAACTATGCCTGAACCCTCATTGTTGACAGATTTAAAGCTTATTGAAGATAAAAAAGCCATTATTGATATATTAGTACGAGAACTTGTTGGTGCTGATGAACATAAATCTCTTCTTATTTGTTGGCTTTTGACAGAACTTATTGAAAAAGAAAAACTTAATGACGAACTTTGGGAAGTTATTAAGAGCCCTGAGTATAATGATCATATAAAAATGATTGCATTTAATATGTTAAAAGATTTAGGGAATAAAATTGACTATGAGGTTATAAGTGGTTATTTTGAAAAGTTTAATGAACTTATAAATAAAGAAACTAAAGAGCTTTTAGAAACAGCAATAATGAATCCAGAAGCTCAAATTGATTTTATGGACTTTTTGAATGCATTGTCTGATGATGATAAAATTTTGCTTATTAAATCTTTAGAAGATGATTATGCAAACGATGCCTTAGCGAATATTGTGATACCAGTATTTTTATACTATATGGATAATAAAGTTGGGGAAGTTGCTTTAGAAATACTCGGAAAAACAAAATCTCAGCTTGCATTCCATGCTCTAGAAAAAGCTAAAAATTTTGTTAATGAAACAATGCAAGTAAAAATCAATAAAGCCTTGTCGGAATTAAAACTTTCAGGTATTAGAGTTGATAACACTTTAGAGTTTTATAAAGGGATTTTAAAAGAATCTAAACCGTTTAAATCTTATATCTCATTCCCTGATGGGCATGGTAATTTGGCGATAATTTTCTCAAGAATCCGTCCAAATAAGACTCTTCAATTCTTAGCAATTGTTATTAATACTCGTTATGGTATTCTTGATGCATTTGGTTTTAATTCTATGACAGAAAGAGATTTTTATAAAATTGTAGATAAATTTTATAATTATCAAGAAAAATATGAGTTAGAACCTGCTGTAGTAAAGCATTTATTACAAAAGGCAGAGGAAATATCTTATGATAATAATGAATTACTACCTTATGAATATATTTGTTGGGAAAGTATCTTGTTAGATATAGAACCGGTTCGCCCAGATTTTGATTTTGATAAAGTCGAGCTTAATCAAAAAGATATAGACAAAATGTGTCTTAATGATTATGTACAAAGTTGGTTTTATGATGAAGTAACTTCAGCAGAATTCAATAATTTTATTGATAAGCTTTCAGCAGAATTTAAAAATAAAAAATATAATGTCGATTTAGATAAGTTTGTTGCTGATAACTTTGACTCGGTCTACACGGCTAAAGAATTAACATATCAATTAGCTACTTTTAATATTGCGGCATATTTACGTCATATCAAAGGTGATAAAGATTTAGCACAGAAATTTTATTCATTAGGCTCTAATTATGCATTTTTAACAAATGTTCTTCGTAAAAGTATTTATGAGTATTATATTGGAAAACGCTATATTTTAAAGAATCAAAGGCAAACATCAAATATGTTTGAACAAAAACTTCAACCTCAAGTCGGTGACTTTGAATTGTTAGAGCTTGATATGATTATATCTTCTATAGAAGCAAAGTGGGTAGATAATGCATAAAATAATGGCTCTAGATATTGGAACTAAAAGAATCGGGATTGCTTTGAGTGACTATCTTCAAGTTATCGCTACGCCTCACTCTACTATTCCAAGAGTACCTGAATTAAAAGCTATTGAAATGATAATAAATTTGGCTAAGGAAAATCGAGTCGAAAAAATTATAGTGGGTGTTCCTATAAATATGGATGGTTCAAAGGGATTTCAGGCCCAAGATTGTATCGATTTTTCACAAAAAATTCTTGGTTTTGATATAATACAAGAAGACGAACGCTTAACTTCTGAAGAAGCCGAAGAAAGGCTTCGTGCAAGAAAAGTTGATTTTCGTAAAAATAAAGGACTTGTGGATATGGAAAGTGCTGCCATAATACTAGAGCAGTACTTGTCTCGAAAATAATATAATAAATAGGGGGTAATATGACAAACGAAGAACAAAATTTTGTAGAATTATGCGATGAAGAAGGTAATGTTACTAAGTGCGAAGTCTATGATGTTGTAGATTTTGAAGAAAAGACTTATGCATTGCTATTACCACTTGACGAAGAAACAGAAGAAGATCCTGAATTAATTTTACTTGAATATGTTGAAGAAGGTGAAGATGGTTTCTTCCAAAATATTGATGATGAGGATGAATTTGAACGTGTAAGTGCGTATATAGAATCATTAGCAGATGAGGTTGAAGAATAATCAGGAGAATTTATGTTTGAACGTTTTACAGAAAAGGCTGTTAATGCTGTAAGCGAAGCTCAAAGATTTGCAAAAGAGCTAAAAAGCTTGGAAGTATGTCCTGAGCACTTACTTTTAGCTCTTGTAAGTGAGGCTAGAGGAGTTTCTTTGAAGCTGTTTAGAATGTATAACGTAACAGAGGTATCTATGAAAGAAGAAGTCCAAAGTTATGTTACAACGTCACTAAAATCTATGGAGTATGTTCCGTTTAGTCATAATGTTAAAGATATTTTAAAAAGAACTTTAGACTTAGCTTCAAAGTCTGGTAATCAAAATATTTTGTTTGAGCACCTGTTTCTCTCTGTAATAACTGATAAAAATTCAAACATACAAACTATTCTGGAGAAGTTTAACTTCCAAATACCTGTTGCTAGAGAAATTTTAACTAAGTTGGTACAACGTAAAATTAAACGTCTAGAACACCCTGAAGTTGAAGATGATGAAGAAAAGTTGACTACTTTTGATGCTGGTTATGAAGGTGAAGCTCTAGCTGATGTTTTTGACAGGGCTGTTTCTAAATTATCTGCAGCAGGTTATGAAATTTTAGGTACCGAGCAAATACTTGCTTCAATTTTAGAGTCAGAAAATTCTGCCTTAATTAATACTTTAGGTGCGTATGGTGTGAACTCAGATTCATTTAATGAGAAGCTTGCACATATTGAATCTCGTCAATCTGAATTTGAAGGTAAAAAAATAATTTTTACACCTAATGCTTTTGTGATGATGAATTTAGCGATGCAAACAGCGAAAGAAATGGGCTCTTCTGTTATTACACCAGAGCACATAGTACTAAGTATATTAAAAGCTAAAAAAGGTTTAGCGTATGAAATTATTAATTCTATAGGAGTTAACGAAGAAAAACTTTCAGAAGACATTATTAAGCCAATAGAAAAACAAATGTCTGAAACACTTTTGATAATGAAACTTGCTAAAGAAGAAGCTCGTAGACTTGGAAGAAACGTTGTTGGTACCGAAATGTTCTTATTAGGTATTATAGCTGAAGGCGCTAGCTTGGCTTCTGAAGTGTTAAGTGATTTAGAAATTACGATGAAAGATGCACGTTTCGTTGTAGAGAATTTGGTTGGTTATGGAAATGAATATTTTGATAAAGAAATTGTCTTTACAAAACGTGCAAAACGTGTTTTAGAAAGAGCTTGGGTTATGGCTAAGAAACAACGCAAGCAAAGGATTGAGGCTGTTGACTTATTGCTTTCTATATTAGATGAACCGGATTCGTTAGCAATGAAAGTTTTGGATAACTTAGGCGTTGATTCTATGGAAATTAAACACGGAATTAAAGGCATAAAATAATTATTAGGGAAATATGTCGGGATTAGTAAGTAAAATAGCTGAGTTTTTAAAAGAATATAATTTACAAGACAAAACTGTTGTTGTTGGGTTCTCTGGTGGATATGATTCAATGTGTTTACTGGATGTTCTTTCAAAGCTTCGTCAGAAGAGGGAAGAGTTTTTTGACTTGACGGTTATTGCGGCACATTATAATCATAATTGGCGAGGCGAAGAAGCATTAAGGGAGCAAGAAGTCTGTAGGCTATTTGCTGCGAGTAGGGGCTTTGAGTTTTTTACTAAAACAGCACCGGTTGGACTTAAAAAGTCTGAAAATGAAGCAAGGATAGCTCGTTATGAGTTTTTTGAAGAAGCAATGGAGAATTATGATGCGGATGCTGTTTTCACTGCCCATAACAAAGATGATAATGCTGAAACAGTTTTATATCGTGCAATAAAGGGAACTGGTTTGTATGGGCTTAAGGGGATATCTATAAAGCGTGATTGTTTTTATAGGCCTTTGCTAAAAATTCTTCGTTCTGATATTGTTGCTTATTGTGAGGCAAATAATTTACAGCCAAATGTTGATTCTTCAAATTTTGATACAACTTATAAAAGAAACTATTTAAGGTTGAATGTTATACCTGCTCTTGAACAAGTAAATCCTCAGCTTAAAGAAACTTTAAACACTCTTGCTGAGGTTGCAAATAGTGAAGATTCTATTATAGAAGAATATCTTGCAACATTGCGAGATAAAATTTATGAAGGTGAACGGATTATAACATCAGAGTTTATCAAACTTTCAAAACCTGTAAAAATGAGGTTTATACATGAATATCTTCAACTTTTTGATTTAGATTATGACTTTAAAAGGATAAGTGAGATATATAGGTTTATTGAAGCTAACCAAAATAAAAGAAACGGTAGTACAATTTCTCTAGCAGCTGCAAGCTGGTTATATGTTGATGATAAGATAATTGAAACAATACCGCAAAGGAAAAGACCTGAAGATATTTATCCTGAAGAAGTTGTTATTTTTTCAGAAGGAGAGTATGAGTTTGGAAATAAAAAACTTATAATTAAGCCTTATGAGGCTGATGAAGTTTTTGTTTTTCCAGAGTCTACCGCCAGTTTTGCTTATGTTGATTTTTCAAAATTGCTTATGCCTATTGTTTTACGGACTCGAAATGATGGAGATATAATAAATCCTTTTGGTATGTCTGGTTCAATGAAATTGAAAAAATATTTTAATGCAAAAGGTGTTAATAGACATAAGCGGGATGAAATTTTATTGCTTACGCAAGAAAATGAAGTACTTTGGGCAGTTGGTGTCGGGCTAAGTAATAAAATTGCTGTTGATAAAGTCCCAACACATGTAATAGAGGTTATATAAAATGGAAATGATTAAAGAATCAGATTTGACAGTATTGTTTTCAACTGAGCAGATTCAGTCAGGTGTAAAAAAACTTGCTGATATTTTAAATAAAGAATATTGTAATGATGAACTTTATTTGATTTGTGTCTTAAAAGGTTCAATAATGTTTATGACAGATTTATCAAAGCATTTAAAAATGCCTTTAAGAATGGAGTTTATTAGATTATCAAGTTATGGTTCAGGGTTTACATCAACAGGTAGGGTGAGCGCTGTTGATATTGCATTGCCAGATTTAAACGATAAAAATGTTATTATTGTTGAGGATATTATAGATACAGGTCATACAGCAAGATTTTTGATGGATTTTATTCATCACAATTTTAAGCCTAAAATGTTGAAATTTTGTTCTTTACTAGATAAAAAATGCAAGCGAGAAGTAGAAATCGATGCAGACTATCATTGCTTTGAAGTTGATGATAAGTTCCTAGTAGGCTATGGGTTAGATTATGACGGTTATTATAGAAATTTACCATATATAGGATATGTAGAATAGAGGATATAAATATGCAAAATATAAGAAAAATAGCAGAAGATTTATTTTATGTAGGATGTTCGGATAGAAGAATCCAGTTATTTGAGAGTGCTTATCCAGTGCCAGATGGCGTTTCGTACAATTCTTACTTGTTAAAAGATGATAAAACAGTTTTATTTGATACAGTTGATAAAGTTTGCTCAGCTCAATTTTTTGAAAATGTGGAAGCAGCTTTAGACGGTAGAAACTTGGATTACCTTGTAGTTCAACATATGGAACCAGATCATGCAGCTTTAATTTCGGAAGTTGTGAGAAGATATCCTGATATAAAAATTGTATGCACAGCAAAAGCCTTAGCTATGGTAAAACAGTTTTTTGATTTTGATGCCGATTCTTGCGTGCAAACTGTTAAAGAAGGTGACGTTTTGAATACAGGCTCTCATGAACTTACTTTTGTTATGGCTCCGATGGTTCACTGGCCTGAAGTAATGGTAACTTTTGATAAAACTACAGGAACTTTGTTCTCAGCAGATGCTTTTGGCTCGTTTGGAGCGATTAATGGTAATCTTTTTGATGACGAAGTTGATTGGGAACGTGATTATTTGGATGAAGCTAGAAGATATTATACAAATATTGTTGGTAAATATGGAATGCAAGTTCAAATGCTACTTAAAAAAGCTGCTGGTCTTGATATAAAAATGATTTGCCCGCTTCACAGCTTGATTGTAAGAAAAAATATTGGACTTTTTGTTGAAAAATATGACAAATGGTCTTCTTATACACCAGAAGAAAATTCTGTTCTTATAGCCTTTACGTCTGTATATGGCGGAACTGAAAATACTGCAGAAATCTTAGCGGGAAAGCTTGCTGATAAAGGTGTGAAAAATATTAAGATGTTCGACTTGTCATTTACTCACAGCTCAAAAGTTTTAGCTGAAGCATTTAAGGCTTCACATATTGTTCTTGCGACTACAACTTATAACGCAGGCGTTTTTGAATCAATGGAAGCTTTTATACACTCGCTTGTAGCTCATAACTTACAAAATCGTAAGTTTGTATTGATTGAAAATGGCTCTTGGGCTCCAACTTGTGGCTCTCAAATGCGCGTAGAACTAGAGAAGCTTAAAGGCTCTGAGTTCATTACACCACCGCTTTGTATTAAATCGGCTTTAAAGAAAGATCAGATAGCCGAATTGGATAATGTTGTAATTACAATGGAAAAATCTTTAAATTCGTAATATTATTAACATGTAGATTAAAAAAAGGAGAAAAATTATGCAAAAATATGTATGCACAGTATGTCATTATGAATATGATCCAGCAGTAGGAGACCCTGATAACGGAGTAGCTGCAGGTACAGCGTTTGCTGATTTGCCAGATGAATGGGTTTGCCCACTTTGTTCTGTAGGCAAGGATATGTTCGAAGAAGCGTAAAAAATCAAAGGGCTGAAAGTTTAAACTTTCAGCCCTTTATGTTATAATGTCGTAAGATTGAGGATAATCTCATCCATATTCATTATTGTTTAATCGTTTAGATAATGTATAATTAAGATTGTGGCTTATTGTACATAAGAAGAAAGGAATAAGAAAATGAGTTTTGTACCTGTAGTAATAGAACAGTCAAGCAAAGGTGAAAGATCTTTTGACATTTTTTCAAGATTATTAAGAGAAAGAATTATTTTCTTGGGAACACCTGTAGATGATATGGTTGCAAACTTAATCGTTGCACAAATGTTATTGCTTGATAGCGAAAACCCTGAAAAAGATATTATGTTATACATCAATTCACCAGGTGGTAGTGTAACTGCAGGTTTAGCAATATACGATACAATGCAACATATTAGAGCTGATGTTCAAACAATTTGTTTAGGTCAAGCTGCTTCAATGGGTGCATTCTTATTATGTTCTGGTGCTAAAGGTAAGAGATTTGCTCTACCTCACTCAAGAGTACTTATTCACCAACCTTTAGGTGGTGCTCAAGGACAAGCAACAGATATCGAAATCCAAGCTCAAGAAATCTTGAGAATTAAGAAAACATTGAACGAAATTATGGCTTCAAATACAGGCCAATCAATTAAGAAAATCGAAAAAGATACAGACCGTGACTATATCATGACTCCTCAAGAAGCTCTTGAATACGGTATGATTGATAAAGTTATTACAAAAGAGGGGTAGGGGTAAATGGGGGACACCCCATCCGGTCTACGACCACCTTCCCCAACTAGGGAAGGTCTACTGTAAAATTAACAACAAATTAGGAGACAATAATGTCAGGTAACGACAGATTAAAATGTTCATTTTGTGGAAAAACACAAGACCAAGTTAAGAAACTTATTGCAGGTCCAGATGTATTCATTTGCGATGAATGCGTAGAGCTTTGTAATGAGATTCTTGATGAAGAGTTTTTTGAGGGTAAAGGCAAACAAGGTGAACAAAAAGAGGGTGAATCAGCTGAGGTAGAATCTGATAAAGCAATTCCTAAACCACATGAAATTAAAGCATACTTAGATCAACATATTGTGGGACAAGATGATGCTAAGAAGGTTCTTTCAGTAGCTGTATATAATCACTACAAACGCTTAAGACACAATAAAAAAGATGATACCAATGGTGTTGAAATTCAAAAATCAAATATTCTTTTAGTTGGACCAACAGGTAGTGGTAAGACATTACTTGCTCAGACATTAGCAAAAATGCTTGATGTGCCGTTTGCAGTAGCAGATGCAACAACCTTGACAGAGGCTGGCTATGTTGGTGATGATGTTGAGAATATCTTGTTAAGATTGTACCAAAATGCCGAATTCGATGCTAAAAAAGCAGAACGTGGTATTATCTATATCGACGAAATAGATAAGATTGCAAGAAAATCTGAAAATACATCTATTACAAGAGACGTTTCAGGTGAGGGTGTTCAACAAGCATTATTGAAGCTTATTGAGGGTACTGTTGCTAATGTTCCACCTCAAGGTGGAAGAAAACATCCTCAGGCTGAGATGATTCAAATTGATACAAGCAATATCTTGTTTATTGTAGGTGGAGCTTTTGTTGATTTAGACAAAATTATTGAACATCGTGTAAAAGATGGTTCTTCAATAGGTTTTGGTAAATCAGCTCCAACTCAAGCTGAAAAAGAACAAGCTGCAGCGAAGATGCTTAAAAAGCTTCAACCAGAAGACTTGTTAAAATTCGGTTTGATACCAGAATTTATTGGTCGTATACCAGTTTATGCTGTACTTGATGCTTTGGACGAAGATACTTTAAAAATGATTCTTACAGAGCCTAAGAATGCAGTTCTTAAACAGTATAAGTGCTTACTTGAAATGGACGGTGTTGAACTAGATTTTGAACAAGAAGCAGTAGCGTTAATTGCGCAAAAAGCGATTAAACGTAAAACTGGTGCTCGTGCGCTTAAGTCGATTGTTGAAGAATTAATGCTTGATATAATGTATGATATTCCATCTGATGATTCAATTAAGAAATTTACGATAACAAAAGAAATGGTCGAGGTGGAGACTGAAAAGCAAGAAGCAAGAAATGCTGAGTTGATTCAAATGCCTAAAAAATCTCAAGCTGAGAGCGCATAATTAATTTATGAATATAAACGAAAAAGAGCCCGTTAGGGCTCTTTTTCGTTGTTGAAATATGTTTTAGATATTAAAATCCTAGGAATCTTCTTATTGTATTCAATAATGCTTTTGAGTTTACAGCAATGATGTATTCGTTATCAGATCCTGTATTCTTACCACCATCGGCATTCCAAGCTTCTTCAAGTCTGATACCGCTACCAGAAGTTTGATTTATCATTCCTCCACCTGATATTATATTGCTGTCTGCATTGAACTCCCCTGTCCATTGTTCATATGTATCTTCAGCAGCGATTGTATAAGTCTCTCCATAAGCTCTATAACTAACATCTTTTTTAGAATTACCTGTGTCGCTAGTATCAACCATGTTAGATAATATTGCTTTGTAATATGCTTTAGTCTGTTGCTTAGCGGTTCTAAGTAGATCTGGGTCAAAGCCTGCATTTTCTAGAGCATCAAATATTTCACTAATTATAGTATTTATATTATACATTGCAGTCTCTATAGCTGTCGCTAAGCTTGTGCTCCAGTTTGCTAATAATAAACCTCTTGCTGTTGTACTGCTCATAATACTGCCAACGTCAAGTGTAGTAGCATTTTGCTGGTATGTTTCATGATTAACTTTATTTCCTCCGCCAATACTTAAATTAATGTCTAAAGAGTTCCATTCTGAAGTGTAATCAAATTCTTCATCGTTGTAGAGTTTTTCTTCAGTCTCTGGAGTTTCTGGAACAGCAGGTACATTTGGAGTTTCTGGTACTTCAGGAGTCTCAGGTGTTTCTGGTGTTTCTGGAACTTCAGGAGTTTCAACCATTCCTGCAACAGCAGTGTTTATTTCTTTTATTGCGTTTTTAATTTCGCTAGGTAACATTTGAGTTATTTTAGTTTGATATGATTCGCCTAAAACTTTTACAACAGCGTCTTTAAAGCTTGCACCTTTTTGTACAATTGCATTACAGTATTTGATAGCTGCGTTTCTATGTTGTCTTAAAGCTTCATCATCGTTCTTTTGAGCTTCTGCAGATGTTGCTAACTGATTGTATACAGCCCACAACTCTTCTGTTGATAAATCTGAAAGTCCGTTAGTATAGAATTTTTCAAGATTTATGCTAATTTCTTCAATAATGAAATTTTGAACTTCATCCATTGTTATTTTACCAGCATTAACTTCAGAGATTGCGCTAGTAATGATTTCTTTGTAAACGCTAATATATCTTTCGTTTTCTGCAATTTTGTTAGCTAGCTGTTCTCCAAATTTTGCTACTAATGCTGAGTGTAGGTTATCACCAATGTCAAAGTCTCCGAAAGTTTCTTTGATTGTTATTGTATTATCTAAGTGAGTTTTGTATTCGCTGTTTCTAAACTCACTAGCTTTAGTTAACAATTCTTCAAATGTACAATCATCATTTTTTAATAAATCATTAATAAATTGTTGTACAGCAGTCTCAAATTCTGTTTCATAATTTTTATAGTTTTCTGCTTCTAAAGCAAGGCTATTTTTTATTGTTTTAGTAATAACAGCTTTTTGTAAGTCATTTAATTTGTCGCCATTATAACCATATTTTGTTAAATCAGCGTTACCACCTTTTCCTAATCCTGCTTTTGCAAGATATGTATCTATAATAGCTCTAATTTCTTTTTGAATGTTTCCAGGACCAGCTTCAGAATTAATTGAATTCAAATAATTATTTATTAGTCTCTGTAAAACAGCATCATCCCCAATTTTATAATCAGGATAATCTTTTAGAACATTATTAAGTACTTCCTCTTGGTATTCTAATGAACAATATTCAGCAGTACATTTGTTTATAATTGATTGAACCTCTTTATTAAGTTGTTCCTCGATTTCTTCCCAAGTTTTACCTTGTTTGTAAAGTTCCTCAGCTCTTGATAACACTTCTGATGTTGCATCAGATAACCATTTTGCGTGATATTTAGGGTCAATAATATCTTGAATATCTAAAGTTGTAACATGTTGATTTGTATAATCTTTAACACCCATGTAAAAATCTATTTTATTAATAGATTTGTTTATTTCATTCTTATCAAGGCCATTCATGTTATAAACATTGGTGCCTTCGATTTTGCCGTAACCTTGATTTGTGTCAAATTCTTTCCAGTATTTGTTTACAAGGTCTTTTAACGAGCTTTCTTCTCCATTCCAATCCCAAGATTGTTCTAAAAACTTTGAAAACTCGCTCTTTGTTAATGTACCATCACCATTCCCGAATTGGCTGTCTACGCTTTCAACCCAGTTACCATTAATTGTTTGATAATCCGAAATAAATTGGTAGAATTTGATGTCATTAATACTCATAATTGACTCCTTTATTTTCCCTTTTTTATAGTATTCCTTAATATCGTTATCGGCATTTTTTTGTAAAACTTTAGGATTTTTAAGAAATTTGTTACATATGTTTACAAATTTTTGTCATTCTGAGGGCGTTAGCCCGAAGAATCTCTAAAAACATTTGTCATTGCCGGCTTGACCCGCAATCTATCAATGCCTTTTGAATCAACAAAATTGATAGATCCTGAATCAAGTTCAGGATGACGACCGTTCACCACCCTAACCCTCCCCGAGTAGGGGTGGGAAAGAGAAAAAAAAGAGCCCGTTAGGGCTCTTTTTTAGTATTATTATTTAGTGGCGGCTTCATTATATTCGTTTATAAATAATGTTAAAAGGGCATCATTGTTAAATACAACTTGGTAACCAACGCCAGAAGCCATATCAGCTCTTATAAATATACCATATTCATTTGTACAACTGCTCCAAGATTTTGAATCATGAGCTTGATAATGAACTTTGACGGTATTATCATTAGCAGTATAATCTTTATTTGAACTATAATATAAACTACTTTGGTTAAAAGTATTCCAAGCAATAGAATTTAAAACATTGAGGTATGTATTATAAACTTCAGTAATTGCGGTCTTGCAGAACTCTATTTCATAACCTTTAGCTACTAATGCATTATATATTTGTTTACACTGTTCTTTTAATTTGCTTATCGCCGCATCTCTTGCAGCAGCCCAAGCTCTATCTTTATGTCTTATATTACCATCGCCGGTACTATTACCTCTCCATTCTGCCTCAGCATAATGACTTAATCCTAAATCTTCTGCACTGCCTATTTTATTTGCATCAATTGTTTTTGGTTCTGCTACTGTTATAACGATTTTTTGTGGTTTACCAACTCTTACTCCGTCAATTATAGCGTAGACTTCAACTGTTACAGAACCTTCATCTTTGCCAGCTTTTATTGTTAGGTTACCAGAAGAATCAATTTCTACTGTTGCAGCACTGCCGTCAGTTACAACAGTCTCATAAGAAGATACTTGTGCACTACCATCTGTAACTGTAGCTGTTACTGCTAATGATTTAGTTTTGTTTGGTGCTAGTTTAAATTCACTAATATTTGTCCAAGTTAATTCAGTGTTTTCGTATTTTTCTACTGTTTTAGCTTTTTCTAATACTGCATTGATTTTGATATTAATAGAGCCAGGAAGGTTCTTATTGATATATCCTGCATAGTCGTCGCCAAATACATCTTTAACAACTTGGGCATATCCATCACCTTTTGCGATAAGTGCTTTACACAATGTGATAGCTGCATCTCTAATTAATTTGATTGCTGCATCTTTATCATCATCAATCATTTCTGTTGCACCAGCCTGTTGATTAGTATAAATTGTCTCAAGAGTTTCAACAGGAAGAGTTTCCATTAAGTTTTCATACATTTTAGTAGTATTTGCCATTATTTGGGTTTTAATTTCTGCCCAAGCATCATCTTTTGTTGCGATATCTCCGCTTATGATTTTTTGTACAACATTTCTTAAGATCTTTGTATAATCTTCTGACCAAATATCATCTGTTACAAATGCATCAGCGATATCTTTGCCCAATGCTTCCACAAGCTCTTTGTAAATGCCTGATGCTGCACCAGTATCATCTGTTGTAGCTGTTATATCTGCATATGTATTATAACATTCTATTGCAAGATTAATATTTTCAATTCCTAAATCTTCAACAGTAAGACTTCTCAATTCACCATAGGTTTTACCTTGAGATAATAATTTTGTAATAAGCTTATTGATTTCACTATCTACAAGATCTGCTATGTCTTTCGGTACACCATTTTCAGTTGCTTTGTTTCTGATTTCTTGTGTAATAACAGCTCGTTGCAATTCTGAAAGTGTTGTGGCATCGTCTCCCATACAAGGAGTGCCATCCAATTCTATAGCTTCATTTATGTAATTTCTTACTGTTTCTAAAACGGTATCTTTAATTTCGGTTGCAAAGTTTGAATAATCACCGTCTTCACTAAGTGTAAATGTCAAATCTTTTATGAGTTTAGCCAGTGTTTTGTCTTCAGCAAGACGATACTCAGGGTATCCACTTAAGCTATCAGCATAAACTGTTTGTGCATAAGCATAAGAACATTCAACTGCAGTTTCTTTAAACGCTTGTTCTATGTTATTAGCAAATGCTTGTTCTACATCTTCTGGGCTTTTACCAATAAAGCCTTTGGTTAAGCCTTGTAGTTTTTCTATTAATGTTGCTTTGAATGAATAAATTGCTAAATCATCAGGGATTGTTACATTAGAAACAAAAGCATCCAATGCATTGTAATAATCAATTTGTTCTTGAACTTTTTTCATTTCTTTTTCGTCAAGACCATTCATATTATAGATGTTTGTACCACTAATCTTGCCATATTTAGTATTTGTGTCTATTTTTTTCCAGTACTCATTAACAAGGTCTTTTAAAGAGCTTTCTTCACCATTCCAATCCCATTCAGCATCTAAGAATTTTGAAAATTCACTCTTTGTGAGAGTACCATCTCCGTTCCCAAAGTCACTATCAATACTTTCAGCCCAATTGCCGTTTTTGCTTTGATAGTCAGCAATAAATTGGTAGAATTTAATGTCATTAATACTCATAATTGACTCCTTTATTTTCCCTATTTATAGTATTTCTTGATATCGTTATCGGCATTTTTTTGTAAAACTTTAGGATTTTTAAGAAATTTGTTACAAATGTTTACAAATAAATAAGATAAACTTAATGTAATAGAAATCGAATTGCTAGCAAAAAAAATATTTATGTGTTTTTTGTAGAGTATGAAAATCGATTTTATAACAAGTTTTTCTTATAACAAATCACATCAAAGGCCTACAGAGCCGTCTTTTAAAGCTGGTGGTAAGCCTATTACATTAAAATATGCAGTGGAAAAAAGAGGGCATTTGATTCCAAAACGTGTTTTAGAATGCGCAGAAGCGATGCTGGCAAAGAATCCTAATGAATCGTTGTCGCTTATGCAGTTGCATAAAATGATTTATGCACCATTATTGAATTGTGAAACTCTTGAACAAGCACAAAAACTTTTTCCAGAGTTTGAAAATATGAAAGACGTTGTTGTTTACCAGCGTAAATCAAAATATAGGAAAGACTTTGAAAAACGTACGGATTCAAATTTTGCGTTAAAAATGCTCCAAGAATTTTGGTGTAATTTAAAAACTAAAGAGGAAATCGCTGAGGCTTTAGGTATGAAAAGTCGTACAAGCTTAGAATGGCCTTTGAAAATGATAAATTTTGTTGGTTATGATTCAAACTATAAGACTATTTTGAATGCTTCTGATAATAAAGGTAATGAATTAATTGCTTCAAAAGTAAAAGCTTGGAATGCTTTGCATCCAGATTTGGTTAAAGCTCGAAATAAACATGCCGCACAAGGCTGTAAAACTGAAGAATATAGAGCCGCTCAATCTGAGAGAATGAAGCAGTATGATATCGAGCATCCAGAACGTAGGGAAAAAATAGGTTTGTCTTCAAAACTAACTTGGGAATTATGTCCTGACGTCAGAGCAGCTATGTCTGAATTTGCATCAAAAGAACAAACTTTTGTTAAAAGGGTTGTAATGAAAGCTATTTCTGGTGCAAAATTGACGGAAAGAGAACAACGTATTAATAAAGGGTTTTATAAACGTTTTTGGACCGCATATCCTGAGCTAAAAGCTGTTTATGCTGAGGCTAGAAAAAAAGCCTCTGAAATGGCTAAAAAATCTTCTCTAGATTTATAGTTTTATTGAAAATTGTCTAGAAATATTATATAATTCAAATGTAGTTTATTATATATGCGAGAGGCTTTATATGAGAAGATTAAACGGTTTTTCTTTAGCGGAAGTGCTTATTACTCTTACAATTATTGGGGTTATTGCCTCACTAACTCTTCCAACTTTAAATCTTAATATTCAAAAACAACAAATGGCTCCAATTTTAGCTAAATCTATAAATAATTTAGAAAGTGCAAACAGAATGCTTTTGCAAGAATCTCATTCTCGAAACCTTGCTCAAGCTTGTGGTATTGCAGTCGGAGACCTTACTGTTGATTCATATTTAACTTGTATGCAAGGAAAAAATATAATGTTATTATCCAACAATAGTGATACATTTACTTTCTCAACACATGACTTAGCTGAGGATATAGCAGATTTAACTTGTTATGATACGAATGATAGGATGTCTTTCTGCTCAACTGATGTGCCACAAGTTGCTGATGCCGTAGAAGGACTTCCAAATCAATATTACGGTAAGTACTTAGAAATGTTTGTTGATGTAAATGGAGCATCAAATAAGCCAAATATTATTGGTAAAGATGTGTTTTTGGTACATGTTGACTTGAAAGGTTCTATTATGCCATACGGTGGCTCTGCAACTCAAAAATATTTAGAACAAGAATCACCTCTTTGGGAATCTGAGTGTTCATCAACTACGGTGACTGATGGTAAAGCATGTGCAGGAAATATTGCTGATAATGGCTGGAAAATAGAGTATAGTTTTTAAACTAAAAAAGAGTCCAATCGGACTCTTTTTTTTAATATTCTGGGGCGAAAGGATTCGAACCTCTGAGATGGCTGGACCAAAACCAGCTGCCTTACCACTTGGCGACGCCCCAATGGCTTACCTAACTATAATAGAATATCAAGCTGGAATGTCAAGAATTATTTTTTATAATTTCATGCAAAAGAGGTAGATTTTTTCTACCTCTTTTTTTTATTGGTTAATAAGTTTTTGTAAGTTTTTCTTAAATTAGTCTTTACATAATTGCCAGATGCTACCGCCAATGAATGCTAGTGCGGAAGCTGCTATACCGATTATACCGATTCTTGGTAGATTTTTAATGAGTCCTTTACTTGCATTACGTATTGCATTTGCGATTGAACCCTGTGCACTTTTTGGTGTAAGAGCTCTTGCAAAACCTAATCCGGCTGTTGCAACACCTGTTCCTGCTGCGATTCCACCAGCGGTCCAAGTAGCCCATTCTGCTCCTTCGCCGACTGCTGAACCAATTTTACGAGTTGTTTCCTTAGAGCCTTTATCGTCAATTCTGTGTCCAAAACAATGATTTAATGTATCATCAACTGTTGCTTTTGAGTGACCATCGCCAAAGAATGCTGCATTAAAACCATTTTCAAAATGTTTTTCACCATATTTGCGTAAGTCAGTAATCAAATCTACATTTCTACCTTCTTGTGCTGATATTGTTGATGCATATAATCTTTTTATTATTTCGTTTATTGTAGCGTCAATATTTACTTTATCAGCTCTTGCATCTAATTCATCCCTGTATGTTGTTCTGATAAACTCTTTTAGTTTATCCCATTCTTGCATTACGCCTTCTTGATCGCCTTCTCGTACCTTTTGGTATAAGCTTGAGATGCCACCAGCTACTGAACCGTTCTGAGCAATTTTTTCAATCAATGCGTTATCACTTCTGCTGTAATTAGAAACTTCTACATCTTTCATAATATTATGCATAGCCCCTGCATGTTGAAGTTGAGAAGCTTCTATGTTCTGTTGCATTTGTGCCATAAACGCAGGATTAAAATATCCTAAACCACCCATTCCATATGGACTAAAACCATATGTACCCATTGTTGCTGGCATATATGAACTATATGCACTGCTATATGGACCATAACCACCTAGACCTAGTTGTCCTAATCCAAACTGTGGGTAACCTAATCCTGTTATGCTATAACCTGGTGCCATAGCGACCTCCTACAAAAACTTGTATTGTATTAACCTTTTAACCTTACATATAGATAAAGTATTTCTATTTTTGAAAATTGCCTTTTTTTATTTATATTCTTTACAAAAGTTTACAATTGTAAATTTATTTACCCCGCAAGCTGTTTGTCGTATAATGTTGAAATATAGACTAATAAAGGGAGTGCTATGAGAATAGAAGCTAAAAATTTGGTTAAGATATATGGTGATAGATGTGTTGTAAATGACAACTCTTTTTATATAGATAAGGGCGAAGTCGTATGTTTGTTAGGTCCAAATGGAGCTGGTAAAACTACGACATTTTACATGATTGTAGGTTTAGTTAAACCTAATTCTGGCCAAGTATTTATTGATAATAATGAGATTACAAATTGGCCAATGAATTTGCGTGCAAAGGCTGGGATTGGTTATTTACCGCAAGAAAATTCTATTTTTAGAAAGCTTACAGTAGAAGAAAATATTCAATTAGTTTTAGAAATGAATGATAAGCTTACTGTTAATGAAAAGAAGCAAAAATTAGAGGAATTGTTAGATGAGTTCGGGGTGCTTAAACTTAGAAAATATCCTGCAGTTGCTCTTTCTGGTGGTGAACGTAGACGTGTTGAAATTGCTAGAGCTCTTGCTGCAAGTCCTGATTTTATGCTTTTAGACGAACCTTTTGCTGGTATTGACCCTATTGCAATTGGTGAAATTAAGGATAATATTCGGAAGATATCTGAAGAAAAAGGTTTAGGTGTTTTAATAACTGACCACAATCCAAAAGCGACTTTGTCAATTACGGACAGAGCTTATGTTATTTTTGACGGTAAAATTAAAATTCAGGGTAAAAGTTCTGATGTGGCAAATGACCCTGTTGCTAAAGAATACTATCTCGGAAAGGATTTCCAACTCTAGATGAAGAAGTTTTTTACTGTATATGATAGATATATTTTTACTCAGGTATTAATTACAACGATTGTTGCAATACTTTTATTTACAATTGTATGGATTGCTCCTGAGATGTTACTTAATACAATAAAAAAAGTTTTAGCAGGAGAATATTCTCCACAAACTGGAGTTCTATTATTATTTTATGAAATACCTAAAATCTTAGGAAAAGCATTCCCTGTCGGCTTGCTTTTGGGTTCATTGTTTACTTTTGACAAGTTAAGTAAAGACTCAGAATTAACTATTTTTAGAGCTGTTGGTATGTCTTTCCAACGAATATTGTGTCCGTTGCTAGTTTTGAGTTTTATTGTTACATATTTGTGTTTTTTAACATATGATAAATGGATTCCATATTCTTGCGAGAAATTGTCTGAAATTAAAGGTAGTAGAACCCTTACTCAGTATATTTATACGCAAAAAGACGATAATAATAACCCTAAACAAGCAGTTGTTGTTTCAAAATTTTTCAATAATGAAATGTCTGATGTTATAGTTTTAGATTTTTCTGAACAAATTTTTAATGATTTACATGGCTTAGAAAATGTAATGGTTGCTGAACACGGAAAAATGGGTGTTAATGAAAAAGGTGAACCGTGTTGGAATTTAACAAATATAAAATCGTATGATATAAACGAAGAGGGTATTTTTCACGTTGTAAGAGAATATAATAAGATGAATATTCTTGATGGTGAACCGGCTCAAAATGCTTATACCATTATGATTAATTCTACTAAGCGAGATAGAGATATTAACAATAAAGATTTAAAACACTATGTTAGTCTATTGAAAAAAGAGGGACAGGATGAAGACTACAGGTTAATGCTCAACAAATACTTGCAACGCTTTTTCCATCCTTTTGTATGTGTTTTATTGGCTATTATGGGCTGTTTGTTAGGATTCTCAAAGCCTAGAGAACAAAAATTAGTTGGGTTCACAATTGCTATTGCCTGTATTTTTGGTTATTACATAACCTTGCCATTTTTTGATTTGTTAGCAGAGAAAGGTGTTTTGCATCCCCTTATTACAGCTTCGTTCCCTCCGTTAGCATTTTTAGGTGCAATTATAGCTTTCTATAGATCAAAGGATTTATAATATGAAACGAATATTTTTAACAATTCTGACTTTATTATTATTCAATCCAGTGCAAGCAGCAATAAATGTAGAATATAATAATGGAGTTTACCATTTTGTACTAACTGGTGAAAAAATAAAAAAACAAATAGCTTTTGTTTCTTCTACAAATCTGATTACTAATAAAGAGGCTCATAATAATTCTGATTCAAAACTTACTATTAATACAGGCTTTTTTGATCCCAAAAATCAAAAAACGATATCATACATTGTAAATGATTATCAAACTGTAGAAGACCCGCTTTTTAATGAGAATTTAATGATGAATCCAGTTTTAAGACGAAACTTAAAATCTATTGTGAATAGGACTGAATTTAGGATTTTAGACTGTGATAATAAGCTAAAATACGAGATAGCTCAACATAACTCTAAAATTGATTTTATGTGTTCTATAAAAACCTCTGCACAAGGTGGACCTCAATTATTGCCGAATCTGAGATTAGAGGAGGAGTTTTTTGTTGTAAAAGATGTAGATGGTAATGTAATTAGAGAATCAGCGTCTGTATTGCATAAAACCCCTAGAACATTGATTGGGATAAAAAATCTGCCAAAAGGGGAACAAGAAGTGCATATCTTTATAGTAACAAACGAAACCCCTATGGATATTTATGAAGCAAGAAATTTATGTGCTAGCTATGGTTTGGATAGTGCAATGGCTTTTGATGGTGGTAGCTCAACATCTATGAATTATAAGAAAATGCAGGTTGTTTCAACTCAAGATTCTGGTGATACAGGTAGGGCTCTAAAATCTTTCATGATTATAAAGAAGAAATGATAAAATAAGTTAAAAGCTAAATTTTATCATCTTACATAAAATGTATTATTAGTATCTATTTTGATATTTTAAATGACATTGAAGGTTTCTTTCTTTTTATTTGCAAGGTAAAAAGAAAGAAACCTTCACAAAGAAAGAAAAAACACGCAAATATTTCCTACGCCCTACGGGCGTTTTGACTGAATGGCTTTTTTCGGCTACGCCGAATCTCTTAGCCTCGCTAGTCGCTTCGCTTGACGCTCGGCAAACGCAAAGAATTTAAAAGCTCGTAAGAGCTTTTGTCGAGTCGATTAATATCGACGAGACCAACCGTAAAAGGCGCGCTTCTTTTTTCTTTTCGTACTTTTCTTTTTTCTTACCTCGCAAATAAGAAAAAAGAAAAGTACATAATAAAAATATATTTAACCCCCTCTTGAATTTCTAAATTCGCATAGTCATTAAGAAATTCTTTTCTCCCCCTGGAGAGATTGGGTGCTATAATACATTTTATGTATTTTGTTTAAATAAAAAATAGTTGGTTGGGATTTCCAACCAACTATTTTATTTAAACAAATAAATGTCAAACTACTTGATTTCAACAGTAGCGCCAGCTTCTTCAAGTTGTTTTTTGATAGCTTCAGCGTCTTCTTTCTTAACGCCTTCTTTAACAGCTTTTGGAGCACCATCAACTAGGTCTTTAGCTTCTTTTAAGCCTAAGCCAGTGATAGCTCTAACTTCTTTAAGAACAGCGATTTTCTTATCAGCTGGAACAGAAGCTAGGATTACGTTTACTTCAGAAGCTTCATCAGCAGCAGCTTCAGCTGGAGCAGCAGCAACTGCAGCAACTGCAACAGGAGCAGCAGCAGATACGCCAAATTTTTCTTCCATAGCTTTAACTAATTCAGCAGCTTCTAATAATGTTAATTTTTCAATTGATTCTAAAATAGATTCTACACTCATGATTTTCTCCTTTTTATTATTTTGTTGTATTACTTTTGTTTTAATTTATTCACATCCGTGAACTATGCAGATTTTTGGTCTCTAACAGCTGCAACTGCTCTAGTAAGAGAAGCCATAACAGCATTGATAGAACCAACAATACCTGTAGCAGGTGAGTTTACGCAGCCAAGCATTTTTGCGTAGATTTCTTCTTTTGAAGGAAGAGTTGCAAGAGCTTTAGCTTCGTCAGCAGACATGAATTTACCATCCATAGCTGCAGCAAGGATTTCACCTTTTTTAGTATCTTTAATAAATTTTGATAATGCTTTTGCAGGTGCAACTTGATCACCGAAACCAAACGCAATAGCGATAGGTCCTTTGAATGTTTCAGTTAAAACTTCGTAAGGAGTATCCTTAACAGCAAGTTTTGCTAAAGTGTTTTTAGTAACCATATAGTCGCCGTCTTCTTTTTGAAGAGCACGTCTAAGGTTAGTAATTTCTTCTACTGAATATCCTTTGTATTCGGTAACAATTGCAACTTGAGCCTTATCGATTTTCTCTTTAATTAGAGAAACTTTGTCTTGTTTAAAAGCTTTTGTTGACATTTTTTGCTCCTTTTTTTATATACGTT
>SUTX01000002.1 GCA_015152465.1 Cyanobacteria bacterium SIG31 | reverse complement strand
AAAAAAACATGAGTACATTAGAAAAAGTAAAAAAAGTTGTTGTAGATCAATTAAGCTGTGATGAAGCTTTGGTTACTCCAGAAGCTAGCTTCACTGCTGATTTGGGTGCTGACTCTTTGGATACAGTTGAATTAGTTATGGCTTTTGAAGAAGAATTCGGTTGCGAAATTCCTGATGAAGAAGCTGAAAAAATCCAAACAGTTCAAGATGCAGTTAACTACATCGAATCACACTCATAATTAGGATAACTGTGTTTTAATTATATAAGAGGGTGAGAATTGTTTAATCTGTTTTCACCCTCTTATTTTATAAATAAAGAAAATTAAAAGCATAATACTGAATTTGTTTCAGGGTCTAGTTATAACCCATTTTGAAACTTAAAGCATTAAAATATTTAGCCCTGACAAGATTCTGTAATAAGTTCAGAAAGACGTTTTATTTAAATGAGGATATATTTATGACAAAAAGAAGAGTAGTAATTACAGGTATGGGAGCTGTTACGCCTTGTGGTATTGGTGTTAATAACTTTTGGAATTCATTACTTGAAGGCAAAAGCGGTATTTCTACAATTGAACAAATGCCATTAGAAGGGCATACTGTAACAATTGCAGGTGAAATTAAGGATAAAGATTTTAACCCAGAAGATTATATTGAACCAAAGTTGGCAAAAAGATTAGATAGATATTGTCAATTTGCTATGGTAGCTGCTGACGAAGCTATTGCAGATTCTGGTATTGATGAAGCAAATATTGATCCATATAGAATTGGTGTTATTGTTTCATCTGCAGCAGGTGGTTTTAAAACAACTGAAAAAAGCCATACTGCAATGATAGAAAAAGGACCTACTAAATGTTCACCATTTACAGTTCCAATGCTTATTGTAGACATGGCTTCTGGTCATATTTCAATCAAACACGGCTATAAAGGTGTTAATAAGGTTGTTGTCTCAGCTTGTGCAACAGGCTCACACTCAATTGGTGATGCTTTTAGAACTATTCAGTATGGCGATGCTGATGTTATGGTAGCAGGTGGTTGTGAAGCGACTGTTACTACACTTGGTATCGGTGCATTTACTGCAGCTAGAACTCTTTCTAAGAGAAACGATGAACCTACAAAAGCTTCAAGACCTTACGACAAAGACAGAGACGGCTTTGTAATGGGCGAAGGTGCTGGTGTTATGGTTCTTGAAGAATATGAACATGCCAAAGCTCGTGGTGCTAAAATTTACGCAGAAATTGTCGGTTATGGTCAAACTGCTGATGCTCATGATATGGTAGCTCCAGATCCAGAAGGCAAAGGTGCTCTTAAATCAATGGAACTAGCTTTAGCTGATGCTAACTTAAAACCATCAGACATTGATTATGTAAACCCACACGGCACAAGTACTGGTTTAGGTGATATTGCTGAATCTCAAGCTATTGCTAATTTGTTCGGCGACAAAGATACTAATCCAAATTTAGCTGTAAGCTCAACAAAATCTATGCACGGTCACATGTTAGGCGCTACAGGTGCTGTGGAAGCAATTGTTTGTGTCAAAACAATTACTGATAATAAGGTAGCTCCTACAATTAACCTTGATAATCAAGATGAGCATGTTGCTAATTTAGACTATGTTCCGCACAAAGCAAGAGACAAAAAAGTCTCAGCGGCTCTATCTAACTCTTTTGGGTTTGGTGGACACAACGCAACTTTGGTATTCAAAGAAGTTTAATACCAGTATTATTTTTAATAACTTTAAGGCATGGCTATTTAAACAGCCGTGCCTTTTAATTTTTTATGTAAAATTCTGTTAATAAAAAATTTTTTTTAGGCAATTTTTCTAATAAAAAAAACTTTATATAAATAAGGAAAAAGAAAAAGGAATATTTTTATGTGCTATATACCATCACCATGTTGTTATCATCCGCCAGTACCACCAATGGGGTTGGGTTTTGGCTTTGGGTGCAATTATGGCTTTACCCCTTTATCATTTGGGTATGGTTGCGGGGGTTATTTCCCTACAATGGCATATTCCCCTTGCAATTTAGGAGCACATTTAGGCTGGCATACTGGTGCCGCTTTAGGAATGGGAATTGGAGCTATAATTAATAGATTTTGTTAAGCCCTTAAAGGAATGTCTAAAATATTTTTATCAAATTCATAAAAATCTTTGATAATAGAGCTAACCATCGGCATTTTTTTATAAAAATCTATAGGTTCAAGTGATGCTATTGCTATTATTTTACCTATTCCTGCTGATTCTGCAGATTTTATGCCTGCTATAGCATCTTCTATTACTACACAGTCAGCTGGCAAAACATTAATCTTTTTAGCAGCTATTTCAAATATATCTGGAGCAGGTTTTCCGGGAATTGTACCATCAGAATATACAATTTTTTCCAAATCAAACCATTTTTCAAGGTGAAATTCTTTTATATAAAACTCAACATTATCCCACTCTGACATCGTTGCTATTGTTCTAGGAATATTATTTTCTTTTAAATAATCTAAAAGCTCTATTGCACCAGGTGCAAGCTTAAATTCTGCAGGGTTTAAAAGACATCTTTTTCTATAAACAGCTTCTTTTTCTTTCCCATACTTTTCAACCATTTCTTTTGTAGGTTTGCGACCTATGGCATATTCAATAATATCTTCATTGGTATGGCCAAACATTTTGTCTCGCATTTCTTCATCTGTAAATTCGTAACCTCTTAAAAGCTTTGAATACTCTCTCCAAGCATCATAATGAAGCTGAGAATCCCAATAAAGCGTTCCATTAAAATCAAAAATAATACCTTTCATTAATAATTCCTTATTTTTATATACTAAAATTTTATCTCAAATCGTTAATATTGTACAAGATTTTTAAATATGCTAAAATCAAGCAAGGAGCTTTTGTTATGCGTTTTAATTTTAAAGTTGAAGATATTAAATACGTCAAAATTTTATATAAGGACCATACCGATACACCAGCTACTGTCAAAGGCGGTATCAAAAGAATAAGCGAAAGAGAAATTCTTGTTTGCACAAAATTTATTGAAGAATTACTCCTCATAAATCCACAAGAAGTTGTTATAAGCTTTATCTGCTCAGATGGCTTATACAGAACAAAAACTTTCTTAAAATCGATTGAAAATGCTGAACCTTATATACTTTTAGTTCTACAAACTCCTCAAGGCATGGAATATGAACAAAATCGAGAGTATTTTAGAGTGTCAGTTGAATATGATTGTACATGTGAAATAAAAGATAATGAAAATATAAAAGAACTTAACGGAAAAACAATTGATTTATCCGCTAATGGTATCTGTGCAAAATTTTCAACACCATTTCTATCTGCATCCGAAGTCAACCTAAAACTTTATATTGAAAATAGGGTTATCGAACTAGCTTCTCGTATTGTAAGAAATGAAATCGCTGAAGACAATACTTTTAAAGCTTCCTTTGCATTTACTAAAGTTCTAGATTCAGATAGGGATTTTATATCCCAAATTTGCATAAAAAAACAACTAGAACAAAAGCGTAATTCATTATACTAAACTTAGCTTTACATTTCTTTACAAACAAGGCAATTTTTTGTCATTATTTGTTTTACATGTATTAGAAGGCAAAAAGTAGGAGGTTTACCCCATGAGTTCAGTATCAGCAATTAATTTTAAAGGTGGCGAAAGCATAGGCTCTATAGGTCAAAATAATAATCCGCCAGTACAATGTCCAACTTGCGGTGGCAAGGTTGCATTCAAAGGTGATTCTGTAGAAATATCAGGTAAAAAGAAAAATAAAGGTCTCAAAGCTTTTTTAGGACTTGCAGTTGCAGCGTTAGCAACAGTAGGTGGCCTTACTTATTTAGGCAAAAAAGGCCATTTAAATAATTTAAAAGATGGTAGGCTAAAAACCATAGTCGAAAAATTAAAACTAGATAAAGCTGCAAAAAAATGTTCTGACTTGTATGAACAAGTTGTAAATAGGTTAAAAAGTGGTTTTAAACCAAAAAGTGGTGATGCTTCTTAATTATTACCTCTAAACCAGTTAACAAATTTATTGAAAAGGGTATCTTGCGGGATATCCTTTTCATCTATTTCTGAATCAAAAGAGATCTCTCCATCTTGCTTATCTTTACCAAACTCAAACAAATCTTCTTCTGGTTGATCTTTGCGTTTTTTATTTTGCTTCATATACATTCCGCCACCACCCATACCGCCACCGTCTTTATAAGCAGCTTGAGCTTTGAATTGGTTGATATTGTTACTTCCAAAATTGAAAGACATAATTCTTGCCTCAATTCTTATACATTGCATGTTCATTATAAACTATTTTTGAAAAATTTCTAGCCTTTAAACCCCTGTTCATGCTAAAATCATACTATTACAGGAGAGATTATGAAGAAATTTTTATATCTATTGATAGGAATATTTTTAACAACAAACTTAGCTTTTAGCGCCGATATGAGATTTATACAAGTAGATAGTGCAATGGTTTCCTCAAAAGATGAAGCTTCAATAGGCAAACACAAAAAATTAATAGAAAATATTAACAAAGAAAAAAATGTAGAATTTATAATATTCACTGGCGACAATATTGCAAAAGCCGATTCTGAAAATTTAGACTGTTTTTTAACTTTAAATAAATCTTTGCAAAAACCTTATTATGTTGTACTAGGAAGCAAAGATGTTAATAAACAAAAACACCTTGGAAAAAAAGACTACATGCAAATGGTTAGCAAAAAATCCAAGTCACATAAAAGAATCAAAAATCCTAATTATACAATTGAAAAAAAAGAAATTGTTTTTATAATTTTAGACGGCTCAAGAGATGTGATTCCATCTGCCATGGGTTATTACAAAGAAGATACCTTGTCTTGGCTTGAAAATCAATTGAGCTACTATAACGATAAAAACGTGGTCATTATACAACACTTTCCCCTAATTCCACCTGCAAAAAAAGAAAGTAGATGCACTTGTAAACCAGAAGAATACTTAAACTTACTTAAAAATTATAAAAACGTTAAAGCTATTTTTGCTGGAAATTTTGGTATAAATAGCGAAAAACTGATTGAAGACGTATTACATATTACTACCACCAACGCTCCGCAATATAGAATTATCGATATAATGGATTATGAAAAAGAAAATCCAACATTTTGGTCTGTAATTAAGGAATAGTAACTTGAAAAAATTTATTCTCTTTTTAATATCTATTTATCAAAAATTTTCAAGCTTAACTCCTCCAAGATGCAGGTTTTATCCAACCTGTTCCGAATATACTAAACAAGCTATAGTTAAATATGGTTTATTTAAAGGAAGCTGGCTCGGAATCAAAAGAATTTGCAAATGTCATCCGCTAAATGAAGGCGGTTATGACCCTGTTCCATAGGAGATTTTTATGATAATAACATTTTCAGGAAAACAATATTCAGGAAAAGATACCGCAGCAAAAATTCTTATGGAATTAATGCCTAATTTCAGACGTTGTGCAATGGGTGACATCATAAAACTTGAATATGGCAAATTACATAATTTATCATACGAAGAAATAGAGACAAATAAACCCAAATATCGTCAAGGTTTAATAGATTTAGGAAACTGGGGGAGAGAACAATCCCCTGATTATTGGCTAGAAAAGATTATCGCCCAAGATGGTAATATTGTAGTTACCGATGTACGGATAAAACACGAATATAATATTTTTAAAAAAGCCGGCGCAATTACCATTAGAGTCGAAGCCGAACGTGATGTAAGAGAACAACGTGGTGGAACTTTAGTAGGCGAAAACGACGTTACTGAAGTCGATTTAGATAATGTTCAGGACTGGGATTATATAATCGACAATAACAAGGACTATGAAACATTGAGAAAAAAAGTTTTAGAAATTGTTCAAAAATTACGCTAAGCATTATCCGTCTCCTTAAAAGCTTTTTTACTTTCTAAATCGTTTTTAATAATAGTTTTATGTTTTGCCGCCAACCTTATATCATCGACCTTTTCACCCACAAAGTTAAATCCCAAACCGGTTAGCCCACCAATAGCTAAGCCTTTAATGCCTGAGAATAACATTCCCGTGAGAGCCAAAGAAGTTCCTAAACCTGCAATTACAGGAAATCCACTCGTTATTAATCTGGAAATTCTTTCGTCCTTATTATCTGCAGTACTGATTGCAACCCCACTAAGAGCAATACCGCCGAGAGCAGTCACAATATCTGTTGGAGCTCCGCCCAGCACTAAATCTCTTTTTTTATCAAAGTACTCAACACATTCTGTAAAATTAGCTTTTTTCATTCGATTTTCTACATTTTTAAACAATTTACATCCTGTATCATCTAAATGAGGACTTAAAATTTCTAAAATTTCTGTATATGCACCTTTTTTTCCTTCAACATTAAAAAGTTTACTTATAGCTTGTTGACCATTACTTTCAAGTTTGTTTCTTGCTGGCATCATAATATCTTGTGCCCAAAAAGAAAAGTTTTTACTAAAATGTTCCGTTTTATCAGTACCCAGATTTGTAAATCCTTTAACATATGAACGATACTGTTTTATAAAATCTCTTTCTAAATTTTGCATCAAATTCTCTTGTGCAAGTAATCTTTCATCCAGACTAGTTTTTGAAAAATATTTTCTATGCTCTGATATCTCAATCAAAAGTTTCTCTACTTTTTTTGAATCTTCTGGAGAGAGGTTTGCTTTATGCTTATTTATAAGTAATTCTAATTTATCCAACTCTTTATTTAAATTATTGTACTTACGCACAACCGTTTTCTTTCCGATATTATCAAACCCTTTTGTAATAGCGTTATAAGGTTTTGTGACAACAAAACGAAAAGCTGAATCCAATTTTTGTAAAACATTCCTGCATGTTTTATTTTTAACATTTAAAAAACTCTTTTCTTCTAAACACAATCTCTTAAACCAAACATCTTTCGCAGAGTTAAAATTATTAGTAAATTCAAGCCCTTGCATCATTTTTTCATACACTTTTGTAGTAAATTTAAGTGTTTTATTATCTTTATTTTTGGCAAGTTTTTCAGCCGCCTCGTGATACAATTTTTGTACTTTAACAAGAGTCTTTCCAGAAAATTTTGGGTTTAATAACGCAACAAGTCCTGATAAAACAATAATACTAGATGTAACTGTAATAGCTTTTTTTCGTTTTTTCCTTGATTTTTCATCAACTGGCTTTTCAATCAATATATCTAAAGGTTTTTCAATAATCTTGTTTACTGCTTCAATAGGTGCAGACAACGGAGCAGAAGACATTGCTTCATCCCCTCTAAAACAGAGATTTGAACTAAATTTATCTACACTATCACAGAAATTTATTTTCACAAAAAATCACAAACCTTTCTATTAATATAAAGTCAATTTCTTCTATAGAATTGCTTCTTTCAGATATTTTTATTAAGGTTTGTAACACTCTTCTAGCCTGCTCTTTAAGGTCATTATTTCTTCTTTTGTAAGATAAGAAGAAATTCTCACAAATTCATACATTGCATCTTCGTATGAGTATTGTCCTCGTTCAACTTTTTGTAACCATTCACGCACTTCTCGAGTTAACATAAAGTAAACCTCAACGTCCCATTTTTATCCACAACATCATTCCACATTGATTGTGGTCTAACCCAAGTTGCACCATCTTTAAGAGATTGGTAAACTATCATATCCTCACAAGTTTCCGAGTGCTTAGCTAAAGCAATAATTTTATATAAATTCCCTTTGTAATGTTTATATATTTTTCCAATAGTTATTTCTTGCATAAAATGATTTTAGCATATTTCTATATATTTGAGCTATAATTATTAAGCAGAAGTTAATAATAAAAAGGATATATTTATGTTAAAAGGAAATGAAATCAGACAATTATATTTAGATTTTTTTGAAAAAAAATATCAACATACCGTCGTAGAAAGTTCAAGCCTTGTACCTGATAACCCTACAGTTTTACTTACAACTGCAGGTATGTTGCAATTCTTACCAATATTTTTGGGGATTCAAAAATCTCCATATAACCCTGCTCGTGCTGCATCTTGTCAAAAATGTGCTCGTGCAGGTGGAAAAGATTCAGATATTGAAAACGTAGGAAGAACTCCTCGCCACCATACATTCTTTGAAATGTTAGGAAATTTCTCTTTTGGCGATTATTACAAAAAAGAAATTATCGCTTGGGCTTGGGAATTTGTAACTGAAGTTTTGAAACTTGATAAAGACAGGCTTTGGATTACAATTTTTGAAACTGATGATGAAGCTGGTGAAATCTGGCAATCAGTTGGTGTTCCCGCTGAAAGAATTAAAAGAAAAGGCAAAAAAGATAACTTCTGGGGACCTCCAGGTGCTTCTGGTTCTTGCGGGCCTTGTTCAGAGATTCACTATGACTTAGGCGAAGAATACAAATGTGATCACCCAGAATGTGGTATTGACACTTGTGAATGTGACAGATGGGTTGAAATCTGGAACTTGGTATTTACTGAACTTTATCAAGACGAAGAGGGCAATCAATCACCTTTAGAAAAGAAAAATGTTGATACAGGTATGGGCTTAGAACGTATTACAATGGTTTGCCAAGGTGTTGCATCTACTTTTGAAACAGACTTACTAAAACCAATCTTGGATAAAGTATCAGAAATGTCTGGCGTTCCATATAAAAAATCTGAAAAAACAGATATTTCTCTAAGAATCATAACTGACCACGCAAGATGTGTTTCTTTCTTGATTTCAGACGGTGTAATACCAGGGAATGAAGGCAGAAGTTATGTTTTAAGAATGATTCTAAGACGTGCGCTTAGACACGGTAAAATTTTAGGGATGGAATTACCTTTCTTGTACAAACTTGTAGATACAGTAGTTGAACATTATGGTGAAGCATATCCTGACCTAGTCAAAAACCAAGCTAAAATAATTGACACTATTAAGAAAGAAGAAGAAAGATTCAACAAAACTCTTGATAGAGGTTACAAAATGCTTGACGAGTTTATTACTGAAAAGAAAGATATTGATGGCGAAAGTGCATTTAAGCTTTATGATACTTTCGGCTTCCCATTTGAATTAACTCGTGAAATTGCAGAAGAAAACGGCTTAGCAGTTGATGAAGCTGGTTATAAAGTAGCTATGCAAGAGCAAAAAGAACGTGCTAAAGCTGCGACTGCTAAAATTTCAGTAACAGGCGATATAAAATATGCAAAAGTTGAAGAAGAAGTTGGTTCTACAGATTTTGTAGGCTACGAAGAATATGTTTGCGAAGCTAAAATTCTTGCTTTAATCGAAGGCGAAGGCTATGTTGACGTTGTGCTAGATAGAACACCATTCTATGCAGAATGTGGTGGCCAAGTAGGCGATAGCGGATTTTTAGTTAATGAAAGCTTAAAAGCTGAAGTTTTAACAACTTTCAAAGTAAACCAATTATTCGTACATAGATGTCAAACTCTTAATGGAGAATTGACAATTGGTGATTATGTTTTAGCTATTATTGATGCCGAAAGAAGAAACGAAATCAAAGTTCACCACACATCAGCTCACTTACTTCAAGCAGCACTAATTAACGTTATTGGTGACGAGGTAAAACAGGCTGGTTCTCAAGTTGAAGAAAATCGTATGAGATTTGACTTTACTTTTTCAAGAGCAATGACACCAGCTGAAGTCGAAAAAACAGAAGCTCTTATGAACCAATGGATAAGCGAAAAACTTCCTGTTCAAACTGATGTTATGAATATTGAAGAAGCTAAGCTAACAGGTGCAACAGCATTATTTGGCGAAAAATATGATGACGTTGTCCGTGTTGTATCTATTGGCGGTCAGAAAAAATGTAAATGTGGTGGACACGGAGGTGGTTGTAAACACTCTCATGGAGAAGCCCCTGAAGTTATTTCAAGAGAATTTTGCGCAGGTACTCACGCTAAATCAACTGGCGATTTAAGACTTGTTAAAATTGTTTCAGAAGGTGCAATTGCTGCAGGCACAAGAAGAATTGAACTTGTTGTTTCAAAAGCAGCTATTGAATATTTGAATAATAAAGTTAAAGTTACAAACGAACTTGAATCAAGATTCAAGGTTCATACTGAAGAAGTTCTTGAACGTGTAGAAAAACTTGCAGAAGAAAATCGTGAATTACAAAAAGAGCTTGCAAAAGTAAAAGAAGAACAAGCAAGAGGTAAATTTGCAACATTCATTTCTCGAGCTCAAGATATTGAGGGCGGTAAGTTATTCATATCAAAAATCGAAAACTTTGACTCTGATGCGATTAAAGCAGGCATTGAATTACTTGGAAACAAGCTTGGTAATAGCATAATTGTTCTTGCAAGCGAAAGAATGGTTGTTGCAAAAGTTTCTGACATTTTTGTACAAAAAGGTATTAATGCTGGTAAAATTGTTGGTGAGATTGCTCGTGCAACTGGCGCCAATGGCGGTGGCCGTCCAAACTTTGCTCAAGGTGGCGTAAAAGATGCAAGCTTGCTTGACGAAATCCTAGCAAAAATCGAAAACGATATAAAAGGATAAAATAATAAAAGCCGGAAATCTAAATCCGGCTTTTTATTTAGTTTTTTGCTTTCATTAAATTTTCAACGATCAACCAATCAGAAACTTCATCTATTTCATAAGCTGTTTCTGCAGGAAGCTCATACGCTAATATTTTCCCTGAAAGCCTGCACTTATCTGCAATAACATTCTTAACAATATTGATATAGCAAGCACCATTTTCAGCCAAAAGCCCTTGAAAATCTTGTCTACGAGGCCGATTTTTATAATCATAGTTTATTGGCTTAACCCCATCTACTGTTTCAATCCAGTGAAATTGTTTTTCTCTTACAGCAGAAAAAATTGAATCTGCATCACTATTGTTCAAGGCTTCAAACATTTCATCAATGTATATTGATTTTAACAATGGTGATGTTGCCTGAATCAAAACAAACCTATCATCAGGATTTAACTTTGCCTTTTCAATATATTCAAGCATTACACTTTCAGTAGAAGAAGTATCTTGTGCATTCTCGGGCTTTCTATCATAAACTTCAAGCTTACTGAAACCAAATTTTGTTACAGCTTCTTTTATTTCACTAGAGTCTGTAGCGATTATGACCTTGTCAATATATTTGGATTCTTGGGCAGCCTTCGCTGTCCAAAAAACTAAGGGTTTTCCATTTAAAAGCTTTATATTTTTTAGTGGTATTGATTTACTTCCGCCACGAACCGGAATAAAAGCTATATTCACTTAAAACTCCCTTTCCATCTCTTTTATTTTACTATAAATTTTTTCATTATATGGCGTAGAAATATTATAAATTTTACCAAGCCTTATAATTTCTCCTGAAAAAATATCAACCTCTGTTTTTTTTCTTGCTAGAACATCTTGATACATTGATGTTTTTCCATCATCAGCTATTAATTTTATAGCTTCAAAAACTTCTTTTTCATAATTTTCTAATCTTGCCACATTACAAACCTCTGCGATGGCTTTTACTTCTTGCAGAAGCTGTAGAGATTCTTTTTCAAAATCTTTTCTTGTTCGTAATTCACCCACAGTACATCTATAAATAGCAGAAAGCTGGTTAAGAACTATATTAACACCCAGTTTTAACCATTGAGAATACAAAATATTAGTACTAACCTCATATTCTATACTTTTATTTTGAAAAAATCGCTCTAAATAAAAATTTGGCTCAATAACAATTTTTCCAATACCATCTTGAGAAACATCTAATCCATTCCTCATTGCACTATGACCAATAAAATAAGATTTTAAGACATTAGCTTCAGGATAAGCTTTTTTTATTTCTTCTTCACTCGAAATACCATTTATTAAGGAAATAATTATCGTATTTGGAGATACAAAATTTTTAATATAATCTATTGCAGAACTTAATCCTGTTGATTTTGTAGAAATTATTACTAAATCTGCAGAAAAAAAATCATTAGGCAGCAAATAATCTAATGACAAAACTTTACCATTAAATTTTGGGGGAGTTTTTCTATATTTTTCAACACGTTCTAAATCGGCTAAAACTCTTAGCTCACAAACCTTATGAAGCTTGTTCGCATAAGTCAATCCCAATGCACCAAGTCCACAAATAATTACATTATTTATATCCATAAGTAAATTTTATAACTAATTTATTAATGACACAAGCTTATTTTGTTTAAAAATATCCTTGTTTAATGTATAATCTAGACATATAAAGGTTAATAAGGGTAAGAAGCTTGAAGAATTCTCATTTAACAATTGCTATTTTTGGAGCACTAGTTCTAGGTATCCTTGCAGGATGGGCTTTTCCGGATTTTGCAATCAAAACCCATGTGCTTGCAGAAATCTTTTTAAGAATGGTCAAAATGATTATTGCACCATTACTTTTTGCAACCCTTGTTGTAGGTATTGCAGGACACAGTGATGCAAAAAGTCTTGGAAGACTCGGAGTTAAAACTATAGTGTATTTTGAAGTTGTTACAACTTTTGCTTTGGTTATTGGTTTAGGTTTTGCAAATCTTTTCAAACCTGGCGAAGGCATGATTGATTTCACTTCAAAGAATATTGCTCTAGGCGAAATCGTTAATATGACTTCTTCAACACCGAATAATTCTTTCGGCGATATGTTTTTAAGTTTATTCCCTACTAGCATTTTTCAGGCTATGGCAGACGGGAACCTTTTACAAATAGTTGTTTTTTCCATCTTTTTTGCTCTTGCAATTTGCGCAGTTGGCAAAAAAGCACAACCTGTTGTTGACATCTTAAGTTCTGTCACAAAAATAATGTTTAAGTTTACTGAATACGTCATGTTTTTTGCTCCTATTGGGATTTTTGGGGCAATTGCTTATACCGTTGGAACAAATGGAATAGATATACTATTCAACTATGGGAAAATAATCGTAGCTTTATATGTTGCTCTCGCAGTATTTGTAGTCTTAGTTTTAATCATTGCTTGCAAGCTTGTCCACATTTCTTTTAGAGGTTTAATTAAAGCCATTCAAGAACCTGCTTTATTAACTTTCACAACCGCAAGCTCCGAAGCTGCATTACCAAAAGCAATGTCAATCATGGAAAAATTCGGTGTACCAAAGTCAATAGTTGGTTTTGTAATGCCAACTGGATATACTTTTAATTTAGACGGTTCAACATTATACTTAGCAATGGCTGTTTTATTCTCAACCCAATTAGTAGGAATAAATCTTACCCTTGAACAACAACTTGTCATAATGTTTGCTTTAATGCTAACTTCCAAAGGAGTCGCAGGGGTTCCAAGAGCATCATTGATTGTACTTGCAGGAACTCTAACAAGCTTTAACATTCCTATTTTAGGTGTTGCGATACTTTTAGGCATCGATCAAATTCTTGACATGGGTAGAACTGCAGTAAATTTAATCGGTAACTGCGTTGCAACAGTTGTTATCGCAAGATGGGAAAATGTTTTTGACTATAATAAAATGAATGAATTTTTAAAATTAAGAAATATAAAAACTAATACTTTTGGAAAAATTGAAAGTAATGTTAGTTTTGAAAAAGATTTTGGAACAGAAAAATAACATATAAGGAAGGAAATTATAAACATGGAATACAAAGAAACCTTAAATTTGCCTCAAACAACCCTTGAAATGAGAGCAAATGCAACTAATAAAGAACCCCAAACTCAAAAATTTTGGGAAGATATTAAGGTTTATGATAAAAACTTAGCTCAACGAGACAAGGCTAACAGTTTCATATTACACGATGGTCCTCCTTACCTAAGTTCCGATAAAATCCACATTGGACACGCTTTGAATAAAATTTTAAAAGACATCCTTATTCGTTATAAATCTATGCGTGGATTCTATGCACCATATGTTCCAGGCTATGATGCTCACGGATTACCTATTGAGAATGCTGTTGTAAAAAATATCAAAGGTGGTCGAGAAGCCCTTACTCCTGCAGAATTAAGAGCAAAATGCCGAGAATTTGCCCATAAAAATCTTAAAGGACAAGAAGCTGAATTCAAGCGTCTTGGTGTTTGGGGTGATTGGGAACATCCATATTTAACTATTAACCCTGAATTTGAAGCCGAACAAATCAGAGTCTTCGGCGAAATGTTTAAAAAAGGTTATGTAGAAAAAGGTCTTAAACCTGTATACTGGTGTGCTTCCTGCGAAACAGCTTTAGCTGAAGCTGAAGTTGAATATGCAGATCACACTTCAACTTCTATTTATGTGAGATTTGCTTTTGAGGAAGATTCTGTTGAAAAAATTAATAAAATTGTCGATACGCAAGGTAAAAAAGTTTACGCAGTAATTTGGACAACAACGCCTTGGACAATTCCTTCAAATATGGCAATTAGCATGCATCCAAGATTTGAATATACATTCTTTGACTACAAAGGTGATATATATGTAATTGCTCAAGGTTTATTAGCTAACTTCCTAGCAGATGTTGCTTGGGAAGAAGCTGATATTAAAGTTATCGGATCTTGTACCGGTCAAGATTTAGAATTATTGGAAACTAAACATCCACTAGTAGATAGAAAATCTCCAATTATTTTGGGAGAACACGTTACTTTAGATGCTGGTACTGGTTCGGTTCATACAGCACCTGGTCACGGCCTTGAAGACTACGAAGTTGGTTGCAGATACAATATCGAAGTATTCTCTCCGCTTGATTCTAAAGGTGTTTGGACTGAACAAGTTAAAGACCCTGACTTGGTTGGTGTTCCTTATTATAAAGGAAACGAAATTGTTATAGAAAAACTACAAAATTGTGGTGCTTTATTAGCCCAACAAGATATTCAACACAGTTATCCGCATTGTTGGAGATGTAAAAAACCTGTAATATACAGAGCTACTCCCCAGTGGTTTGTTAAAGTTGACAAATTTAGAGACAAAACTCTTGAAGCTATTAAAGAAGTAAAATGGTTCCCTGCAAGTGGTGAATCTAGAATTTCAAATATGGTAGCAAGCAGGACCGATTGGTGTATTTCTCGCCAAAGAGCGTGGGGTGTGCCAATTCCTGTGTTCTATTGTGAAGACTGCGGAGAAGCTATTGTAACCGATGAAACTATTAAAAATGTTGCTGATATTTTTGAAAAAGAATCCTCTGATGCTTGGGTAAAATACTCAGCAGAAGAATTACTACCAGCAGGATTCAAATGTCCTATTTGTGGCAAAAATCATTTCAGAAAAGAGTCTGACATTATGGACGTTTGGTTTGATTCCGGTATTACTTGGAGGGCTGTTGTAGAAAAACGTGCAGAACAATTGGGACACACTCCTGTTGATATGTACCTTGAAGGTTCTGACCAACATAGAGGCTGGTTCCAATCTTCATTATTAACTTCTATTGCCACTCAAGAAAAATCTCCATACAAATCTGTTCTTACTCACGGTTTTGTAATGGACGGGGAAGGCAAAAAAATGTCAAAATCTATTGGGAATGTCGTAACTCCACAAGAGGTTATTAAGGTCTACGGTACTGATATTTTAAGACTTTGGGCTGCTTCTGTTGATTATAGAAATGACACAAAAATTGGTGATAACATTATTAAACAACTTGCTGAAATCTTTAAGAAAACCAGAAATACTGCAAGATTTTTACTTGGTAATATTTTTGATTTCAATCCAACAGTTGATTATGTAAAATATGAAGAACTTAAACCTATTGATAAATTTGCATTACATAAATTAAATAAAGTTATAGCAGAAATCACCGAAGCTTTTGAAAACTACGAATTCTACAAATACTTCCAAGCTCTTCAAAACTTCGCAGCAAATGATTTAAGCTCATTCTACTTAGATATCGTAAAAGATAGATTATATACAGCAGGTAAAAAATCACTTTCAAGACGTGCTTGTCAAACTGTTCTATATGAAAATTTACAAGCTCTTGTAAGAGTATTGACACCAGTAATGCCTCACCAAGCAGAAGACATTTGGCAAAACACTCCTGAATGTCAAAGAGGTAATTTAGAAAGTATTCTACTTGCTAATTGGGTAGAAGTAAATGAAAAATGGAATGCTCCAGAACTAGAAGAAACTTTTGCAACTATATTAAAAACAAGAGAAATTGTAACTCGTGCAATAGAACCTCTAAGAGCTGAAAAGAAAGTAGGTAGTTCTTTAGAAGTTGCCGTTTATGTTAAATCAAGCTCTGCAGAGATATTATCAGCTAATGCAAGCGATTTAGCAGACATATTCATTGTCTCTCAAGCTCATATTACCGAAACAGCACCTTCAGAAATCCTAAATGAATATACAGAAGATGGCATTACTGTTTGGGTAACTAAAGCTGAAGGCGAAAAATGTGAACGTTGTTGGAAATACAGAAAATTGGGTGAAATTGCAGGTCATGAAACTATTTGTACAGATTGTGCAAATGCGGTAAATGAATAAAAGATAAAAAGAGTGGCGGGATGATTTAACATCCCGCCACTCTTTTATAACAATAATAAATATGATATTATTTAAGTGTAATCGTTAGGAGTTATATATGTTTTTAAAGAAGAAAACAAATATGGAGTTAGAAATTGCGGAACAAACAAATATTATTCCTCAGATTCTAACAAACTATATTGGTTCAAATAGCGGAGAAATCAATATAAATTTACCACAAAACATTCATAAAATAGTAATAGTAGCAAGTGGTTCTTCTTATCATTGCGCTCGCTTTGCGGTTGATTTAGTTGAGAAGATTTCAAAAATTGAAACCCGAGCTATATATTCTAGTGAGTTCCTTTTAAAAAACCTTATACCCCATGACGAAAACACTTTGTATGTATTTATTACACAATCAGGAGAAACAAGTGATACGCTAAAATCACTAGAGAGAGTAAAAAGAGAAACTAATTTACCAACATTGTGTATTACCAATAAAGAAAATTCAACTATATGGGATGCCTGCGATTATCAAGTCGCATGTTATGCAGGAATAGAGAACGGAATTGCAGCGACAAAATCTTTTACCTCTCAAATGCTTTGTCTGATACTTATTTCACTTAAATTAATAGAAAACATTGAAACAGAACCGTCAACAAAATCCTATAAAGATTCTTTATTTAATCTTCCATTAATTATTGAAAAAGCTTTGGGAAAACGTAAAGAAATCCGACACTTAGCAAAACATTTAGCAAAAGAAAAGGTAATAGTGATTACGGCAGACGGAATTTCGTATTCTTTAGCAAAAGAGGGAGCTCTCAAAATAAAAGAAACCTCTTATAAAAACATAAGTGCATCAATTCTCGGAGAATTTATGCATGGCCATGTTGCGGTTTTAAACAACAAAGCTACTTTAATTTATATCTCTGTTGATAAAATCTCAGAACGCTCTATTAACAATTTAAATAAAATTAAACAAGACTACAAACCAACCTTAGTAATAATTGGTAATGGCGATGAAAAAATAAATTCAAAATACCATATTGATATTGAATCAGAGAATGAAATTCAACAACTATTCGCAAATGTTGTAATACTACAACAATTAGCACTTGAGATAGCTATCATTCTCAAGCGCAATGTTGACAGCCCAAAAGGGCTTCACAAAGTTGTTGTCGATAAAACAATTTAAATTCTTATGATGCGATTTTTTCTTTATATCTTGCTCGTCTTGCATTAACAGCATAACAAGTCATTTGTAATTTCTGCGATAATGCAAACATATTACGTTGTAACATAGCAACATCATTCATTGCTTCTAACATTTTTTCTGGATTAACCATTGATTCTAAAGCATCATGATTATCTACTTTTTCATCTGCATATTTTTTTACCAATAATTGATCAATGTAATCTCTTGCTCCGATTGCCATAAATTGTCCCCTTAAATCTAAAATTTTCCCTATATATTATTAAAAACATTTTGCAGTTAAAAATTGCTTAATTGTAACAAATATTAAAAATTGTACTATGCTTAGACATATAATATAATTAAATTGTCTTAGGGAGGATTTCTTTTGGCAGAAAAAAAATTTATTTTAAATGCAGATGATTTTGGACTTTCTAAAGCTACAAATAGAGCTGTTATCGAAAGTTATTCAGGGGGAATTTTAAAAAGTGTTAGCATAATTCCCAATGGAGCAGCTTTTGATGAAGCTATAAATAGTATTCTTCCTCAATGTCCTGAATTAAGTGTTGGCATCCACTTAAATATCACTGACGGTAGCTCTCTTTGTGAAGATTTGACAACTCTAACAGATACTAATTGGAAGTTTAAAAATAATTATTGGCAGCTTTTATTAAAAGCATATAACCCAAAAGAAAAAGAATTCTTAGAACAAGTCGAAAGAGAATTTAGGCGTCAAATAGAGAAAGTTATGTCAAAGACTAAAGTAACACACATTGATTCTCATCAACATATACACTCAATTCCGCCAATTTTTAATTTGGTTTGCAGACTAGCTAAAGAATACGGAATAAAACACGTCCGAACTCATTTTGAAAAATTTTATTTAGTTCCAGATTTATATAAACATTTAAGCTTAAGATATCTTTTAAATATTCTAAAGACAGGATTGTTGGGTTTGTTCACTATTTTTAATGAATCTACAGTTAATAAATATGGGCTAAAAACAAACGATTACATTGTCGGAATAATTTATGCTTCTCTTATGGATGCCCTTGTTGTTGCTTATGGTGCAATGTCCGTAAAATACAAAGGAATGACTGTAGAAGCTATTGTTCATCCAAGAAGATATGATGAAGGGATTATTGATAAACACTTCAATGAATTTTTGCTTACAAAAAATAAAAAACTAAAAGATAAATTAGAAAAATTAGGGTATGAAATAACAAACTATGACGAAAAAGAATCTTAGTATAATATTTGTTATTTTTATGTTTATTTTTTGCTTAATTTTCTTTGTACCGCATAATAGGTATTTTAGAATTCAAGAAGTTTTATCTCCTACCGAATTCATTTTTGATAATGGCCAATATTTTAAAATTGATGGGATAGAAACTTTTGATTCTAGGTTCACTGCTAGAAATAAAGAAATTGCAAAAAATTTGAATATTACAGAACTAGATGCTTTTGTATTAGGTAATCTAGCACATCAAAAAGCTTCGAGCCTAATGAAAGGACGAAGAATCCTCATAAAAAACAATTCCGATATAATATATTATCAATATAGTTATAAAGAAAAATTTTTATATACAGGTTACTGTTTGAAAAACAACAATCCATTTATAAAAGAAATATATGAAAAACGTTTAAAAGAAAGCCAAAAAGCCCAATACAAAATTTTAGATTTAGATAATTATAAATTACATGATTTAACCGACCCTCAAATACGAAAATTAAACAATTTTCTTTTAATTAGAAAATCACATCTTCCTGAAGAGGTAATAAAACCAAAATCTGCAAATATCGCAAAGCTTCTAGACTTAGGGAATATAAAATTATTACTTACTGATTCGACTTCAAAGCTTTTCCCAGATAGAAATTGTAATACAAGCATTTGCAAAGAAATAATTAAAAATATTAACGAGTCAAAAAAGACGATTGATATAGCTATCTATGGGTATTCAAGTGTTCCAGCTATAGAAAAAGCTCTTATTTCTGCACAAAATCGCGGGGTAAAAGTACGACTTGTATATGATGTGAATAATAAAGGTAATAATATTTATCCAGATACAAATAAAATCTTAGAAATAATTAGTAACAATCAAAATGACATTAATTCGAACGAATCTAGAAACATAATGCATAATAAATTCTACATTTTTGATAATAAAATTCTTATTACTGGCTCTGCAAATCTTTCACATACTGATATGTCAGAATTTAATTCCAATAGCATAATTATAATAAATTCACCTAAAATTGCTAATATCTATACACAAGAATTTGAGCAAATGTTTAATGGAAAATTTCATAATGATAAAAATATTATAGAAAAAAGTCCTGTTAATGTTTCAAATATCAACATGAAAGTATATTTTTCACCACAGGATAAAACTTTACAAAACGCAGTTATACCACTCATTAAAAATGCTAATAAATATATTTATATTCCAACTTTTGTACTAACTAGCAAAGAAGTTTCTGATGAACTAATAAGAGCTAAACAAAGAGGCGTTGAAGTCAAAGTTATAATGGATGCACTTAATGCATCAATAAAACATTCTAAACACAATGAACTTAGATTAGGCAGTATTCCCGTGAAAACAGAAAACTATGCAGGGAAAATGCACTCCAAATCTATGATTATTGATGATAAATACACAATAATAGGTTCAATGAATTTTTCAGATAGTGGCGAAAATAAAAATGATGAAAATTTAATAGTTATACAAAATGACACTATCACTAAATTTTATAAAGATTTTTTCCTCTATCAATGGAACAAAATAGATGACAAATGGCTTAAAAATAATGTCCGAGCAGAAGGTAAAGATTCTATAGGTTCTTGCTTTGATAAAATAGACAATAATTATGATGGCTTGACCGATGCGGACGACCCAGCATGTAAAGATATGTAACAAACCCCTTAAAAGCATGTCAATTATTGGATTCGAACAAACTTTATATAGATAAGGTTAGTTTTATTTATGGTTATTAATATTTGAAAGGTAGGTTACTATGGGAATACCAGCAGTAAATCATCAAAATATTGACCCAACATTCTATGAATATTGGATGAGTCAGTACGGGCAACAAACCCCTAGTACAGTTACTCAAGCGACAACACCACAAGGTGCTATAACCGGTGCACAGGTCGGAGCAGCCGAAGCAAAAGCTAATCTTCAGCCATTAGCAAAAGATACCGTAACATTTAAAGGCAAAGAAGAAAAAAGTAACGGTGCAGCTTGGGGTATTATTGGTACAGTAGCAACTATCGGTGCAGCTTTATTATGCAAAAAAGCCTATAAAATCGGTAACCTTAAATTTGGTACTACAGCAGGAAATACATTCTTAGAAAAAGTTAAACAAGCTCCTACAAAAATATATGATGGTATAAAACAATATATCAATAAAGGTTGTAAAAAGATTGGTAGTTGGAATTTTAAAAACGTAAAGACTCCAGAACAACTAAGTGAAGCCAAGTTCTATGAAAAAGGATGGAATAAAGTAAAAGGTTGGTGGAATAGCGGAACTAAGTGGATTGGCGAAAAACATATGGCTGTAAATCCGGTAGCGCTTTTAGGGTAAAATAAACAGCGGGCTGATGCTAAAGCATCAGCCTTTTTATTTAATATCAATCTTACCCCAATTTTTCAATCAAAACAGCATGTTTTGTTGCAAAATCTTTTCCTCTTGCAATTATTGCAGCTTTTAGTATTGCAGCCAAATCAATTGTTTCGTGTTCTTCAAAACTATTAGGTAGTCTAAGTGACCAATTTTGATCGCCAGAAGTGCCAGGTGTATTATAGGTTTCTTTAATCTTAAAGAAGTCTGTAAAGAACATTTGAACATTTTTTGCCTTAGATGCAAATATTTCAACAAGTTTAACAAATGTCAAATAATCTTTATCTTGAGTTAGTCTCACAATAATATCGTCTTTATTTTCAGCTTCAGCAAACAAATCTTCAACAAGGTTTTTTGCATGTAAATAACCTTCGTGAGTATTAATCATTGATTCAGCCCAAGTTTCAATAGGATTATTATCGTGAGTCCCTACCATATTCCATACATTTTCAGTAATATTTTTACATCTGTATGGATGTTCAGGCTTTTCAGGAACTACAAATTGAGTTAATCTCATACCTTGAAGTTCATATTTTTCCATAACCGCTGCCACAGGATTTGTTAATGTTCCCAAATCTTCACATACGATAGAATTTTTATCCAAACCACATTCTTTAGCGGCACCAATTACAATTTTTTCAATTAATCTACCATAAAGCTTAATTTGTTCATCATCTAAAGATTTTACTCTTTTTTCTTTATCAGCTTCTAGGGTCCAGTCCAAATCTTCATTTCGAGCAATAGCATATCTTGAAAGTTCAGGATGTTCTGGAGAAGAGTATAATCTTCCTGCTCCGTCTTCACACATTGGTTTTTTACCAACTTTGTATACCCAAGGATCAATCAGACCAACAATGTGATCTATTCTTACACCACCTTGATTTTCTTTGAACATTTTCTTGTAAAGGTTTTTCATTAAAATTCCACCCTCGCCAAGAGAACCGTCAGCATTAAACATTTTATCAGGATCCATTACAGGGAAGCCCCAAGCTTGGCCATCTTTAGAAAAATAGTCTGGAGGACAACCTAAATACCATCCATTTAGAAATAATGATTGATACGCCCAAGCATCTCTATCAGAAAAAGCTACTTGTCTATCTGCAATCATTTTTATACCTTTTTTAAGTGCAAATTTCTTTGTCTCTTCATTTTGTATCTCTAATACAAATTGACAGAATTTATAAAAATCAATTTCATCCGAATATTTTTCTTTTATTTCTGCAATACGTTTTGCATAGGCATCTTTTTCTTCATCATTTTTTGGATTTAAAAGATTTTTATCTGTTTTATTTTTCCAAATATACCAATAATCACAGCCATTCTCAATTGAAAGAGCTTCATACAATGAATCATTTTCTAACCAGAAAGAATTTTCTTTTTTAAATTTTTCAAATTCTTTTTTAAGAAGTTTTGTACCTTTAAAGCTTTCCCAAGCTTCTTTAAGAGCTACCATTTGTGAATTAGATATATATGAATAAGCTGTTCTACCACTGTTTTGTTTAGGATTTTCTCTCACAACTTTTTTGAAAGTTTCTATTGAAAGAATTTCTCCCCACTCTTTCGTTGTAAGTCGTTTTAAATCTATAAACAATGGATTACCCGAAAAAATTGTTCCACAATAAGGTGAAGAATCTGAACTTTTTGTCTTACCAGCTGGCCCAAGTTGTATAGCATTAAAAAATCTTGATGCATAATCAATTAGAGCGTGACCTGATTCAGAGTTATAAGTACCAAATCCTGTATCGTCACCGTCTTTTGCAGGAAAGCTACTTCCATGAATAATAAGAGCAAAGTTTTCTTTACCCAAAGCTTTTAAAGCTTCATTAATAGCTTTTGTATCATCTTTCTTCCTTGTTAAACAGACCATAATTTACTCCTTCTCTCTTCTCTAGAAAAAGTTTATCATTGACACATTCTTATTTCAATATTATTTAAACGAGTCTTTAACATTTATTAGTATGATATTAATTTATATGCTAAAATATTAAAAACTAAAGGAGTTCATAATATGACTACAAGCTTAAAAGGTTTAGAATTTGATCCAGGCTTTGCACCATATATATTGGCATTTCAAGGAACAATCGAATACTTATATATGGACCTCAATCGGTTTAAAAACTTCTCACAAAAAAAACTTAAATTTATGCAATATAACAAAAAAATGATAGAAATTTTTGATAATAATATTGGTTTCTACATCGGTTGCTTACTTTGGGCTGCTTATATTAAAACCCAACCTAAGCAAGAGATTCTTTCTAATCATTGTTTTGGAAAAACATATAATGAAGAAGAAAACACGTCAGAAACCGACTTTATGATACAATTCACCGAATTATTCCCAAAAGATATGAAATACTTTATAGGAAAAAACTTCTCTTTTGAAGAAGAAAAAATTAGACTTTTAAAAGTCTACAAAGAATTCTTGATAATCAATAAAGGCTTTGTCGAATCTAAATATAATACAGATATTATCTTGCCAGAATCAGTTAAAACAGAAAATGCTACTGAATACAAAGATATAATAGACAAAACATTAAAAACAGAGGATTTGAGCAAACTGATTGAACAATTATCAACTGTAATATAAACAATATCCATTCATACGCATGCCAGATATCTTCTATAAAAGTCGAAGAAGAAAGGAAAATATGTCACAAGAAAAAGTTATAAATGTAGCAAGAGGCCTAGAAAAAGCCGAATTAGTTATAAAAAATGCAAATATAGTAAATGTCCTTTCTGAAGAGATTCATAAAGCTGACATTGCAATTGAAGATGGAATTATTGTTGGTATTGGCGAAAATTATTCTGGTCATAAAGAAATTGACATTAATGGAGCGTATGTAACGCCGTCTTTCATTGATGGCCATGTCCACTTAGAAAGCGCAATGGTACTTCCTAAGGAATTTGCCAAAACAGTCTTACCAGCTGGCACAACAACAGCAATAATCGATCCTCACGAGATATCAAATGTGTTTGGATTACATGGCATAAGCTTTATGCACGAGGCAATTAAGAATTTACCAATAGATGTTTATACAATGTTACCGTCTTGCGTTCCTGCAACACCTTTTGAAACATCAGGATTTGACTTAAACAGCTATGACCTGTCACTTTTAATTGATAAACCTTGGGTTCTTGGCATTGCAGAAATGATGAATTTCCCTGGCGTATTAAATCTAGATAAAAATGTTATGGCAAAGCTTGAACTTGCAAAACAAAGAGACAAACGTATCGACGGACACGCACCATATTTATCAAATAAGGATTTGTGTGCTTATATTGCAAGCGGAGTAAAATCTGACCATGAATGCACAACTCCAAAAGAAGCCATAGAAAAACTTCGCTTAGGTATGTATATTATGATAAGAGAAGGTACTGCCGCAAAAGACTTAAATGCTCTTATTCCTGTACTAAAAGATTGTAATACAAGAAAATGTATTTTTGTTACTGATGACAGACATCCTTCAGACTTAAAAGAACATATAAATGGAATGGTTAGAAGAGCCGTTGAAGCGGGTGTTAACCCAATAAAAGCAATTCAATGTGCAAGTTTAAATACTGCAGAATATTTTGGACTAAAGAATTTAGGGGCAATTGCACCTGGATATAAAGCTGATTTACTTATTCTTCCAGATTTAAAAACTTTCAAACCAAATTTTGTTCTAAAAGATGGAAAAATTATAGTTGAAAACGGCCAACTAATTACAACATTAGAAGATTCTGAAACTCCTTCTATGCGGGGTTCTGTTAACGTAAAATGGATAGAAAAAGAAGATTTTAGAATAGATGCTAAGTCAGACGAAGTTCTAACTATTGAAGTGATACCTCATCAACTTGTAACCAAAGCTATTTACTCTAAAGTAAAAGTATCCGACGGTAATGCAATAAGTAATACTGAAACTGACACTCTAAAAATCTGTGTAATTGAACGTCATAGAGCTACTGGTAACATCGGCAAAGGTTTTGTTAAAGGCTTTAATTTAAAATCAGGTGCAATAGCATCAACTGTTGCACACGATTCTCATAATATGATTGTTGTTGGAACAAATGACCTTGATATGTACATCGCCGCTGTTGAGTTAGTTAAATCACAAGGTGGTAAAGTCGTTGTAAATAATGGAGAAGTAATATCTAAACTTCCACTACCGATTGCAGGTTTAATGTCTGACAAAGAATTTAATTATGTCTTAGAAAAATGCACAGAACTTAATAATGCTGCTCATTCGATTGGTTGTACTTTAGAAGACCCATTTATGACAATGGCATTTATGTCATTACCTGTTATCCCTGAGCTTAAGGTTACAGATAAAGGAATTTTTGATACAAATAAATTTAATTTTGTTGATATTTTCGAAAAAACCAAAACTATGATATAATTTACTTGTATGAAACGTTTTTTTAGAAGATTTTTCTCATTATTATTTATTTTAGTGATTTTAGCCTGTGGATATTACTACCGCCACTGGTTCATTGAACAGTATAATCACGCAAAAGGCGTTTATTATATATACAAAGGTGACCAAGCTTATTCTGCCGATAATATGGGAAAAACATTAGAATATTATCATAAAGGTCTTGAACTATACCCAAAACATTACGAAGCTTGGTTCAATTTGGGTAACATCTATGCTGTTCATGAAGATTATTATTCAGCTGTTGATGCTTATGAACACGCAATTGAAGCAAACCCTAAATTTGTTTTAGCAAAAATGAACCTAGGAATTGTATACTCAGAAGAATTAGGTTTCTTTGATGAAGCAATTAAACAATTTGACGAAGTAACAAAAATAAAACCGTTCAAACTGTGGATACCTTTTGTATATTCAAATATAAAAAGTGCAAAAGCAAATAAAGGCCTAGCTTTCTTTAATAAAGGCGTTGCATATAGACAAAAAGCTTTGTATTTGCCTATTGATAAACAGTATCTTGCATATGAATATTTGGGACATGCAATAACTGCTTACACAGAATCATTAAAAATTCTCAAAAAGAATTATGATTTATATTACAACAGAGGAGTAGCACATCACCTAAGAGGTGAATACAAACAGGCAGGATTAGATTATTGCAAAGCAATACAAACACATCCAATGAAATTCGAGGGCCATTATAATTTGGCTGTACTTTTACGAAGAATTAATAAAAACAGGGAATCCATTGCCGAACTTGAAAAGGCTGCACTCTTAATCTCTGAGACCCCAAGTTCATCAAGCGTACAAACAGCTTATATATTTAATTTATTGAATGAAGTAACAAGAAGATTCATAACAAGTAACGACTATTATACACAAAAACTCACTGATGAACCAGTTGGAGCAATCCGCTATACTTATATTAATGGTCGAATTGTAGCTGACGAAGAATTTGATAAAGCAATGTTTAATAATTTCAAAACATGCGCTGGTTTTGCATACTTCAGTGGAGATGAGGAAAAGTAATGGACAACTCAAAACTTCATTTTTTAGCAAAAACTGCCGACATACTTGTCAAAGAGTTAGATTCTTTCGATTTAGTTAAAGAACTAAAGGAAGTTCTAGCCACATATATTGAACTTAAAGATTTGAATATATATGTATTTGATCCAAACACTTCAACCCTAAGAAATTACGCACAAAATTGGTGTGTAATTGATGAGGTTCTACACAGTGATTTAAAAGAATCTATTTATAGTGCTTATGAGAACATTCATGGCAACGATTTTGTACTTAACAATAAAGCTTACAAGCTACCACAAAATATAAGCGAAATTAGTCTTAAAATAGAATCTCTCTTTATGCCAATTGTTAAGAATGGAATGGTGTTTGGGACAATTGAACTTGAATTCAACGAAGATACCTCTGTTGATATGGGCTTTTTATTTCTAATGAAAATTTTTGGAGCTCAAATATCATTAAAACTTCAAAATATAGTTCTTAATGAACAGTCTCAAATAAATGTTGAGTTTCATGATTCAATGAAGAACATTGCAAAACTTATTGAAACTCAATACGAATTAAATTATATAGTCCCTTTAATTGGTGAAATGTTAGATAGATTTATTTCGGACCATTTAATTTATGTATTTTTAAAACAAGATGAAGAATTCAAACTTGTATGGCCAAAATCCTGTAATGATGAGCGAGTTTTTGAAGCTATAAAACAGCTTGATACAGATTATAATTATATACTTACAAACGACGATAAAATTGGAGCTTTTCCACTACTTACAGAAGAAGAAATTTCTGGATGCATTGTTGCCAGAAGTATGATAGAAAAGCTTTCAAAACGAGATATTGACTATCTAGAACAGTTAACTAGACAGGCTGCCGCAACAATAAATCGAGCTAATACATATTCAACAATTTTACAGTATGCAACTCTTGATGCTCTTACAAATTTAAACAATAGACGTCAATTTGAAACACGTTTAGGACAAGAAATATCTATAACGAAACGTCAAAATAATCCTCTTTGTGCGATGATGATTGACATAGATTTCTTTAAGGGGGTAAATGATACACACGGTCATGCCGCTGGTGATGAAGTCTTAAGAAAAGTTGCTTCAATAATAAAAGAACATCTTCGTGAATCTGACATTCCTGCAAGATATGGCGGCGAGGAATTTGCGGTATTGCTCCCTTACACACACATTGAAGAAGCCAAAATCGTCGGAGAAAGATTACGCAAAGCAGTAGAAAATACCCCAATTACAATCAATCAAGAAACTGTTGATGAGAAACAAATTAATGTCACAATAAGTATGGGAGTTGCAGAATTTAACCGTGTTGAATCTGGAGAAGCGTTATTTGAACGTGCAGATAAAGCTCTATATGAAGCCAAAAAGAATGGTAGAAACCAAGTAAGAACAGCATAATAAAGGGATTAAAATGCAGGTAGATTCAATCGCAGCTAACACTTTTAACGGTCATATAAAATTTGATAAAAAAATACCAAAGAAAAAATTAAAAACTCTTAATGAAGTTTTAGACTTTAAAATAAATCAAAAATCTCTAAGAGAACGTATTAAAAAAGCTTCTTATGACTTAGAAATTTTCAATAATGGCTCAAAAAAGTCTATACATCCTAAGGCTTTAATTGTTACGTCTTTTAAAACACTATATAACCCCGATGGATATCTCTATAGAACTAAGCTTTATTTAAATAAAACATCAGAAGAAAACGCTATTATACTAAACAAATTTTTAGATAAATTTGAATTATACAAAAAGAATCATTACTACTCCTATAATTCTTTGGGCGAAAAAATAAGTACATATTTTCAAAAGCTATTTGGTATGAAATAATATGGATTTTAATAATTATTACTAACTATATTTACCCCTTAAAAACTAAACAAAAAGGTAATTTAAGTCATTACATATCAAATTAAAATTTGTTTATGGAGATATGTTATGGATAAATTTCAAAACAAATTTTTAGAGATTAAAAATATAAACAAAGATGTTATTCCTTGGTTAGAAGATATAATTGATGAAAACAATTGCCGAATTGAACGAAAAGAATGGAAAAGTAAATATAACAGCTACGTTGTATATGACTACGAGCCTTTTTGTTCAGAAGGGTTCGAAATCAACATTCTTCTTAGCTCGACAGAAATGCCTTATTTGAATTTTATTAAGTATCTATACAATGAAAAACTTTCAACAATCGAATATCTAGAAAATTGTGCAAAAATAACTTCGGTTAGAAATTATATTGCGTAGTTTTTGTCCATGTTATAATGGAATCCTCACGGGAAGTTATGAGGATTAATTAATGCAAGAAAAATTTAACAACTATGTACAATCAATAGATACATATATTATGTTTAGGATAAAAGAAGCTGTAGCTAGACTTACTCCTGAATTAAAAGCAAAAGACAGAGCCCCAATATCTTTAGCAATGGGAGCTCCAACACAAAACCCGCCACAATTTGTAATTGATGCTTTAAAATCCGCATTAGATGAAGTTGGTTGTCATACATATTCAAATCCTAAAGGTGAAAAATTCTTTTTAGAAGCTTGTGCAAAACGTATGAAAGAACGTTTTGGCGTGGACATTGACCCCGCTTCTGAAATATGTTCACTCATTGGCTCAAAAGAGGGTCTAGCAAATTTTGCAAGAGCATTAATAAATCCAGCTAAAGAAGATAAAGACAAAGAAATTATTTTAATTCCAGACCCTGGATATGCAACATACAAAGAAATGATAAAGGTTTCAGGGGGATACCCATATTCTGTTCCTCTTAAAGCAGAAGACAATTATATGCCTGATATGGAGAAAATCTTAAGAAAAATGGTAAATGAGGGCTTTGATATTAAAAAAATCAAAGGACTAATTATTAACTATCCTAACAACCCTCTTGGAGTCACTGCAACAAAAGCTTATCTGGAAGAAATAGTTGCCTTTTGTAAAAAATATAACATTCTTTTAATGTCAGACGCAGCATATTCTGATATGTATTTTGAAGAAAATTTGAAGCCAATGAGTATTTTTGAAATCAACGGCGCAAAAGATATCGCTGTGGAATTTTTCAGCTTTTCAAAACCTTATGCAATGACTGGTTGGAGAATCGGCTGGGTTTGTGGCAATAAAGAAGCTATTAAATATTTTGCAAAACTTAAATCAACTATTGATAACGGTATACTTAAACCAATGCAAAAAGCTGCTGCTGCTATTTTAAACTCTAAAGAAGGAAATGATTATATTATAGAAGCAAATAAAATGTTTAGAAAACGTCAGCAAATACTTGTTGAAGGTCTCAAAAAATTGGGCTGGAAAAACTTTAATGTACCAGACACTACTTTTTATTTGTGGTTACCAGTTCCACCAAAGTATGAAACTGCAACAGAATTTGCTAATGATTTACTAAATAAATCTGGCGTTGTAGTAGTCCCTGGAGAGGGTTTTGGCGAATACGGGAAAGGTTTCTTTAGAGTTTCAATTGTATGCTCAGAAGAAGAATTGTACGAAGTTGTTCGTAGAATGGAAGAAGACGGATTTTTCTACACAGCATAGTTAGATATATATCATATTTAAAAATATTTACTAGCAAAAAAAAATATTTATGGGGTTTTGCATGTGTAAAAGGAGTTTTCTGCATGCAAATAAATTCTGTTCAAAAATATTCAATACCTCAAAACAATAACATTGGTTTTAAATCGGTTTACCCTATATACCACTGGTTAGCCGAAGGTGGCAAAGGGAGTTATGCCCCTGTAATGACAGAAGATTTAACAAGAACTCTTGGTCGAAAAATGGTGAAATATATGAACACTAATTTGTCCAAGAAAGCTCAAGAAATTACAGAAACTTTAAGAAAAGAGAATATTCAAAGTAATTTAAGAGAAGTGCTCAACATGCCAGAGCTTATTTCTAAATTACCGAAACAATTACAAAAAATGATTGCGGAATTTAACATGAGCAAGCGAGTAAAACTATACTTATCTAGAAATGATGCTGATTTTTTATCAGACCCTGTGGCAAGAGTTTTTTATAATCCTAATGGTGGAATTAAGGATGGCAGAAAAGTGCCTATTGCATATTTAATGACAGGTAAAGATGTAAGAATATTTGAAGATAATTATGCTAAGCCAATAGGAAAGACTTTAGCAAAAGGATTAAAAGGATCTGCAGAGGAAAAAATTTTAAAAACAAACTATTGGCAACAAGGTTATAATTTTATAAAAAACAGAAGAAAATCTTTTAAATTTAGCAGCGGAGAACCTGCAGAATTACATGTTAAACTTGAAACTGTTAGAGCTAAAACCGGCAACTTAAAGGGATATAATGTTGTTAACATGAAATATTTCCCACAAGACGGGCTGGAGAATCCTTTTGTTTTATCTGAATGGATAAAATAAACGCAAAAAAAAGAGTTGACTTCAATTTATGAGCATGTATTATAATAATACAACCTGCGGGGGTAAATGAAGGTCATTAGTCGAGATTTCATTTACAAACGTGAAAGTATGCGGGGGTAATTCAGTGGTAGAATGCCTCCTTGCCAAGGAGGATGTCGCGAGTTCGAGCCTCGTCTCCCGCTCCAAAATAAGCCGTTGGACTTCAGTTCCATCGGCTTATTTTGTTAGGTAGATACTGGCGAGAACTAGCAACACGCGAGTTTGAGCGACCTGTGAGCGGAGTGCGGAGGTCTTTTGCAAAAAGAATGAAATTCTTGAAGCAAAAACCGTAGGCACGTTCAACGCGAACAGGTCAAGACAGCCTCGTCTCCCGCTCCATAAAGGACAAGAGTTTCCAGCTCTTGTCTTTTATAGTATGCGAAAATAGTCTCACAAAAGTCTCACATTTCTTAGTCTTTAAGAATACCATTTAATCCTCCTAAAGCTCTATTAACCATATCTTTATTATTCTTTGTATAGATATCTAGCAAAAACTTTTTTTACATGTTTTATTGGTAATATGAAAGTCGACAGTATTAGCTTAAAAACAAATCTAGTCTCTGGATTTAAAAGCAAAATAAACACAGAGAATAATAAAAAAGCAGATTCATTTGGTAGTTTAAACTTAATGACACCTTGTGACGCAAAATATTTAATTAATCCCACAAAAATAAGCTTTAAAGGTAATCATTTAATAAAACTTTCACCTAATGAATTAGAAAAACTAAAGACCAGCGTAGAGTCTAGAGTAAGAGCTTTTGGAATATCAAATTTTGAAATTGCTAGAATAAATTGGAAAGCAAATTTTGCAACACAAGCTATTGATAAATTATTAAATCACAAAATAATGGAATACAATGAAAATATTGCTTACGAAATTGATAACATCACTACAAAATTAACTGTCTCACCAAATGAAAAAGCTGATTCGGAAGCTTTACTCGATTTTGCAGATTTTATTGTTTCTGATTCAGTAAAAAAAATTATAGATAACTCTAGTATTAAAAAATCTTTAAGCGATATATTATACTCTGTCGATCACTATGATATTGATGCAAAAAAAGATTTTATTAACTTTTTATTATACAATCCAGAAATTCTGGCTAAAAATACCCAATTAGGACGATTTATTGCTCGTGTTAATGATTATACCTATCAAGATATTATAGACAATATAGACAAACCTTACTATGTTTCCACCCAAAAATTTAAAATAGGTAATTATAGCTCAATTGCTGAACAACAAACAACTAAAGAAACTAATACCCAAATAAATGATGGTAAACCAAAAGGGTTTGCACAGATTGGTGGACAATCTAAGGCAATTGAGACAATTCAAAATAAATTTATTTTCCCTAAAAAATTCCCTGAACTATTTCAAGGAGTACAGCCGGAAAAAGGCGCAATTCTTTATGGACCACCAGGAACAGGAAAAAGTTTGCTAGCAAAAGCCCTATCGGAAGAATCCGATAGCTATTTTGTAAAAATTGGTGCTTCAGACATGTCACAAAGATGGGTTGGCTCATCAGAAGAAAATTGGAGAAAACTTTTTGATGATTTAAAGGCGAATCAGCCAGCAATTTTATTTGTTGACGAAGCGGATGCATTATGTAAAAAACGTGGTAGTAATGATATACACGGGGATAAAGAACTTAATCAGTTCTTAAAACTTATGAGCGATTTAAACTTAGATAACACTGATGTTTTTGTTCTTATGGCAACAAATAAATTAGAAGCTTTTGACGAAGCCGTCTTAAGAGATGGTAGATTTGGCACACACATAGAAATGCTACCGCCACAAAACGAAAAAGAAGTAGAAGAAATTTTCAATATTCATTCAAAAAATTTAAAACTAGATAAAAATGTTAGCGAAAACAAAATTGAAATCTTCAAAAAAATGTTAGAACTAAAGCTTACTGGCTCTGGAATTGAAGGCGTCTTAAAAAACTCACACGAAAACGCTCTAAATAGACTCGGCTTGTTTGAAAAAATGAAAAATAATACAGTTACTTCTAGCGACATTGATAACTTCTCTATTAAAAAAGAAGATATTTTGACAGCTCTAGATAAAAGAAATGTAGTTAATAAAAGAAAAGTGGGTTTTTAATTTATCATGATTAATAAAGTTACTACTAAAAGCAAGCCTCTTTTTTGCGAAGAATATTGGGCTAAAAGATCAATTAAAAACCTTTTTAAGCTAAAAAGGTCAGACCAAGTTAGCCACAGATTTGATTTACATGACGTTAATTACTTCCTGTTAGGATATACAGGGTCTAATTCTAACCCCAAAACTTTGCTATATGCCGATCACCCGCCAATCACTATACACGATGTCATATTAGCTACCGATAAAGAATTTAAAAATCTTAAGCCGACCAAAGAAAAAACAACAGTCTGGCGTGGCATTCAAGAATTTGAATTTTTCTCTGATAGATTTGAGAAATGCTATAACGTTAAAAAAGGCGAGATCATTTATATGCCAGAATATGCCTTCGCAGATGAAGAAAAGTTGTATGCCGAAGGATATACCAGAGGTAATAAAGCCATTCTTTATGAAATAAATGTTCCTAAAGGCGTAAAATTATCTACAAAAAGACATTATATTTTCCCAAGATATTCAAAATTTGAATGCACAGGTACAGAAGAAAAAGAAAAATATAAACTTATTAAATTAGATTATCTACCAAAAGACGAGTCTTTATTTAAATTTTTCGCAAAAAAATTTTTTGCATGTTTTAATAAAAAAAACGAGGTTAATAATGCAGATAAATAAAATTGATAATACACATTTTAATGGGATATATAGAATACAAAACACTCCTAAAAACAGAATGGAAATCGAAAAGTTTGTCGAACCAATGTACAGATATTTAAAACATGAACCAGTTTTTCAATTTATCGGGAAACATCCATTCAGAATGGGGCTCGATATGATAATGAAGCTGATTGCCGAAAACCAAAAAGGAACTGTTTCTTGGCTTAAAATGAATGCCGAAATTCATGGTGCAAACGTTTCAGATTTTAAAGACGATATTCTCCATATTGTTTCAGGAAAAAAGGAAATAAATTCACTACTAAATTTTTTAGAAAACAGAGCTGAGAAAAAAACAGGTATGCTAGGTAAAATTAAAATGCTATTTCCACCATACAAAACTTACGAAGACAAGCCCGAACATTTAAGATTATTATTTCATGCACTAGAAATAGACGAAGAAGAATGCCAAGCCTTTAATGATGTTTATAAAAACAAAATTATTTCGGTAAAAACCCCACAAGAATTGATTCAAAAAATGTTGTGTGAAAAAGACTAATAATTATCGTCTAAAAAACGGCTTTCGACATCAACATACATTCTATTAAGTTTATTATTAATTGCCTTTTCGTTTATGAATTTACTAAAAGCTTTTCCGGCTTTATTTTCAAAAACTTCATCTTCCGCATCAAAATAAATTGATTTCTCTTCTCTTTTTTGCCGTGCATTATTTTCCCTGTTTATTTCCTCCAAAACCTCACCTTTCGACTTTGGAACCTCTAACATTTTAATCTCTGTAGGGGTAAGATTAACTTCTTCGTACGCTAAAGTTGCTTTTGAAGCAAAAATAAAAACAAACAAAAAAATAAAACTAGCTAATTTTTTTTTAGACATACGTTCATACTAGCACAAAAATATGATAGAATTATCATTATGAAAAATATTTCTACTGGTAAAAATGGTGAAGAAATTGCCAAAGAATATCTTATAAACAATGGGTATAAAATTCTCGATACAAACAAACATTTTTCTCGCTTTTGCGAAATCGACATAATTGCCTTAGATAAAGATACTCTTGTTTTTTGCGAAGTCAAAACTCGCAAAACTAACATTTGCGGGCATCCACTAGAAGCAATAACAAAAACAAAGTATAACAACATTAAAAAAGGAATTTTCTTCTATCTTAAAGAAAATTCCAAATATAAAAAGTTTAGAGTTGATGCTATTTCTATTCTTTTAAAACCAAAGTTAGAAATAAAACATCTTAAAAATATTTAATTATTTTAATGTTGTAGAAATAAATCTAATAGCATCATCTTTTAATTCTTTAACAAAATCCCTTGCAATTTTAGAAAGAGGTCTTTGATCTATTTTATCGAAAATAGCATAAATAGGATCTCCACCGTTATTAAATCTCATTTGTCTGTCTTTCTTATTTAAATAATAAAAATCAAAATCTTCAGGAATTTCAATTGCTCCTGCAGGTTTTTTATTTCTTTCAATTGCTGAATATGTTGTTGCCATTTTAAAATACTCTCTTTACTTATATAACTCTTACATATATATAAAGTATATAAATTCTAAAAAATTGCCTTTTTTTATTGTGTTTGTAAAGTTTTGTAAATTTAAATTCTTAATGTTTTTCTTATGCATTAAAGCGGGCGGGGCGGTTTATCCAACCGCCCCGCCCGCTTGGGGTATTTAATACTTTTGAATCTTACGCTTGTAACATCTCCTTTTCTGTAAAGTAATCAACAACTGTATCTAAGACATTATCGAAAAAGAAATCCAATTCTCCAGATAGAGTTCTTTCTTGTAGTGCAATTGAATCTGATTCGACTGATTTAAATCTTGATAACATTTCATTTTCGATACGCATATTTAATCCTTTCATGTATAATTCTCAAAACTTATTTTCTGATTACAATTTTAATATCGGCAATTTTTTTTAAAACTTTAGCTTTTTATCTTGTTTTGTTACAAAAATTTACACATTGTTTTTAATAATATTTTTTGTAAAGTCAATTTACGAAAACACTTGTAATCAAGGGGGCTTTATACTAAAATAATTCTGTAAAAGACTTAGTTTAAGGGGTATAAAAATGAAATTCGTTGTAGGAAAAGACGACTTATTAAATGGTATTAGAATTGTTGAAAGAGCAACTGTGGTTAAGGGTTTACAACCAGTTCTTGCCAATGTGTTAATAGAAACTGTCGGTGGTCAAATAAAGCTTACCGCAACGGATTTTGATTTATCAATAACCACTTTAATTGATGCACAAGTTGAAGAAGAAGGTAAAATCACTTTACCAGCAAAAAAACTTGGAGATATCATTTCAAGACTACAAGATGAGCTTGTAAGGATTGAACTTAACGGTTCAACTGCAACAATCACTTGTAAAAAATCTAAATTCGATATTATTGGGATTTCTGCTAGTGAGTTTCCTCAAGTTGAAGAAAACATTGCAGAAGAAGACTCTATAGAAATTGAAACAAAACCTTTTACAAAAGCTATTCGCCAAGTTGTTTCAGCAGCTGCAGGCTATGAAACAAACAATTTATTATCTGGTGTTGTATGCGAAGTTAATAAAAATATTTTAGAAATGGCAGCAACTGACGGTAACCGATTAGCTCGAGTAAGAGAGGTTGTTACTAATAATTCAACCGATAGCGAAAAAGTCTTTGAAATGCTTATATCATCTAAAGTATTGGCAGAGCTTTCAAAAATTTCGTTATTAACAGATTCAGATAGTATAAAAATTTGCAAAGAAGTTAAGAAAATCGTTATCACAATTGATAAGACAAAAGTTATAACTCGATTAATGCAAGGACAATTCCCTAAATACAATCAACTTATTCCACAATCATTCCCTAAAGAAGCAAAAGTTGATAAAGGGAACTTGATTGCAGCATTGGAAAGAGTTGCAGTTATGGTAAACGAAAAAAATAGTATTGTTAAATTTGAATTCGCAGATAATTCATTAAAATTATCAGGAGATTCTCCTGAAGCAGGAAACTCTCAAGACGTAATTGATATTAATTACAATGGCGAACCATTAGCAATAGCATTTAATTACAAATTTGTATTAGAATTTTTAAAAATTGTTGAAGCGGAAGAAATTGTAATCCAGTTAAATACACCTCTTTCTGCAACAGTATTTGCACCAAGTTCAGAAGAAGATTACATTTATCTTGTCATGCCAGTACAATTAAGAGGATAGATATATAAAAATTATTCCAAAGGAGCACTTGGAATGAAAAGATAAGTTAGTAATAAAAACGGAATGTGCTCCGCCAGAGCTGGTACTAACCCGCTCGTACCAAATAGTAGTTTGTTCCAAAGGAGCACTTGGAATAAAAAGATAAGTTAGTAATAAAAACGAAATGTGCTCCGCCAGAGCAGGTACTAACCCGCTCGTACCAAATAGTAGTTTGTTCCAAAGGAGCACTTGGAATGAAAAAATAAGTTAGTAATAAAAACGGAATGTGCTCCGCCAAAAGGTTAGAAAAGATGGGAAGAGCTTTTAAATTCGGAGACAATATTTCAACAGACCACATAGCACCAGGTCGTTTGTTTCATTTACGTTCTGATTTGCAAGAATTTGCTAAACACGTCCTAGAGGATGCTGATGAAAACTTCGCAAAAGAAATGAAAAAAGGTGATTTTGTTGTTGCTGGAAACAATTTCGGCTTAGGTTCTTCTCGTGAACATGCCCCACAAATTATTAAAATAGCTGGTGTTGGAGCAGTAATTGCAAAGTCTTTTGCAAGAATTTTTTATCGTAACGCAATTAATATTGGATTACTTGCTATTGAATGCGATACTGATGGTATTGATGCTGGTGACGAATTAGATTTAGATATAAAAGCTGGCATTTTAAAAAACATTACAAAGGGAACAACAATAATGATTGAACCCCTACCAGATGTAATGATAAAAATGCTTAACGACGGTGGTTTAATCGAACACATAAAGAAACATGGAGATTTGCAACTATAATAACTTTATCCCCTAGTAAGACTCAATAGAACCTCTTGTGGAAGATAAGTATTTTTAACTCCAGAGTCAGTATTTGCCATGAATAGCTCAATAGTTTCTCCCTCACCAACCCCTAAAACATCAAAAGGAATGGCAATATCAATAACCTCATTATATACCGTTGTAATTTTTTCTGGATTAGCAAGGGTCCACATATTAGGATGCAGACAACTTGTTAATCGAATCGGATACAGAGTATCTTTTATTAAAGTTAGCGTAAGTTCATGTTCAAATTTTTCTCTTAAAATAGGATACTGATTTTCTGTTTTACTTATCAAACGGATATATGCACGATGTCCAATATTTGTAGAGTTTCTAGTATATATATAGAACTGATTAATCCTATCAATAAACCCACCTTCACTTGCATTTTTATTAACATGAAGCCTAAAATACAAATTTTCATTATCGCAGCCATAATATATTTTATCGACATTTTTATTTTCCCTAAAAACAGGACCGTCGAGCATACTAATGCTTCCTGAATGAAACCAATCATCATAACTACTCATCAAACCATCAAGTTTTGGTGTTATAGATCTTGTAGGGTATTTAAATGGCATATCTATTTTTGTTATTAGTGATTCATTTAGATATTCTGGCGACATCAAATCAAGAGCCAAGTATACATTTTTCAAATGCTCTCTAAACATATAATCAAAGACAAAATCCTGTCCTGAATTATTCGGTTCACCATACCACCAGAACCAATCACTGCCTTCTGCAATAAAAAGTTCTCTTCGAGCTTTTTCAATATTTGGATTTTCAGGATTATTTCTTACGAACTCTTCAAAATCATCCTTAGTTTTTTTTACATAGCTCCAAGCTTTATTTTTAGTAGACTCTCCAATCCAATATTGAAAAGTTTTATCAATCCAAGAGCCTGGTAATATTTTATTCAAAGGTTTTTTATTCTTATCTTTTTTAATATAATCAGAAATAAGCACCGTTTCTAAAGAATCATCATTTTCGATTATATTATATATAGTTTCTAAGAAGTCAGAACCATCATTTTGATAATTTTCCCAACAGTTTTCTCCATCTAAAGCAATCGTCAATAAATGAGTCTCATCAGGTGAAACTAAAAGTTTGTTTTGTATAACCTTGATTTTATCATACAAATCATTCGCCGCCATTTTTGTATCAATTCCCGCATATTCAAAATTAATAAGATTAGGAATAGAACGATCTCTAAAAATAACATTTATATTTTTTTCTGACTTAGTTTGATATTCATAAACTTTTAAAAGATGGTACGGATCATTAAGATTTCCTTTGAAATCACGAATAAAATCAAAATTAATAGATTCTGATAAAATTCCTTCATCAGAAATTGTCCATTCAACACCTTCAGACGCTAAAAGATTTAATGATTTTGGCCCCAAACAAAGCTCTGGAGGCCAAATTCCTTTTGGGCGTATACCCATAACTTCTTCTACTCTATCCAAAGCTTTTCTAATTTGCATTTTAGCATCATCAAGCATACCAAGAGTTTGAGGCAAACCATCAGTAGTAATAACTTTTTTAGTAGAAGCTTTAACATCAGCCAAGATAGGTAAAATAGCATGATAATAAGGGCTAGTGGTCATTTCAATTCTGCCATTTGCTACATATTTTTTATATGTAGGAATTATTTCACCCATTATCTGACGATGAATCTCTATTATCTCTATCCTGTCTTCCAAAGTATAATTATATTGTTTTTCCCAAAGCTTTTGAATTCTTGGATACCTTTTAAAATGAACTGGATCAATCCAGACCAAATTAAACAATGCCATTAAATCAGAAATCTCTTGGTCACTAAAATCTTCCAAAATACAAGAATCTTTTGCAAAACGTTTTTGATAAAGGTTCTTGTAATTTTCACTTCTATAAAGCATTGTCTCAAATTTTGGGGTAAAGAAGTTATTTAAAACAAAAGCTTTTTCTTCTCCAGCCATAAATGCGACATCAGAAATAGTCAATTCTGAATGAATATCATGATATCCATTAATATAATCAATAACCGTATCCATTAACGCAGGAACAACATCAAAATTCAATTTTAGTTTTGGAAACCTTTCCAAAATTAAAACCATATCAAGGTAATCTTTTACAGCGTGAAGACGAGCCCAAGGCATTAAATAAGTGCCTTCGATTTCATAAACCGGTTGATGCATATGCCAATAAATCGCTAATGATAGTTTTTTCACACTTCACTCCGTTTTATCCATGAGTATACTAAAATTTTTACGCTTTCGCAAGTTAAAATGTGATATTAATTTAATATAAAAGAGCGAGGATGAAACCTCGCTCTTTTATTAAACTTCGTCCGTCGGCAACCCGAGTGAAATTCTTTTATCTTGAGGATTGAATTTGATGATTTTTGTCTCAAATTTATCACCAACTTTCAGTATCGTATTTTTATTGCTTTGCAGCTCAGCTAATGCTGATTGAGGCAATAAGGCTTCAACACCAGGTAATACTTCCACGAAAGCCCCAAAAGCTTTTATACGAGTCACAGTACCCTCTTTAATATCACCCTCTTTGATTTCTTCTGCAGCTTTAATCCACGGATCAGGCTCAGTATTTTTCAAACTCAAGCTAATTCTTTGTTTATCATGATCTACATCAATAATTTCAACATTAATTTCTTGACCAACCTTTAATAAATCAGTAGGATGTTCAACCCATTTCCATGAGATTTGAGAAAGTGGTAATAAACAATCAACACCACCAATATTCACAAAAGCACCAAAATCTGTAATTCTAACGACTTCACCCTTAACAATTTGTCCTACCTCAATCTGTGCAAAGACATTTTTGCGAGTTTCTGCCATATTTGTTTCATAGACTTTTCTGTTAGAAAGAATCAAGTTGTTTTGTGCTTTGTCTAAAGTTAAAATTTTAACATCGATCTTATCACCAACACTACATACAGTTTCTCTTGCACATAATTGACCTTGAGGTATAAAACCTTGAACACCAGAGACATCTACAATCAAACCACCTTTAACTGTTTGAGATATCGTTACAGAAATTGTCTCATCAGCTTCTTTAATTTTAACAAGCTCTGCCCAAGTATGTGCTAAGTGAACTTTCTTATAAGAAAGATTAAATTTACCACTTTCATCAGAGTCACTTGTAATTAAAAACTCATATTCTGTTCCTTTTTCAAGAACATCTTCAACTTTTGCTTTTTTATCAGAAGATACTTCGTAGCTTGGCACAAATGCTGTGCTTTTTGACCCAATATCTACAATAGCACCGTCAGACTCATAGGCACACACAACTCCTTTAACGATATCACCTCGTTTAAACCTATAATCATACTTCGCTAAAAGAGACTCAAAATCCTCATCGGAATACTTTTCAACCATTGAGCATTCTCCTTTTCATAATAAACACGGGTAAATTATAGCATATTTAGGCATATAACGCAATATATACAAGAAAAACGATTAATATTGACTTTTGTTGGTCACATAGCTTAGAATTATGATATAGAAAGTGAGTACAAAATGAACCAAAAAACAGCTATCACGATTACTCTCGCTATAATTTTAGCTTTAATATGCGCTTTGTTAATATTTAAAACCAACGAGAAAACTTCACCTCAAAATGAAAATCTAAACAAAGAGCCTTCACAAGTTATACTTCAAGATGAAGAAAAGAATAAAGAAAATTCTGAAAAACATGTAAATTCTATTAACGATTCAAACAAAATAAATCAATCAAAGAAAGATATAGCAAAAACTATTCCTGTAGAAAAACAAAGGATTATAGAATCACCTAGTAATGAAAACATTATTCATGAAGCTTCTGTAGTTGAAGAAGTTCCTGATTATGGAATAGCAAAAGACAGTAACGGAAATATTATTATAACTAAAGAATTTGGTAAAAAATCAGCTATAAAATATTCTTTCAGAGATTTCGGAACAATTGACAAAATTTCAACTAAATAAAAACTTTTAAAGGCTTTGCCTTTCCGTTGTCCAATCTTGCTACTGCAATAAGAAGATTTTCTTTTGTCAACATTATTATACCGTCAGGATTATTAATTTCTATAGCCATTCCGTGTGAAATTTTTTCTTTTTCAAAATCTTTTAATTCATATTTGGGATAATTTAAATAACATATAGGATATATTATATTGCTTTTTACTTGTTCAACTTCTTCTAAATCTTCTAATCTTATAGATTCTTGTATTTCAAATTTACCAGCCTTTATTCTAACCAGCTTAATAAGATGACCATAACAGCCCAAAGCTTCACCTAAATCATTTGCTATCGAGCGAATATAGGTTCCCTTTGAGCATTCAATTATCAGCTCAGCTGTTTGTTTTTCTTCATCAAAACTAATCACTTCAAGCCTTTGAATATTTACGCGACGAGGCTTAATTTCTACATCCTCTCCTGCTCTTGCATATTCATACAATTTTTTCCCTTTAACTTTTATCGCAGAATAAATTGGCGGATTTTGTTCAATTTCTCCCTTAAAAAGAGAAAGCTTTTCTTTTAAATCCTTTAAGCAAATTCTTTTTTTGGAAGTATTTACACTATCGCCCTCGATGTCATAAGTTGTAGTAGATTCACCAAATTGAACAGTACCAATATACGCTTTTTCGTCATCTAAATATTCAATAAGTCTTGTTGCTTTGCCAATACATATCGGCAAAACACCTTCCGCAAAAGGATCTAAGGTTCCGGTGTGTCCAATTTGTTTTACCTTTGTAATGCGTCTCAAAATTGCAACAACATCATGAGAAGTTTTGCCTTTAGGTTTATATATATTTAAAAAACCGAACATTACTTAATTTCGCCTCTTGAAATTTTTTCAATCAAATCAAGAACTCGAGAACCTTGTTCTAAACCATCGCTATATACAAATTTGATTTCAGGAGTTACTCTTAATCTAATCCTTTTCCCTACTTCATAGCGGACTCTACCAGTATTTTTTTCAATAACTTCTTTGTCTTTTTCTATCTGCTCAGGAGAACCTAAAACACTATATATAACTTTTGCGAAAGAATTGTCATGAGATACTTCTACGTCAACAATAGAAACAACCCCCTCAAGACCTCTAATTTCACGATGTAATATTTCAGAAATGTCTCTCATTAACTCTTTTCTAACTCTTTCATTTCGTAAAGACATTTTAATCTCCTTTATACAAACTAATCTTTAAAAATATTATAGCATAGTCCGCATGAAATATGTAGGAGTGTACTAGCTAAATAGTTTTACTAAAAATTTATTGAAATTATCAAAAGATTCTACGGTTTTGTTTTTTAAATAATTATTTATAAAAGCGTTATCTAAAAGTGGTAATTGTATAATATTATCTTTAAAATCAGCTTTTGGTAAAATAAAGATTTTTTTATCACGTTTCATTTGATTATAATGTTTATCAAATTCATAAGCATCTTTTCCTGTAAGTGCAAACATTTCTGACGGATTTTTAAAGAAAGCTCTTATTCCAGATTTTTTATTAGCTCTATAGACAGAAGCAACAGTTTCGTCAAAATATTTTAATTTTGATGATGATACCTTTACTTTATAAACTGCATTAAAGCTTTGTGCATTTTCAATTTTATTAATTCTCATTATTATTTCTCCTTTTTTTATTAACTACATTTAAGTGATTTTGACAACAAAAAAAGCCTGTTTCCAAACAAGCTTTCGTCTAACAAATCACCTTTACTAATTATTTTCCGTTTTAGCCTAATAACCTAGCAAAAGTTTAATGGGTTTGCAATGTTAGTAGGCACTAACGTTCGCTTAGCAAATTGTCTGTTAGACAAAGCAATCGTCGTGCTCGTAATTTTCGTTGTTGTTTGAAAACTATAACTTTGCATAATAACCCTTTAATTTTATGTATACAAGAGCTTATAATAATTCTTCATAAAAGTCAATACACAAAAGAGCGGGGCTTTATGCTCCGCTCTTTTTTATATTTTTTTATCTTAGCCTTCAACAGGTGCTTCTTCTTTTAGTTCAGCAGCCTTTCGTTCAAAGACTAATTTTTCATTACCTTCACCCTCTGAAGAATCAAGTTTTAACAAGATTGTATCTCCAGGTTGATAAGCATTTGTTAAGATTTCTTCCGCTAATTGATCTTCAATTTTCTTTTGAATTAAACGACGAAGAGGTCTTGCACCATATGCTTCATTATAACCATCTTTTGCAAGATAATCTTTAACTTCATCCGTAACCTCAATTGAAAGATCTCTCTCAGATAAACGTTTGAATAAGTCTTTCATCATTAAATCAACAATTTCTCTGATTTCTTCTTTGCTCAAGTGAGAGAATACAATAATATCATCAATACGGTTTAAAAATTCTGGGCGGAATGCCTTTTTCAATTCTTCATTAACCGTATCTTTTAATTTTTCGTATTTGTCTTTTTTAGCATCATCTGCACTTGCAGAGAAGCCTAACTTGCTTTGGGTAGTAATCATGCTTGCACCAACGTTAGAAGTCATAATGATTACTGTATTTTTGAAGTTAATATGTTTACCTTTAGCATCAGTCAAGCGACCGTCATCAAGGATTTGCAACATAATATTGAACACATCAGGGTGTGCTTTTTCAATTTCATCAAAAAGGACAACAGAATAAGGTTTTTTACGAACCAATTCAGACATATGTCCACCGTCATCATAACCGACATACCCTGGAGGTGACCCAATGAGCTTAGCTGTTGAATGTTTTTCCATAAATTCTGACATGTCAACACGGATAATATTATCTTCACTACCGAAAATAGCTTCAGCAAGAGCTTTAGCTAACTCAGTTTTACCAACCCCAGTAGGACCAGAGAAAATAAAACTACCTATTGGTCTATTTGGAGATTTTAAACCAACTCTTGCACGTCTAATTGCCTTAGAAATTGCAACGACAGCATCACTTTGACCAATAACTCTTTCATGAAGTGTATTTTCAAGTCGGAGAAGTCTTTCTGATTCGCCTTCAGTAAGTTTCGTAACAGGAACACCTGTCATAATAGCAATAACCTGTGCAACATCTTCTTCTGTTACAGTCGGTTTGTTTGCATCATTCTGGCGTCTCCACTCCTCAGAAACCTCTCTAATTCTATCTTTCATATTAGCTTCATCATCTCGAAGTGCAGAAGCTTTCTCAAATTCTTGATTTCTAATAGCTTCTTCTTTTTCTCTAATAATTTCTTTAAGCTCTTTATCCAACTCTTTACCTTCAGGACAAAGAGTACAGAATTTTAAACGAACTTTAGAACTAGCTTCGTCTATAACGTCAATAGCTTTATCTGGCAAGAATCTGTCATTTACATATTTACTTGAAAGCTTAGTTGCCGCCACAATTGCATCGTCAGAAATGTATAAATTGTGGTGTTCTTCATATTTAGGTTTCAAGCCTTTAATGATTTCAATAGTTTCATCAATCGATGGTTCTTCGATAATTACAGGTTGGAATCTTCTTTCAAGAGCAGAATCCTTTTCAATATATTTTCTGTATTCGTCTGAAGTTGTAGCACCTATTACTTGGATCTCACCTCTAGAAAGAGCCGGTTTTAAAATATTAGCTGCATCAATTGCACCTTCAGCTGCACCAGCACCGATAAGAGTGTGCATTTCGTCAATTACAAGGATAACATTTCCTGCTTGACGAATTTCATCCATGATTTTTTTAAGACGTTCTTCAAATTCACCACGATATTTTGTACCTGCAATTAACAAGCCCATATCAAGCTGAATGATTTTTTTGTTTTCTAATATATCAGGAACTTCACTGTTTACAATTCTTATTGCAAGACCTTCTGCAACTGCAGTTTTACCAACACCTGGCTCACCAAGTAAAACAGGATTGTTTTTAGTTCTTCTAGCAAGGATTTGAATAACACGTTCAATTTCCTTTTCACGTCCAACAACTGGATCCAATCTTAATTCAGAAGCTGCGAGTGTTAAATCTGTACCAAACTCATCCAAGCTAGGCGTTTTTACCTTACTTGCAGAAGAAGCAGAAGATGATGAACCGCCTGAAGATGAACTTGAACCAGCGCCAGCTCCTGCTGTAGGTTTTGATTCTCCAAGCATTTTAACAACATTACTTCTAATTTTATTTAAATCTACACCGAGATTTTCTAACACACGAGCTGCAACGCCTTCACCTTCTCTAATAAGTCCAAGAAGTAAGTGTTCAGTACCAATATAGTTATGACCAAGTTGTCTTGCTTCATCCCAAGACAATTCTAAAACTCTTTTTGCACGAGGAGTGAAAGGTATTTCTACAGCAACAAAGCCAGAACCTCTACCTATAATTTTTTCTACCTCTACTCTTGCATCTTTTAGATTAACTCCCATTGTCTTAAGAGTTTTTGCAGCAATACCAGTTCCCTCTCCAATAAGACCTAAAAGGATTTGCTCTGTTCCGACAAAGTTGTGCCCAAGACGACGAGCCTCTTCTTGTGCAAGCATAATAACTTTAATCGCTTTTTCAGTAAAACGTTCGAACATCTATAAAATTCCTCTTCTTACATATATGTATAAATACATTCTACACAAAAGTTTACATTCTTTCAAGGGGGTGAATAATAAATATTTAAACTAACATAACCCTATTTAATATTAGGGAAAACATATATTTCACCGTCGTCACTTCTCCATCGCAAATATCCAGTTTTAGGTGTTTTGTCTAAGTCAAAAGCTGATACAAGAGCCCAATTACCTCGAATAACTGTTAATTTTATTTGCTGCACATAATTCAATTTTGATACTGTTTGAGAGACTTCGTCACTTTTCGCTTTCAAAACTTCAATATCCTTTGGTGCATCCTTTAAAATTCTCAACCCGTATTTTCGACCGTAAAGATTATAGAAATTTCTCCAAGGTTGGAATTGCATAGAATCTGCTGTTTGCACCCAACCTTTTGCTCCAGTACGTTTGTCATAGATAACTTCTACCCAGCCCTCATCTCCAATATCTGTTACATACAAGAAACCCAGTTTTTTTTCATTAATTAGCACTGCAAAAACCGCATCTGGCATAGTTTCAGGGTCATATGAAAAATCCATTTTTTTTATAACACTTGAATTCGCTTCAGGATGAGAATATAAAATAATTTCTTTGTCAGTTTGATAAAGCCCTAGTGTTCTCTTAGGTATAGAATCGACATAGAAAGGCATTGTGTCCGCAAAAACAGGCATTGCCAAAAACATTATAAATATTATTAAAAATTTTCTCATAACATCCTCTTTCTAAGTATTTTAGACCATTTTTTTACTCTTATCAAGCATTTTTAAGAAAATATGATACAATATGTATATGGATATTTTTATTATAGAAGCTAGTTGTGTGGAAAAGGTTTCAGAAGAAACCCTTAAAGAGTATCAAAAAAAAGATATTTCTGTAGACGAAAAACGAAAAATTCATTGTCTTTCATACTTACTGGTAGATAAATTTTTAAAAGAATATTATGGAATTGAAAACACCCGTTTAGTTTTTGACGAGGGGAAACCAATGCTATTAGACGGTGGTAAATATTTTTCTATTAGTCATTCTGAAGACTTAATAGCTATTGCTTTTTCTGATTCAAACTGCGGAGTTGATATTGAGAAAGTAAAATTAAGAGAATTTACAAGCATAGCAGAGCGTATGGGCTTTGAGGCAAACACCTTAGGCGAATTTTATGAAGAATGGACAAAATATGAAGCAAAATATAAGCTTGGCAAAGAAGTAGAATACGGTTCTGTAGCAACTTTTGATTTGGATGACTATACTCTAACAGCAATTAGTGAAGACCCTTGCGAAGAGTTTGAATTATTTTATCAATCTGAAGAATAATAAGATTTTTTAAAACTTTTTTAACAAAAAAAAGCCACGTTTTGGGTTCGTGGCTAAACACATATGTGTCATTTTGTTAAATAGAATTTGTTTTATAGAGACAGCGTTCTGTACTCTAGATTTTGGTTCATTACGTCAGTAGGGTTTTCATAATCGTAAGGAATAAATATTGTCCTTTCACTTAAGTTTTGAAGCTTTTCAAGGCCATAAGCATCAATATACCTATCATCAAGTTTTAAGGTATATTTACCTGGTGCAAGCCCTGAAATATAAAACTCACCAGAAGAAGTTACAGTTGAATAATTGATTTCGTTTCCGTCTTGATCAGCAATAATTACAACAAAGTCTGTAATTTTCAAATCACGTTCAAAATCATCTGTAATTTTCAATACACCAGAAACACTACCAACTGTGCTTACTAATGGCATCTCAAGTTTTGTAGTAAGCCCATTATCAATTTTTACTGTTCTTTCAAACAAATCGTTTGATGCCGGAGCAACAGTGATAGGTAACGAATTCATATCAAGCGAAATTTTATAAACACCGCTTGGAAGTGCTGCAGAAGATAGCCTGCCTGAACGATTTGTATATTCAACATCACTTGACCAGCTTGTAATAATAGGTACATCTCTTACTGGTATGTCAATTTTTTTATCATATTTACCATTTTTATTAGCATCTATAAATACAATTGCTTCAAAAATACCCTTATCTTCATTTTCATCACCTATTGACTTAAATCCATGATGGAAAATTTGGTAAGCATCGTTGAATATGAAGTTCACAGAGTGACGGTTTGTTGTCGGTGTAAACATATTGTCTATAAAGTAACCACCGTTCTTAGAATATTGATAGCCAACATTGACCATTTGACCAGATTTAGCACGATAGCCCATATTTACGTTAAAATCATGACCACCTTGTCCATGATATCGGAAGCCCCAACCTAAACCAAGAGTTATTTTTTTCCAAGTTGGGAAAGTGTAACCAAAGCGAAACATATTATAATTATTGGTATATGAGCTTGTTTTATAATCAACAAAATCGTGTCCTAAGCGGAATCTACCCATATTTTTAGGAAGAGGTGTTGATAAATCCATATATGTGTCTAAATATTTTGAATAATAATCCCTGTTCATAGCAGATTCAATGTCATACCTTGTATCATAAACACTTTGCCTATGACCAGCTTGGAAGATTGCACCACGACCTATATTTCTTGATAAATTAGCATCGTAGTTATAGTTTCTGTTCCTGCCTAAATCATTAGAACCTCTTTTGTGGAACATACTAAACTTCGCAGTTGCAACTTTAGGAATTCTTGTAGAAGCCCCAATGTTATATTCATCAAATTTAATAGTTCCACCGTCATAACGATGATTCATGTTTGAATAATATTTATTGTAACTACCACTAACATTAGTAGAATTGAAGCTTACAGAACCTGAAGCCTTACCACCGGTACGGTCATTTCTTGATGTAGAATCTGAACTTGCAATATACCAATCAGGGGATGTATGATAGGCTTCTACTCTTGCTTTGGCATTTTTTGGTTGAAAGATTTTCCAAGCATAGTTTTTAAGATTTTTAGAATATTCTGCAGTACCTTTTACCATATAACCAGCATGAGTATCATTTGTTCTAATATCTTTTGCAATACTACCACCTGCAGTTCCTCTAAGCTTTAAGTTAGGGTCTTTCTTGCTAACATAATCCACACTATTCAATGTTGTTACACCTTCTTGATAGTTAACATTCTTTTGAGTACCTATTACAAGAAGTGTGTCATTTGTAGGCATTTGATAAAATACTTTTGAATTAGTTTTCTCATATATTTTATCTGCAGTTAATTTAGATTCAAAAGTAACATTGTCTTTTATACCATATTGATAATAACCACCCGCAGTAACCTTTTTATTGTTTCCATAATAAATGCTATTACCTTCTCTAAATAAACGATTTTGGTAACCCCAAACACCGGCATACGCAGAACCTCTGGATTCATTTGCAAATGGTCTATCGCCATATAATGAATACCTCTCTTCTTTAACAAGTTCTATCGTTCCGTCTTCATTAACTTCTTCTATCTTAACTTTTTCGACTTTTCCACTCATTGACATATCAGATAACGTGTAATAGCCTGCATAAGTGCTTAAAGTAACAGGTTCATTATCATTTATCGTCACTCTAACTAAGCTTGTTGGTTTAACATAGCCATTAATCTGCCTTGCAGGAATTTTATTATAATCATAATTCCAAACTTGTGCACCAAAAATATTTGTACCGATTGCTGTATCTACATCACGCCTACCGGCAACTCTACCTAATTCATAAAAATATTTTTTATTATCTTTTGGATACATAAAACTATTCATATAGGTTCCAGTAAAACCACCAAATAAAAAGGCATCATTATCATAATGATACATATTAGACTCAAGTTTATATTTACCACTGAAAGCATCACCATGAATAGATATTCTTGTGTTTCCAGAAAGTGTAGAGTTTGTTGAACGATAATTAACCCCAGAAGTCGACATATTATCGTTAATTAAATTATTATGTAAACCTATTTTATTTAATGAAATAACACCATTTTTCTTCGGCGCAACGACATCTTGATGAGCTTTAGGTGCATTTTCATCTTCAGTGAGTGATTTAGCTGTACGCAATACTTGCAAGTTTCTATCGACGTAAGCACTTACAGTTATATTTGAATAATCGGTTGTAATTTTTGCACCAAAAATTCTTTCAGCAATAGAAGCTTTAATATATGCTTCATTCATTACATTATCCATAATACCCTGTTGAATAAATACAGGGATCCTATTTTGGTACATTTGATCATTTATAAAAATACCACGATTATTGATAACACCGTTAAGCCCATCATATGTCGTAAAATTTATAACTTTATCAACACGGTTAGCTGAATAGTGGATTTCAAAAATATCTGCAAGTTGTTTAAATGGCACAAGAATTTCTGCACCATCAGATACGACAAGTTCAATGTCTTGGTATACTTTGTCGTTTATTGCAATATATGAAATTGTAGAATCATTAGCAGCTAGCACAGGTTTTACTAAACATGCGCTAATCAAAACTGCTATTAAACTGTATTTGATTCTATTTAACATTTTCTTGAACCTTCCCTCTCCTTAGGGAGGGGGTTAGAGTGATTGAAAACCAACTCACTCTAATCTTTCAAAGTTCCACTTCAAGCCATCCGTCGCTTGGTTTTCAGTCTTCTTGACTGTCTTTCTTTTCTCTATTTAACTTTCATTCACTTATTTTTTGAGCCTCCGCTCAAATGGGATATTATATGCTTTCTAAAGCAGTTACATAAACAGTAACAGAATATGTTCCTGCCGTATCTTCTGTTGAATTAAATGTGGTAGGTAAAGCTTTGCCAACAATTATTTGATTAATAGTTCCACTTACTTCACCATTAAGAAATTTTATTTTGTAAGCCTCTTCAAAATCTGTTGCCGGTTCGAATGTAACATTCATATTCGCTTTGTTAGAAGGTTCCATTTTAACATTATAGCCAATTACATCTACATTACCGTTAATACCATTTCTTGCATTAGCTACAGCTGTTGATGTCGGAAGAGAGCTTATATTACTAAAAACTATTACACCATTAGGACCAAATGCTGAAGCATCACCTTCGTATGTTTTTGCACGAGCAAAAATGTAAAAATCATACATTTTACCATTGCTTTCAGCTGTATTTACACTTAAATCGAAAGATGTTTTTAAATCATTAAGAATTGTGCCGTATTGAGGTTCTATTTCAGAACCTACGTTTATTTCGCGTATTCCAATAGCCACGGCTGACGGCACAGACGAATATAACGTCTGTGTCGCCGTAGCTTCTGCAAAAGCTTTCGGTGTACTAAATAGTACACTCATTACTAATATTAAACTGTTTAGTAAAATTAGCTTTTTCAATTTTTCACCTATTAGCCTTGACCGCCGCCACCGCCGTTTTCAGCTACTGCACCGATATCGGTTAGAGTTAATGTTGCTTTATATAAACCGCTTTGGTCTTGAGTGTTAAATGTACTGTCTACATTTTTACCACCAACTTTTATAGTGATATCACTTTCACCATTGTTCATGGTATATACAATCTTTTTATTTGTACTGTCCCAGCTAGGAGTTATAGAACCTGGACCATGGTCGTATGTATGACCTAATGTTACATTAAAAGCTATTGCATTTGGATTACTATCTACAGCAGGATTTGCTCCTGTAATATTTGAAATAGATGTTCCTGCCGGAATTTCTGTTGTATGAGCAAATACAATTTTTGCTGTTCCTGCATCACCGTCGAATGCAACATCATATAAAGGATTTTCGCTGTTAACATCAGTAGCTTTTAATTCCATAGTTCTTGTTTTTGCATTTGAAATCACATGATAAATACCAGTCATATCAGAAGTAATATTCACAGATTTGTAATTATTACCAAAAGTTGTTTCTGAACTTAATGCCGGTGTTGAAGTTGTGATTCTAATGTAATCTTTTAGGTTAATCGTGTAATTAACTACAGCACTTTTAGAAAGTGTTTCCGGAGTTTCCGCTTCTTCTGCAAATGCACATCCATAAATAGATAATGCGAGTGCTAAAGGCAAAATCTTTGTGATTTTTGAGATTTTCATGTGGGGTACCTTCCTTTCTTTTTTTAAATTTCACCCGTAATTCTTAATATTGCATCTTTCTTTATATTTTTTCTGTTATTTTTTTCATCAAAGTAATAGAAAATCATTCTCAAAGTATAATCTCCAGATTCTTTGATTTTTTTTGTTTCAACTTTTTGCTTTACTATTTGATAGCAACCACCAGAAACTGTTTTTCCTTCAAGAGAATACTCATCAATTAATTTCTTACCTTGAATAATCTGTATCATACCGTTATATTTTATTCTGCTATTACCTGTTGAAACGACCTTCACTTTGGTATAAAGACCATCTTTTTCTCTAACTATATCAAAGGATTCAACATCAGCCTGTTTTGTATAATTACCTTTATCAACGTATACAGGAACAGCAACTCTTGTTTTTAATACAAGTTGAGCACCTATACCTTCCACTACAGGAACATTATATTCTTTAGGTTCTACGTCTTCTAAATAAATAACAGCTCTTGATTCTCCTGTAGGTAATGAATTTAAGTTTGCTACATTCACACGAACCTTTTGAGATTTACCTGCCGGAATTGTAAATTCTGACGGAACAAAACGAATTTTTGATTGTATATTGTGCTCGTCTTTCTCGCCATCAGCAAATACAACTTCTGAATTTTCTTTCACCTTGAAGTAACCGGTATAAGCTCTATAACGCATAGGCTTATCTTGAGCTCCTCTTACCTCAATAGCACAAGTAGCATAGTTATTTCTAATCTTATTAGCATCAATTTCAACCTTAGTCGGAGTAACTGTTATAGAAGCATACGCCGCTACTGTAAATGATAAAGCTATTAATAATCCAAATATCTTCTTTTTCATTACTCATCACCCTCTCTAAGTACATACTTAACTCTATTTGTATAATCACCAGCCCTCAAAACATCATTAGCAGGACTTTCGACAGAAAACTCAACAGTTACATAATCATTTTCTGCAGGAGCTTTTCCTCTGGCTAAAATTATTTCCCTATCCGGAGTAATCTTAGCTCTCTCTTGTAATCTTGATGTAACTTTGCCGGAGGCAGCAGTAGTTCTTACATAATAGTCACCGATAGTATCACCAAAGTCTCTTGTATCCAAAGTTAATACCCAATCTGTATTAGATCGGATATAAATCATTGGAGAAACTTCATTAACCACCTTATGTGATTTTTTGAACACATCATTCGCTGATACAACAATTTTCGGGGTCTCAGAATAGGTGTTTAATTCATGAACCACAGGCACAATAAACTGCAAGTTAAAACTTGAAACCGAAGCAATTTCACCAGTCTGATTATCAGTAGCCTGAATTTCTAACATAATACTGTATGTGCCAGCAGGGACTATACCAAAGTTTTTAATCTTGGCCGTCATATTCTTAGGCGCACCATCCGAGTCTTGCTGTAATAACACATTCGAAAACTCATTGTATTTGAAATACACATCTTCCCTAGTATTGTTAATAAATAGATACTCCAACGGAATAGAAACATCACCATCTGTATTGGTTATAGCCTCTTCTAAAGGCCTTACAGCAACATTGTAACTTCTTCCGTCATCACTACTTACTAGTAATGTGCGCTCAATATTATTAGGCGTAACATAAGTCTCTCCAATGTAGTCAAATACGACCATTGAAGCCTCTGTTTTTACGCACGCAAGCGCAAACGCAAATAGTGTTGTGAGTAATAATCTTTTCATGAAAATTTACCGATTAGGATATCCACTGTAATTGTAACAATTTGTAACAAAACTTCAATTCAAATTTGAATAAAAATCATTCATAAAGTGTAGTTGGATTTACAAAAATCATACAAATAGAGTAGATAGCTTTCTTCTTATTTAACCTTTCAAACTTCGTGTTTATTTCATGAAACATGACGGCACTTTTTTAAAAAACTTTATAGTTTTGAAGAAAATTTTCACAAAAGTTTACAAAAATTTTAAAAAAAGATTATTTAACTACTTTTAGGATAGATTCAGTAATGTCATCTCCGCCATATAAAACAACACCTTTGGTTAAAACTAAATCATATCCTTGAGCTTTAGCTTGTTGAATTATTGTATTGCTAATACTTTTATCTGCTGCTTCTAATTTTGTTTTATACGCTTTTGCATTTGCATCTCTTTTTGCCTTTAGCTCAGCATCATATTTTTTTGCCAAAGATTTTTTCTTTGCCTCATCAGTCTGTTTTCTAATATCTTCCCCCGCTTTTTTAATAAATTGAGCGGTCTCTTTTTGTTTAGCCTGTTGTTCCTTTTTTAAAGCCTTTACTTGCGCAGAACTATTAACAACTTTTTGAACATCAACAACAGCAACCTTTTTAACATCAGCTTGAACCGTTGAAGAAGTAATTATTGCAAATATCAACAAATATAATAATCTTTTCATTAATTAACCCCCATAAACATTTATCATTTTTATTATACAATTTACACAGGGGGATTACAATGAGTGATTATAAATATTATTTAGATAGTGGCATTTTTAATATACAAGATGGGAAATTTGCAGAAGCAATTGAAAACATAAATAAATCTTTAGAATTAAAAAATGATTGGGAAATACCTTATTTTTATAGAGCAGTTGCTCATCAAGCTTTAGAAAATTTTGACGATGCCATTTTAGACTACACAAAATCAATACAATTGAATGAAAAAATGACAGACGCATATTATAATCGTGCAAAAATTCTATTATCTAGAAAAGATATTGATTCTCCTGATTTAAATCGTGCAATATCAGACTTAGAAAAAGCTTTAGAGCTTGATCCAAACTTTGTTGATGCATTGTATGCTATGGGAGCTGCACAAAAAAAAGTTGAAAATTATCACAAAGCTCTTGAATATTTAAACCGTGCAATAGAACTACAGCCTGAATTTGTACACGCAAAAGCCTTGCAAAAATTAATATTAACAAAATACCTAAAATGCTTATAATTTATTGACAAAGTAGTACCTCTGACGTACACTTGTAGTGTAATTAGTGTGTTATACATTTTTTGGAGTTAAGATATGGGATTAAAAAAGAACAATGCTTTGTTATTCTTAGAAGACAAAACTAAAGATTATTCTGAAAGAGTTGCTTTAGGTATTAAAACAAACTTAGGTTGGAACGAATTTACCTATAGTGGCTTAGGTATGTTATCAAGAAAACTTGCACATTACTTAATAAATGGTTTGCAACTCGCTAAAGGCGAAAAATTAGCTATTTTATCTGAATCTATGCCTGAATATGGAGCTTGTGTATTTGGTTCTGTTCTCGCTGGTTTGGTAACAGTACCTTTAGATATTAAGCTAACTGAATACGAATTAAAGTCAATTTTATCTGACTGCGAACCAACAGTTTTAATGGTATCTAAAGCATTGGCAGATAAGGCAAAAGCTTTACAGTCAATGGTTCCATCTATAAAAACAGTTTTATTGATGAATGAACCTTCTTGTTCAGACAATTATACAAGCATCTATATGTTACCAGAAAATTACAACTGTAAATGGAGACATAGAAGTTCTAAGTCTACTGCATTAATAATTTACACATCAGGTACAACAGGGGCTCCTAAAGGGGTTGAAATCACTTTCAAAAACATGTTTTCACAACTTTCAGGCGTAGAAAAAGCTCTTGATTCAATTTTAGGAAGTGATGTTATTAGCGGTAAAAAACAAATTAGCGTACTTTCTATATTACCAATGAACCATTTATTTGAAATGACTGTTGGTTTCTCAATTTTCTTAAGCTTTGGTTTCTCAATTTTCTATGCAAAAAGCCTTAAACCAAAAGATATATTAGGAATAATGAGAGAAAAAAGAGTTGAATTCATGATTGTTGTTCCGGCATTCTTAAAACTATTAAAAACCGGCATTGAAACAGAGCTTGCATCAGCTCCTAAAATAGTACAGATTGTATTTAAAATAATGTTTAATTTAGCTAAAATCATTCCATTCTATTCTATTAAGAAAAAGATGTTCAAGAAAATTCATGACAAATTTGGCGGACATTTTATGGGATGTATTTCCGGTGGTGCACCTCTAGATGTTGAAGTTGGTAGATTCTTTGAAACTATTGGTATTAAAGTGTATCAAGGCTATGGCTTATCAGAAACAAGCCCTGTAGTTTCTGTTAATTACGACAAACGTCACGATATTGCTTCAGTAGGTCGTCCATTGCCTGGTTTTGAAGCTAGAATTGACAAAGCTACTGGCGAATTACAATTAAAAGGTGATTCAATAATGAAAGGCTATCATAATCAACCAGAAATGACGGCTGAAGTTATTGATGAGGATGGTTGGTTGCACACAGGTGATATCGCTAAAATTACTCGTGATGGACATATTTATATCACAGGCAGAATCAAAAACATGATTGTACTTAACGGGGGTAAGAAAGTATTCCCAGAAGAAGTAGAAGCAGTTCTTGAAAAGAGCCCACTATTTGCAGAAGTTTGCGTACTTGGTGTTAAGAAAAGCTTCGGTGCTAAAGATGGGACTGAAGAAGTTGCGGTAGTTGTTGTTCCAAGAGAAGATTTTGTTGCTAAATATGATTGGGAAACTGTTGAAAAAATGGTTAGAGAAGAAGTTAAAAAGCTTTCTATCCAATTGACTCAATACAAACGACCAAGCAACATTACAATTCATAAAGACCCATTACCAAAAACTACAACTCGTAAAGTAAAACGTAAAGAAGTTAAAGAATTGGTGAAAGCATAAATAAAAAAGAGGCTCTTTTAAAAGAGCCTCTTTTTTATTTATTTTGATTTAATCTTTGAATAAGAGAATCTGTTATATCAACACCACCCGAAAAAACCCCTCTTGCATCAAGCAAAACATCCAACTGCTTTTCAAGTCGAATTTTTTCAGCAACTGCATGAATTCTATTATATACATCTTCTTCTCGTTTTTCACGGAATTTATTAAAAGCATCCTCTTTTGTCTTTAATTCAGCTTGCACAGATTCTTGAAACTTTTTCTTCTGCAACGGTGTTTCTAGTTTATTAAACTCAACTTCTTTAGCCCTTAAGAAAGATTCAATTTCCCTGCCTTTAATTTGTATTTCCATCATTGTATTTTTTGCGTAAGAATAATTTGCTGCAACTTTTTCATAATTTATATATCCTACTCCTCCTGCAAAACAAGGTGATGATAATATCAATAAACTTAATAAAAATAATATTTTTTTCATTGTATTCCTTTCTTTTCAAACTGTTTAATAACCATATCCATATACATTCATACCACCAGAACCAAATGTAAAGTAACCATGTTCTGAACCATTTCTACCTGGATTTGTTATAGGTAAACCATAATCAACAGAAATAGGTCCTACATCTGGAATATAAACTCTCAACCCAATACCTGCAGTAATTGCATGTTCTGGTCTATCAAATAAAACATTTGTTACAGTAGGATTAAACACTTTACCCGCATCAACAAAGAAGGTCAAGCGCATCTTTTTTACAAAATCCCACTTAAGCTTGTCAACAAATGGCAATGGCGTTGCAAGCTCAGCCGAACCCATCAAGAATGATTCCCCAGTACCAACACCATTCATACGATAGCCCCTAATTGTGTACGGCCCACCCAAACGAAATGCCATAACTTCTGGCATTTCGTCACCATGAACTTTAATACCACCTTTAGCTGTAAGTGAGAATGATGATTTTTTGAATACTGGGAAGAATTTTGTTATTGCCCCGCTTAATCTACCATTAGTTCTATTAAAATCTGTCACTCCAAGAGCTTCTGTAAATCTTGCTTGAGCAACTATACCCTCTCTTGGATTTTCTACAGAATCAAGAGAACTATACCTTATACCAGGTGATAGATTAAAGAAGAACCCTCCGTCAAGTTGTCGAGCTCTATCAGCTATATTCAAATTATTTATTTTGTATAATTCCGAAATCTTATTGTAATCACCCTCTTTTAAATCTATATGTTCTATGCCTGCAGTAAAGCTTGTTGCGAGCTTATCATTTCCTTTTATTTTATGCTCAACTCCAACACTTGCTCCAATTCTTCTCTCGATGGCAAGAGGAACTGTCCAACTTCCCATTTCTCTAAAATAAATTTTTGACATTAAAGAGTTATCTGCGTTCAAAAAATATGGTTCAAAGAAACTTAGTTCAGCTTGATAGTTCATGTGATTTTTTATCGAAGCATCACTTAACAAAATACCTGAGCCTAAAATACCACTAAGTGCGACTTTCTGTCCCTTCCCTAAGAAATTATCTTCTCTTAGACTAATAGAACCAAAAGCCCCAAGTCCAGTATCAATACCACCACCAAAAGCTATGCTATTTGTTGATTTTTCTTTAACAATTACACTAATATCATAAGTTCCTTCTTTTTCTGTACTTGGTTGAATATCACGATCAACTTCGTCAAAAATTTGCGTTGAAAAAACTTTTGCCAAATCTTTTTTTAGTACTTCCTCATTATAAACACTTCCAGCTTGTGTAATAATATTGCGCTCTATAACATAATCCTTTGTTCGCTCATTCCCTATAATACCAATTTTATTTATAATACCTTCTGATATAGTAAGCGTAAGTATTCCATCAGGAGTTTCCTCAACAGAAGCAACATTTGCTAAAATATAACTCTTGTCATGATAAAGAGATTGAATTCTCTCAATTGATTTATTAATTTCTAAAAGATTTTGAGGCTTTCCTTTAAGGTTTGAAACACAATTATTTAATTCCGCTTGAGTAAAAATAGTATTGCCAATAATTTCAACATTTTTTACCACTATATTTTCTTCTAAAATAAAAGTTAGGCTGACAGTGCCGTCACTGTTAAGCTCCGGCTCGACAAACATTTCATCAGAAAAATACCCCGTTGAATAGATTTTTTGCAAATCTAGTTGTAATAGGTTGGGGTTGTATAGAGTTCCTTTTTGGGTATTAATTTGAGATAAAATGTAGTCTTCATTTAGATTTGTCAGCCCAACAAAGTTAACCTTTGAAACCATTTTCCCTTCATAATCAGAATACTGAGACTCTTTGCTCTCATAGTCATTTGCAAAAACAGTATTCTCGATGAATTTAGAGGTTACGTCCTTTTTAATTTCATTTTTTATAGAACTATTTTGTGTATTTTCTGCTGTTGGAGAAAAGAAGTCAGCGGTAGCAGAATAAGGTATTGAAGAGTCTTCATTTATACTTAAAACTCCTTTTTCTTCATCATTAGATATTGTTTCCATATCACTAGAAGCAACCGTTTCTTCTTGTAATGTTTCGCTCGGCGGTATGCTTTGTTTTAACGTAGATAAATCTTCTATCTCCGATGAAAAATAATCAGCCTCGCTAAATTCTCTTAAATTAAACGGGATAGATGTACTTGTTTTAGGTAGAACTTCTATTGTTTTTGAAGTATCCAAGTGAATAGGGTTATAAAGCTTTTGATTATTGAGCTGAGCAATATAATCGAAGTATGCTTCATTAATTGAATTTTCTGCAAAAATTGGACAACTCAAAAACATTGACAGCAATAAAGAAGTTGTCAACTTGGCAGACAAGTCAAATTTTCTTGTTTTTTTATGCACCATACTTCCCTTAAATTACTAAAAGCTCCTTTCTATATATCAGCTTCTGTCAAGGAAAGAGTTGCTTGATAAAACCCCTTAGGGTCGTTTGCACCAAAAGAATTTCTTAACACTTGAGAGCCGATATTCACAGTTATATCTGTAGTTCCGTTACCAACATAAACTTCGTACTTGCTAGCATTGTCAACAAATTTTGTTTTTGCTCCTCGAATTGATGCAACAGGATATGCAACAACTCCAGGACTTTCATTTTGGCCAGCACCGTACTTACAATTTGCAAGTGATTGTGAAGTTGGTTTGTTGTTCACACTAGAAAATGCAATATAAACTCTCCCATTTGAAGAAAAAATTGCACTCTCATTACCGTGCTCTGTGATAGTATGTGCTTTTAAATATAGGGTTTTTGTTTCACCAGAATTCGAAATTACTCTAAATTTACTAAACAATGGGGTATATAAATTACCAGTTTTATCTGTAATATTCGCAATAAGGACAGGGTTTGTAAGGGTTTGTATCTCCATATATGGTTTTACATTGATAGAAAACTCTATACTAGCGCTTTCTGCAAATGCTTTACAAGAAGCTAGCATAAGAATTACTACAACAGTAAATAAGTTTTTTATATTAAAATTTTTCACGAACGAATTCCCTGATTACATTAACAATTTACATTGTCAACGCAAATCCCCTTATGGATACTCTTCCCTATTACTCTTTAATACTAATATAAAAAAACTTCTAAATCCAGTTGTAAAGAAATGTTACTTAAATACAGGCGGTGGTTGTATATAAAGAGGTTTTAGTTCTCTCCAATCAGTATTAATCCTTTTTTCAATTTTTTCTATTGCAATTTTAGCTAAAATTTCACCAAGCTGATATTCTTCTTGCTGATAAGAAACTACATCTTTTGTAAATTCTTGGAAGCGTTGTAACAAGCTATTATCTGTAATCAAACGTTTGTTTGCAACAATTTTATCAACTTCTTCTAGATCAACAGCCCCTTTTATTTCCCCATCAAAAAGATAGGCCTTGTTCTTCCTAGCATCTAGTGCGACCAAGTCTTTTTCTCCTAAAATTCTTGAAAGAATTTCTAATGAGGAAACTCCTACCACTTTTTTATCAAGCTGTTGAGCAAGCATTCTTGCTACCGTAACACAAGCTCTTATGCCTGTAAAGCTTCCAGGACCAATATCAGTAACGATATAATCAATATCATTTGGAGTTAAGTTTTCTGATTTTAATATTTCAACAATTGTTGAGATGAGATATGCCGAATGATAGTTTTTATCATTTGACAAAATAACTTTATTAATAAAACTTTCTCCATTGTATAAAGTTACATATGTCTTATCCAAGCAAGTATCAAATGCTAATAGCCTCAAGATTTCAAACCCTCAATTATGTAATTATTTTTTTCTCCAACTGACTTGAATTCATAGTTTCTAGAATCGTCATCATCATACGTTACATTAATTTCAATACGTTCAAAAGGCAACTCACCTTGTGAAAATTCAGCCCATTCGACAAACGTAATTTTTTTACCCTCAGAATATTCTCTAAGCTCGTCAGTTATTGTCGATATACCAACATGCTCCAGTCTATATAAATCAAAATGATAAACAGGGATTGAAGCACTATGATACTCATTCAATATAACAAAGCTTGGACTTGTAACTTTTTCTAACACACCAAGAGCTTCTGCAGTTAATCTAACTAAAGCTGTCTTCCCTGCACCAATTTCTCCGTATAGATTTACAAAACAGCCTTTTTCTTTAACCAACTCTGCAAATTTTTCTGCAAGCTTCTTTGTTTCATTTATAGTCTGACATTTAACAATCATTTTTTCCATAGACTAATTCTAACACAGAGAGATGTTATAGCAAAGTTTAACTAAATATCATTGTATTTATTTTTTTCAAAACAAAAAATATTTATTAATGAAAAAAACATAACGACAATTAATAAAATAACAGCTAATGCAGATGCATAACCTAAATCGAGATTTTCAAAAGCTCGTTCATAAATATAATAAACAATTGTTTTTGAAGAATTCAAAGGGCCACCCTTAGTCATAACATAAATTTCAGCGAAAACTTTCATTGCAGATATCGTTGAAATAGTTGATACCAAAGCAATTGTAGGCATAATGTGCGGAACAGTAACCGTTAAATGCTTTTGTATAAAATTTGCCCCATCAATATCAGCAGCCTCATATAAATCCTGCGGAACACTCATCAATGAAGCCAAATAAATCATCATGTAGTAACCAATACCTTTCCACACCGTAACTAAGGCAACAGAAAATAACGCCCATTTTGTATCAACAAGCCAGCCAATCGGTTCAATATGCAAAAGTGAAAGTAAATAATTAAAAACACCCTCGCTTGCATAAATCCATTTAAAAGCAATTGCTGCAACGACTATGGATACAATTACCGGAAAATATATAAGAATTTTATATAAAGTTATTCCTCTTATTTTTTGATTTATTAGAATTGCTATAAATAGTGGGAACACGACCAAAAAAGGAACTGCAATAACAAGATACATAAATGTATTAAACATTACCTGATAAAAAATCGGTTCTTTAAATAATTTTACATAATTTTCAAACCCACTAAAAGAAGGTTCATAAATACTTGATGAATAATCAAAAAAACTTAAGCCGATTGTTTGAAAAAATGGTATAAAAAAGAACACCAAAAGAACTGCAAAAGCAGGAAGTAAAAACAAATATGGCGTATATTTCTTGTAATAATTCATAGAAGTATTATTTCATTGATTTTAAATAAAATCAATCTTACATAGAAACTCTATCTGCGATTTCTTGCATTTTGTGTTCTGCAAGACGAGTGTCACCTTTTACTCTAGAATAAGACAAATAACCATTCATTCTATCAATTTTAGTTAAGTTTCTACTACCACATTTTGGACATACATCCATATTCAACTCTTGATGACCACAATCATCACAATAAGCTAATGAAAGGTTTACACCCTCATAGAATCCCATGTCCATTGCTCTTAGAATCAATGTTTCTACCGCATCTGTATTGTAATCAATCGGATACTTAACATATTGGATTTTGCCACCATTTAATAAATCCCAAAAACGTTTTTCACAATCTTGTTTTTGAATTGGACCAATATTTTCACTTACATGGCAATGGAAGCTGTTTGATACATATGGCTTATCAGAAACATTAGCCACAACTCCATATTTTTTACGGAATTGTTTAACCTGTAATCCACAAAGATTTTCAGCAGGTGTTCCATACAAGGCATATAAATATCCATCTTCTTCTTTAAACTCTGCAACTTTTTTGTTGATATATTCCATTACCTCAATAGCAAAAGCACCGTCTTCAACTAAAGATTTGCCATTGTGTAATTGTTGCAATTCATTCAATGCTGTTATACCAAAAGATGCTGTAGCATATTTTAATAAAGGTTTGATTTTATCATGAATACCTAAGTTACCACCCAAGAAACCACCTTCACAATACGCAAGAGGGTTAACTGAAGCTTTCATTTCTCCTAAATATTCATACGTTCTTATATGAAGTTTTCTGATTAAGCCCATATAATAATCAAGAACTTCATAAAAATCTTTACTTTCTTTCTGTGCTTTTGCATAAATCATTGGCAAGTGCAAACTAATTGCGCCAATATTAAAACGACCCACAAAAATTGGTTTATCGTTTTCATCAGCAGGCTCTTTACCACCTCTTTCAAACCATGGCGATAAGAATGCCCTACACCCCATAGGAGAAACTACTCTGCCATATTTTTTGTACATTTCAGCAACATAGCCTTCACCAGACAATGACAACCAATCAGGGTACATAGTTTTCTTAGAACATTCAACACCCAATTTGAATAAATCGTAAGAAACTTTTCCTTCACCATGAATGTTTTCGTCATACAAGAAAACTATTTTAGGGAATAATACAGGTTTTTTACATTCTTTTTTACCTTGACCACCCATTCTGATTCTCAACATCGCTGCTGTAGCCATTTTTTCGTATTGTTCAGTACCTAAACCAGCTGTAACAGTAATGAATGGATAATCCCCTCTTGATGAAGCAACTGTGTTAAACTTGTACTCCCAACCTTGGAAACCTTGTTCAAAATCTTTTTCTACATCAGCTAAAGCTGCTTCTCTCGCTTTTTCAAACGACAGTCCTAAGCATAAATACTTATTATTTTGTCTTTCAAATGTTTTTTCAGCATATGGTGCAAGAATTCTATCAACTTCAGGAACAGTAAAGCCTCCATATTGTTGACTTGCTGCAGCCATTACGATATCACCAATTACATCAAAAGCAACATCTAGAGATTTTGGTTCATTGTACCAAAGGTTACCCATTTCAAAACCACCTTTTAAAACGTTAGCAACGTCAAATAAACAGCAGTTCATAGTATCTCTTCTTGCAGACATATCATGAATATAGATGTAACCATCTCTAATTGCTTGTAATTCATCAACTGTTAAGAAGAATTTTTTATACAATTCTTTGTTTAATTCATTGAATATCAAAGAACGTTTTGTTGATACAAGAGTTGAATCCGCATTTGAATTCTCTTTATCACCAATATACATAATTCTTTGTGATTCTTGGAAAACTTTGTCTAGCATATGTACGAAATCCTGCTTGTAATTTCGATAATTTCTATAACTTTGCGCTACTGATGGGTATAAATGCTCTAGCGCACCCTCAACAAGGTTATGCATTTCAGCAATTGATACCTCGTCTTTGTTGGCCTTTATAATATTATTATTTACGAAATCACATATACTTTTCAAGTCCTCTTCTGTCAATTCAACTAGAGCCCTTGTTGCAGATTTCTTTACAGCATTAACAATTTTTGTATCATCAAACGGTTCAGACGTACCGTCTTTTTTAATAACGCTTATAGATTTAGCCTTTAGTGGAGTGATTTGGGCAGGTTTGCACATCTCTTGTTGCAAATTCATTTTTGAAACTTGAGACGAAAGTTCATTAGGTACTGTTGCACCTTTGAATTCTATAGCATTTTTCGAGGTAAATTCTACTATATTTCCTTCCTTATTCAAACTGTTTTGCATCGACGTTTAACCTCCTAATCTTCGTTGCAAAGGTAGCTATTCTATTTCGCTTTAAATTATAACTATCCTTTAATAAGAGAATAACATTCTCTTCCCCAAAATTTATCCACTAAAATAATGATAAATCAAACACCTTTTCTTATCAAGGATTTAACAAAACTCAACAATCGGCAAAACCCAATAGAATCAAGGTTTTAACATTTCGCAATATTGTTAAAATTGTTAAGTTTTTTTCATGCAAAACAAGCTTTTTACTCTTGACAAACTCTGTAATTATGAATTGCAAATAAACACATACTAACATGTTAAAAAACAATCAGATTATATACAAGCATGCTTAAATTTTTTAATAAAAGTTTACAAGTAAGCAATTTTATTTAAAGAAAAAACTTTATAACTATAAGAAGGTTAAACCTGAGGTTTTTACATGCAAATTAATAATCAAAATAAAGTTGCTCAAAACAATATTCCAAGTTTTGGTTCAAGAATGATTAAGCCCTCACAATTCAATAAAGTACCTTATGCAAGTATACCACTTTCCCTCGGAGCTTTAGCAACATTAGGTATGGCAAAATTATTTTTAGATAAAAAAGAGGAGAATAGCCAAACAATTCTATCAGCAGATGAATTTGAGCAGACACTAATAGGAATGAAAAAAAGCGACGGTTCAAGTAGGTTTGAAGAATACGATATTAAACACCTAAAATTAAGATATGACGAATTTCCTGTAATATTAAGCAAAATGACAAACCTAAAATCTAAAGATGGCAATTTTGTCTTTGATAACAGTTATGACATAATAAGTGCGGTAGAAAAATACAAAAAACATCCTGAATTCTCAGAATATGTCATAAGAGAAATCCAAAGCACAAAGAATATTTATGCTGGACAAATGTCCCACTATTTAAAAATTGATTCTGAAAATAGTGATTTTTTACTAAAGCTATATAACAGAAGAAATGAAGGCTACCCTTATCCTGCACTTTCAGGCTGTTATGTTTCAGAAATAATGGAGGCATACGAGAAAAATCCTGAATTCTGCCAGTTTTTATTAGATGCAAAAAGCAATGATATATATCACTACAGCGGTTATAATATACCGAGAATTTGCAAAGAATATGAAAAGAATCCAGCGTTAGTTTCTGAATTAACTAATTTAACAAATGCAAATGGCACCCGTTTGGACGGTTATCAGATAGAAGAAATTTTGTCTTATGACAAAGACGCCCTTGACTTCTACTTAAGCATTGTAAGACCAATGCCACAGAATAACATTTTTGTATCTCCAAACAGTTTTAAAGAAGTTTACGAAATAAAACAAACTAAGCCTGAGTTTATTGAATATATTTTTTCAAAAAGAGATGCAAAAGGTAATTTACCATTTGAAACCAACGATATTACTGAAATTTCTAAACTAGACGAGAAGAAACAAAAATATGTAATAGAAATGGTTACTCGAGGCATTCCTTACAATAAAATCAAAACAACATTTGGAGATGAAATTGAAAAAGGTTATCAACTCTTAAATAAAGGTATGCTACCAAATAGTATACACCGACAATCTACATATAAAGATTTTGATACATTGTTAGAAGAAACCCAAAAGCCTTCTTCTCCACTAAATGACTTCTTATCAAATCCTGACAATAGGGCAAAAATAAAAGAGTTTTCTGCAGGAAAATACCAAAAAGAACTAATGCGTCTTTTTGAACCAGATAAAATACCTTATGTCCTCGCTTCAAAATTAATGCATTCTGATTTGTCAGTTGAAGATTTTCTTAATTCATTAAGAAAAATTTCTAAATCTTCATTCAAACTTGCTTATGACACCCCAAATCAATATTTATCAGGCCTAAGAACCTCTCTTTCTACCCCAATAAATGGCCATTATCCAGAACTTGATAATGAAGAATTGAGCACAGAAAGAAATCTTGTTTTAGATTTCTTCATTAATAATTTTGTTAATTTAGCTCGCCTTTTAAAGTATGTAGACAATGATACTGTTAACCACATGATGGATAAAAGGTTTGAAATTTTTGCAAAAGAACTAGAATTAATGAGCAAAGTATCGAACGAAAGAATGGAACTATTAAATAAATTATTACAATGTAAATCCCAAAAAACTGATAAAGCACTTTCTGTAAAAGAAAAACTGCAACTCTGTGAAATAGTTAAGATTTTCCATATTGGCAACATTAGTAACAGGTTCTTGGAAGAAGCTGTTGAAAAAGGGGCCGTAAATGTAGAAAGCTTTAAAGAAATTATAAATCAAGAAATATTAAAGAAAGCTGGCGTTGAAAATCTAAATACAATCAATAAAAATGTTGAATTCAATAAAGATTACTTATATTTAATGTTAAATTCTTCTTCTCGAGATTTAATAACAGAAGAAGAAAAAGAGATTTTCTTAGCTGATGTTTGTAATTGCATATTATCTATCAGAGGGAATGAAGAACTTATACAAGAAAGAAAAAATGAAATTGTAGAATTATTAGAAGAACTTGGACTTAAAAATAAAAACACGTCCAGTCTAGTTGTTTTAGCAGAAGAATTGAATAAAATCTTTAATAATATGGATAAATATTCTGATGACGAAATTATAACAAAATTCTCAGAATTCAATTACGCACTTCAAGATTATCGTTCAGGGAATGACGAAATGTACACCTTGATTAGAGGCACTTTAACATCCGATTTTAAAGAGTTCATTTCTGATACTAGCAATAAATATGGTAAAGCAAACTTAGAAACAAAAGAAATTTTTGCAGAAAAGAATTTGAACCACAAACAATGGCTAAAAACAGATTTAGAAGAAATAAAATTTCAAGTTGCAGGTAAAAATTTATCTATAAAAATGTGGGATAGAAACCCTCTAGAAGACCTTTTTATGGGTAATAAGACAACTTGCTGTACTGCAATTGGCAGAACGAATGGAGGTTCTACCCCTGTATACATAATGGGCGAGTGTTGGAATGTAGTGCAAATGTATGATGAAAAAGGTGATCTCGTCGGTATGTCCCGTATTTTTGTCGGAGAAAATAATGGTGAGTGTTCAATAATGATGGATAATATTGAGTTAAATAACAACTTCACTAAAAATATGACACAAGAAGAAAAAGTACAAATAAGAAATCAATTCTTCAAATATATTCATCAATTGGCTGAAAAAGTAATGAATAAAAAAGATGCAAAAGTCTATTTTTACAGAAGAGATACCCATGTAAATACTGACGATTTAAACCCAGTAGATATAGAAGTTGATTTTATTGGTAAAAATCCAACCGATTCAATTTATGTAAACTCTGCAGGAATGAAGTGGATTAATCCGAAGAAGCTAAAAAATCAACCTACAGAATGGTTTGAAGTACCAAAGCAATAAAAAAAAAGAGCCTCAAAGGCTCTTTCTTAGTTTTCTAAAAATCCTCTTATTAATTCATTAACCGTTTTAGGATTTGCTCTACCCTTAGTTTCTTTCATTACTTGACCAACAAAGAAGCCTAATAAGTTTGTTTTACCATTTTTATAAGCTTGAACTTCGTTTGGATGAGCATTAATAATATTTTCAACAATGCCTTTAATAGCACCCTCATCAGAAATTTGACTTAAACCTTTTCTTTCTACAACAGCAGTTGCTTTTTCACCGTTTGTAATCATATCTTCGATAAGAATTTGTTTACCAATATTATTAGAAATAGTACCTTTTTCGATCAAACTAATTAATTCAGCTAAGTTTTCAGCTGTTAATTTTGTTTCAGTAATTTCAACTTTAGCTTCTTTTAAGTAAGCAGCAATTTCACCCATGATAAAGTTTACGGCAGTTTTAGGATTTGCACCCAATTCAAGAACTTTATCGAAGAACAATGCCAAACCCATTTGTTCTACAATTACGCTTGCATCATATTCGCTAAGACCTAAAGACATATATCTTTGTCTTTTTGCTTCAGGAAGCTCTGGCATTTTAGCTCTAATTTCTTCTACCCATTCTCTTGAAATTTCAAGAGGCATCAAATCTGGCTCAGGGAAATATCTGTAATCGTGAGCATCTTCTTTTCCTCTCATAGAACGTGTTTCTTTTAAATTATCATCCCAAAGGCGAGTTTCTTGAACAACTTTTCCACCCTCTTCAACAATTTCAATTTGTCTGTCGATTTCGTATTCAATAGCTCTTTGAAGTGCTGAGAATGAGTTTACGTTTTTAATTTCTGCACGAGTACCAAATTCTTTAGAACCTTTAGGCATTATAGAAATGTTTGCATCACATCTCATAGAACCCTCTTCAAGGTTTCCGTCACAAACACCTAAGTATCTAACAATATTCCTTAATTCTTCCATATAGTTACGAGCTTCTTCAGCTGAACGAATATCAGGCTCAGAAACGATTTCAAGAAGTGGCGTTCCAGCTCTGTTAAGGTCAACTAAAGAATAAGCTGAACCATTAAGACCAGCAGCTCCTGCGTGCACAAGTTTGCCAGCATCTTCTTCCAAATGAGCACGAGTGATACCAATTCTTTTACCTTTAATATCAAGGTATCCATTTAAACATATAGGCTCATCATATTGAGAAATTTGATATCCTTTTGGAAGATCTGGATAAAAATACTGTTTTCTATCAAACTTACATCTGCTAGGGATTTCACAATTCAAAGCTAAGCCTAAAAGAATGCCCATATTCACACATTCTTTGTTAAGAACAGGTAAAACACCCGGCATACCTAAAGTAATAGCACTTGTTTGCGAGTTTTGTTCATTACCAAATTCTGTTGAATCAGGTGCAAATATTTTGGATTTAGTTTTTAACTGAGCGTGAACTTCTAAACCAATAACGACTTCATATTTTTCTCTTAAATCTTCCATTTTTAAACCTCGTTTTTCTATTAATTAATATATTAACATAAATAAAATTTGGATATAACACAACTTAATAAAATATATATTTTGTTAAATTAAAAATTAATTTTTATTAATGTACTTTCTTTTGTTTCTTTTTTTGCGAGAAAAGAAAACAAAAGAAAGTACCAAAGAAAATAAAGAAAAAACGCTTGAGCTGTTGGCTACGGCGGTATTAACCGCCTACGCACGCTATCAAAGATAGCGTAGATAAGATTAACAGAAGCTCTTTAAGAGCTTCCGTCGAGTCGATTAACATCGACGAGACTAATTACAAAAAGCGTGCTTCTTTTTTCTTTTGGTACTTTTCTTTTTTCTTGCCTTTAAGACTAAGAAAAAAGAAAAGTACAAATAAAATTTAATAAAAAATAACCCCCTCTTAGATTTCTAAACTCAGCTTTGCTTCGTTAAGAAATCTTTTTCTCCCCAAAGGAGAGATAGAAGTTTAATTTAACAAAATACATAAAATGTAAAAACATATTATTTAATGTATTTAGATGATGTGTTTTTGACAAAAAAACTTTATCATACAAATGGACTATAGTAGGGAGGGGCTGTCAAAAAGACAAGTCCTGCGGAAAAGGTTATGATTAATTCTATATTTTTTGATGAATTATACAAACAATTTTCTTGGTACGATTCGGTATTCACGCCAGTTGTAAAAAATTGTAGCAATGAATTTTTTTACGAAGGATTTGAGTACAAATTAGCTTCTGTAAGCACAAACATGAACGTACTCGCACAAAACGAAACCTTTTTTGTAACTAAAGTCAAGATTAATGCAAAAAATGATGTTTACATAAGAATTTCTCAAAATGCAATAAACGTAGTTTTAGACAAAGTTTTAGGTAAAAATAATAAACGTTTTGATTTAACAGAAGTTAGCGAACTGGAAGCTAGAATAATAACGGCTTTTAATGATTTCCTTTACGAATCACTTGCCCCAAACTTTACTATAGAACCAAATCGCCGTTATAACGAAATATTACATTTAACATATTTTGTCAAAAGCGAAATTTCAGATTCTGCAGCTAAATTTATAATATCAGTACCAAAAGACATCTTAACTCCTTGCGAGAAGGAAGCAAAAACTCCAAAATTTACAGATATGGATTTTGCACATAGCCCTGTTGAAGTAAATCTTTTATTGGGAACCACCGTTTTCCCTCTTGCAGAGATTAAGAAACTAGATATAGGAGATATTGTTCTTTTTGAAAACAGTAACTCTTCTGAAATGACACTTATCTGTGAAAATATAATACAAAAGTTTAGAATAAAACCAAATGAAAAAATCATAGAACCTTATGATATGTCGGGAGGAAATGAAATGGATAACGCAAATACTAATCTTTGGGATAGTATACAGGTCGATATGTCAGCAGAATTTGACAAAGTTAAACTAACTTTAGGAGAGCTAAAAAGCATTGAAGAAGGTTTAATCGTTGACTTGTGTTCTGTATATGACAATAAAGTTTCTTTAAAAGTCGGCGGGAAAACAGTTGCTGCAGGCGAATTAGTTATAATAAATGACCGATTTGGCGTAAGAATAGAAAATGTAAGCTCAAAAGAAGAAGCTTCAGGAGAAGCCCTTGAAGAAAACACCATAGAGGAAACCGAAGAAACAAGAGAAGAAGACTTTGACTATAGCGATTTTGAAGTAGAAGAAAATTCTGAAGACGCATAGTTGAAAATTTTTTATTCATCATTAAATAAATGAATGAGTATTAACTAAGAGGTAATAATGGGATATTTATCTAATTTTATTGTATACACTTTTGCTATGGTAGGCGTAATAATGCTTGCCCTGTTTGTATTTAAGACATCTACTTCTGGTGGTAATAAAAATAGCTCAAAGTTTTTAAAAGTACACGATACTTTATCTCTAGGGCCTCGTAAAACTCTTTATATAGTATCTGCAGGGGAAGAAAAATTTCTAATTGCTGGAGATGTTGATAAAACTTGTTTAATTTCAAAGCTTGGAGAAAAAACAGAAGAAAATATTTCAACTCCCGAAATTAAAAATAATTATTCTCAAACAAGCTTTAAAGAAATGGTTGAGAACCACGATAAAAAATATATCGATTATGCTGGACTTGGAATCAAACCCGGCAGAACAAAAAATGGCAACTCAGTAATGAAGAACATAGCTGAAATACTACGTTCTTAAAAAATAAGGATAATGACAAATGGATTCTGTATTAGGAAATATAAACCCAGTTCTACAGATGTTAACGGTAATGACATTGTTTTCGCTATTGCCGTTTGTGTTCTGTTGTATGACATGTTTTTTGAGATTTACGATTGTTTTTTCTCTACTAAAAACAGCGATGGGGGTTCAAGTTCCTCCTTCAATAGTTACAATTGGCTTATGCATGATTTTAACTTTTTATACAATGGGTGGCGTTTTTGAAAAAATGTATGAAAGAGGATCAATTCCATATCAAAAAAACCAAAACCTTATAATGGCAATAAACGAGGGCTCAAAACCATTAAAAGAATTTATGATGAAACAAACTAGAGAATCAGATTTAGCGTTTTTTGTAGAGCTTAAGCGTAAAGCCCCTCCAAAGTCACCTGAGGATTTAACGATATGGGAAATAGCACCTGCTTATATTTTAAGTGAACTCAAAGTGGCATTTGAAATTGGCTTTGTTGTATTTGTTCCTTTCATAGTTTTAGACCTCGTGGTTGCAAATATATTGTTAGCACTCGGTATGTTCATGTTGTCACCAACAATCATTTCATTACCATTCAAACTGTTAATCTTTATCGCAGTTGATGGCTGGGCATTAATAGTTCAGGGACTTGTACAAAGCTATAACTAAAGGAAACTTATAATTATGGAAATGTTAGTTGAATATTTAGCAAAAGGTTTTATGACGATGTTATCGATATCAATGCCTTGCGTACTAGTTGCAGCAGCAATTGGCTTGATCGTTGGTATTATTCAAGCTGTTACACAAGTCCAAGAACAAACGATTTCAGCTGCACCTAAAATCTTCGCAGTATTTCTTGTAATAATTATCGGAGGATTAGGTTTTATTAAACTTCTAACAAACCTTTTTTATGACGGTGCAGCTTTAGCTTTTAACGGTGTTTCAAAAAACGAGGCTTATGTTTTACCTGCAGATTATTATAAATACACAACACCTTTTGAAAAAGAAATGGGCGATTCATTTAAAAATGTTCCAGACGTAAAAGAGATAATGAGAAATCCTGGTAAAGTACCATATATTGATAAACAACAAAAGATAAAATATGATCCAGCTCCTAGAGCTGCCATGCCAAAAGCAAATTTTGTGGAGACGAACAAAATTTTAGGAAGATAAAACTGTGAATAAATGGTTCTTTGTAGCATTAATATTAATACAACCTCTTCAAACTTTTGCGTTTGAAGATTGTGTTATTACAACGACCGGAAAAATTAAAGAAATACAAGTTGAAAATGATTCAATTCTAAAAACTCATCCGCTAGTAACCATTGAAAACAAAAAAAATATAATATTTATAAATCCACTGAGTGTTGGCGAAACCAAAATTCATATTACAAGAGACAACGATGAAAAAGCAATTCTTGACGTTAAAATAACAGAAACAGAAACTTTAATAAGTACTGAAAAAAATTTTGAGACATTAAGCTTAGACACACCTCCAGAATGGTTTGAAATAGATACGCCACCAACAAATATTGAAGAAAAGGAGAATAACAATGGATGAAATGATTCGTCAAATAGCGCTCCTTTTTCCTGATTTTGAAAAGTATTTTTCAGCTGGTTTTATAGTATTTGCAAGACTTCTTGGTTTTATCAGATTTGCACCTGTACTTAACAGAAAGGAAATCAACACAATAACCAAACTAGCTTTGGCATTAATTTTAACCATAATGATAACACCACTTTTAAAACCAGGAGTACCTCCATCAACGGTTTCACCGATGTTATTGTTACTTCTAAATTTTGCAGTCGGGGCAATTATTGGCTATATAGCACAACTTATAATTTTAGCTATCGAAGCTGGTGGCGATATGATTAACACCCAAATGGGGCTATCCTCAGCTATGGTTATGGACCCGACGACAAACAGCCAAACATCTATTTTGAGCAGAATGATAACCTTACTAGCTATATGTATTTTTATAGAAATCGGCGGGCTATATTGGCTTTTTAATGCTTTAGTACGAAGTTTTGAAATCTTTCCAGTATATGCAGTCAGTATCCCATTAGAAAAAATTATAAACCTTGATTATTTGGTTAAAACAACTTCCAACGTACTTTATGTTGGGCTTCAAATAGCATCTCCTGTTCTTTTGGCAACATTGGGACAAGATATTATTTTAGGTGTAATCTCAAAAACAGCACCACAAGTTAACGTGTTCCAATTAAGCTTCTTATTCAAGCCTGTTTTTGGTGCTGCTATCATGATTTGGATTTTACCAATGCTTATTGGTGTTATTTCTGATTTCTTTTTATCATTTTCAAGCATTTATTAATCTTGTTGTAAGTCAAAATGTATGTTACAATTTGATTATAAATAGAGAGGCTTAATATGATGAAAAAGTTTGGATTCACTTTAGCAGAAGTTCTTATTACACTTGGTATTGTGGGTGTTATAGCTGCGATGACAATACCGACATTTGTGACAAATAGCCAGAATAAAGCTAATGCAGCAAAATTAGCAAGCACTATTTCCAATATAGAAAATGCTTTTGGAATAATGATGGTTCAAGAAGGAGCTAATACTCTTGACGAAACCGAGTTTTATCAATATTTAACAAACAAAGATTTGGAAAAAGCAGAGTCTACTTTCGGAGAATATTTAAAATTACAGGGTAATGGCACTGTTACAAACTTTTACGGAGAAGACAAGCCTTTTAAATACATCGGTTATTCAGCCGTACCAGAAAATATTACCTTATCCGAATCCATTGATGTATATCAAACTAAAAACGGAGCATTGTTAATGTTTGCCGATGGATTTAATGAAATAACCGAAGATGTAGCAAAAAAATATGGAATATCCGTTACCAAACAATATTTTTTATTAAGAATTGACGTTAATGGCAAAGAAAACCCTAATATTATTGGCAGAGATGTCTTTGTTTTTGCATTATGTGAAGACGGAGCATTGTACCCATTTGGAGGTAAGACTTCCTCGGTAATTCAGACAGGAAACCCCACTTCTCGTCATTATAAAAATTCAAGCGGTAGCTATGCTTGTATTGACGGAAAATTTTCAGCCGGTTGTACAGCTCGTCTAATTGAAAACAATTTTGTAGTAGATTATTAATAATGTTTAAAAAGTGTTTTTCAAAAAGCATAATACACATAATATTGATAGCAACATCTTTGCTATCAATATTTCCTTTTATTTGGCTTGCCTCAACCTCATTTAAAGGAATAAATGAAGATATTTTTGCATATCCACCAAGTTTTATTCCTCAAGATTTTACTCTTGCAAACTACATTGATGTTTGGCAAAAAGTAGACTTCATGGGTTATTTCTGGAATAGCATAATTGTCGCAGGACTAACCGTTATTCTAAACTTAATATTATCTTCTCTTGCAGCATATCCTCTTGCAAGAATGCATTTTAGAGGGAAACGTGTTTTCTTTTTCTCAATTTTAGCAACCATAATGATACCATTTCAGGCAATTATGTTACCTGTTTACATAATTACACTTAAGCTTCATCTTATTGACAGCGTAAATAATATCATGGGATATATCGGACTTGTAATGCCTTTTGCAGTAAGTGCTTTTGGCATCTTTTTGATGAGACAGGCTTTCTTGAAAGTCCCTAGAGAGGTAGAAGAAGCTGCTATTGTTGATGGATGTAATGTTTTTCAAATGTTTGTAAAGGTAATTCTTCCAATGGTAAAACCAACTCTTGCCGTACTTGCAGTATTTACTTTTATTGGTTCTTGGGGGGAATTTTTATGGCCAAGTATTATGCTCACTAAAGAATCAATGTATACACTTCCTGTAGGTATAAATAACTTACAAGGAATGTTTTCTGCCAATTGGAGATTCATTGCTGCAGGTTCAATAATATCAACAATACCAATAATTGTATTTTTCTTAATGATGCAAAGATATTTTATTTCAGGCGAAAATGATGGTGCAGTTAAGGGCTAATTAATTCCATACAGCAATGCCTCTACTTGTTTATGAGGAAGAATAAGCTCATTCATTGCTTGCACCAAATCTGCACTTGTATCGGCTTGGATAAATTTTGCACTAGTTACATCAGCCACACATTTTAACTGGTCTAAGTCTTCTGAATCATGAACATTGAAAGCAACTACATCTATTTTAATATCACGTCGTTGTTTCATCAAATCTATTGCATAATCACAAGGGCTTTCGTCACAGTTCTCACCACCATCCGTTAGTAGAATTATATGTTTAATGCCTGTTTTGTTTTTTAAATCTTTGTTTACACTTTGCTTTAATGAATACGTTATTGGGGTCATTCCTCTAGGCCGAAGCCTAGCAAGAGCATTATTCACATTAGCTTCATTATTTTTTGCTAAAGGCACAAGAAGCTCCGAACTTCTACAAGCATTATATGCAAATATATTGCAAGTATGTCCATAAACCCTTACACCGATTTCCGTATCTGTTGAAATTTGGGGCAATATTTTTTTCATTAACAGCTTTACTTGACTCACTTTTGTCTTATGTTCTAGATATTCTCCCATACTATTTGAAAAATCTACTACAAAAAGTAACTTGTTATAGCTCTCGTCTATTTTATATTCCTTCGGAGTAAAAACTTCATAGGCTAAAACAGGTATTATAAATAAAAAAGAAATAAGCAAAAATATTTTTTTGAACACAGAAAAATAATAATATGTTAACAAATTTTATACATTCTACACCTAGCTAAATATAAGAAAAAAAGGCTATATTCGTTATCCCTTTTCGCTTACCCGTTGCTCTGAAAAAAAGTTTGTGTTAATATCTAAAAAAATAGTAAAGAGAATAGTATATATTTTAAGGAGTTTTTATGATTTCAGTAAACGATTTAAAAAATGGCTTAACACTTGAATTAGACAACGGTCTATGGTCTGTTGTTGAATTTTTACATGTAAAACCTGGTAAAGGTGCTGCTTTTGTTAGAACAAAACTTAAAAACGTTGAAACAGGTAACGTTTTAGAAAAAACTTTCAGAGCTGGTGAAAAAGTTGCAAAAGCTATGCTTAACCGCAAAGAAATGCAATATTTATACAAAGCAGGTGAAGAATTTGTAATGATGGATATGGAATCATACGAACAGCTTCAACTTACTAAAGACCAAGTTGGCGATGGCGTTAAATACATGAAAGAAGATATGATTGTTCAAGTATTAATGCATGATACAAAAATTATTGGTGTTGATATCCCTGCTCACGTTGAATTAGCAGTTGTTGATACACCTCCAGCTGAAAAAGGAAACACTGCTCAAGGTGGTACAAAACCTGCTACTCTTGAAACTGGCGCAGTTGTTAACGTTCCTTTCTTCGTATCAAATGGTGATGTAATCAGAGTTGATACCAGAAGCAACGAATACTTAGACAGAGTTTAATATTAATGACAAGTGAACAGGATGATTAATTCTGTTCACTTGTGTTTTTATAAGGAGTAAAAAATGAAATTCGAAGTAGATTATATAGAAAAATTGGCAAAAATCATTACTGACAACGAATTGACAGAAATCTCATTAGAAGATGGTGATCAAGCTATTACTATCAGAAAAGATTTAGCAGAAGTGGTTACAACAGCAGTTGCTCCAGCAGCAGCTCCTGCTCCTGTAGTTTGTCAAACAACAGTAAACACACCAGTTGCTGAAGTTGCAACAGAAGCTCCAAAAGGAAAAGCTATTACTTCTCCTATGGTAGGTACTTTCTATGCAGCTCCATCACCAGATGCTGAACCTTTTGTGGAAGTTGGTAAAACAATTTCTGAAGGTGATGTTGTTTGTATCGTTGAAGCAATGAAATTAATGAATGAAATTAAAGCTGAATGTACAGGAAAAATTACACAAATCTGTGTAAGCAATGGAGATCCTGTAGAATTCGGCCAAGTATTGATGTATGTAGAATAACAGTGAACAAGATTACAGTGTTCAAGTGACCAAAAGTGCTTGATCACTTGGTCACTTATTCACTTGATCACTATGAGGTAATTATGTTTAAAAGGGTTTTAATAGCCAATAGAGGTGAAATAGCAGTTAGAGTAATTCGTGCTTGTAGAGAACTTGGTATTCCTACAGTTGCAGTTTATTCTCAAGCAGACGCAAAATCTTTACACGTTAGATTAGCAACAGATGCTTTTTGTATCGGACCAGCTCCAAGTGGCGACAGCTATTTGAATATACCAGCTATTATTACAACAGCTGTTATGACTGGCTGTGACGCAATTCACCCAGGATATGGTTTTATGTCAGAAAGAGCTGACTTTGTAGATATTTGTGAACAACATGGTATTAAATTCATTGGGCCATCTGCTGAATCAATGAGAAAAATGGGTGATAAAGCAACTGCTCGCAAGACAATGATAGAAAATAATGTTCCCGTAACTCCTGGTACTGGTTTGTTAGAAACTGTTGAACAGGCAAGAGAATTTGCTCATAAAGCAGGCTATCCAATTATACTTAAAGCTACCGCAGGTGGTGGCGGAAAAGGTATGAGAATCGTACGTTCTGATGATGAGTTAGAATCTAATATGACATTATGTCAACAAGAAGCTCAAAAATTCTTTGGTAATCCAGGGGTTTACGCAGAAAAATTCTTAGAAAACCCTCGTCATATCGAAGTACAAATTTTGGGTGATTCTTTTGGTAACGTTGTTCACTTAGGCGAAAGAGATTGCTCTATACAAAGACGTCATCAAAAATTATTAGAAGAAGCTCCAAGCCCTGCAATTGATGAAAAAACTCGTCAAGAAATGGGGGCGGCAGCTGTTAGAGCAGCAAAAGCTATCAATTATGAAGGTGCTGGTACTTGTGAGTTCTTGCTTGACCACGATGGCAAATGGTATTTTATGGAAATGAATACTCGTGTCCAAGTAGAACACTGCGTAACAGAAATGATTTCTCAAGTTGATATCGTAAGAGAACAAATACGTGTTGCAGCTGGTAAGAAATTAAACTACACTCAAGACGATATTGTTCTTAAAGGACACGCTATTGAATGTCGTATTAATGCAGAGGATTCAGAAAACGGGTTTATGCCTTGTCCTGGCACTATTGATGCTTATTTGGCACCTGGTGGTTTTGGCGTAAGGGTAGATTCCCACTGTTATGCTGGATATAAGATTCCTCCATACTATGACTCAATGATTGGTAAATTAATTTGTTGGGGAAGAACAAGAAACGAGGCTAGACGCAGAATGTATCAAGCTTTGAAAGAATATGTTGTATTGGGTATCAAAACAACAATTCCTTTCCATCAACAAATCGTTGAGGATGAAGTCTTTATAAGCGGTAATTTCAATACTGGGTTTATTGAAGACTATTACAAAAGAATGGGAAAAGAATTCAAATAAAAAAAGAGCCACATAATGTGGCTCTTTTTTATAATTGTTCAAAAGGTACAACTTTTATTTTAAAAGCATTAGGAACTTTTAAATCTTTTTCTGCAAATTCTTGCATAACTTTAATAAAGTTGTCAGTAAATTCATCTTCAATGACTTTTACTTCAAACTGCATTTCAGGATTTTGTTCAAAAATATACTTTAATTTATTCTTTAAAGTAGGAATATCAATATCTTTTATTTTTGGATATTGTTTTCTAATTTGAGGTTCTACAATATTTTTCAAGTATATTAGCGAAGTTGAATATGCTAAGTTCTTTCTTAAAATCGAATCAGATATTTCATTACAAGTCTTACCAGTTTTATTTTTTTCAACTAACATATATGCTCGGATATGTTCTGCAACTGTAGCTGGCGAAGAATAGAATAATGACGGTGATTTAAGAGCTGCCTTAATATATTTCTCTGTTGTAAGCTTTTCTTTTTCAAAAATAGAAACAAGCCCTCTGATATTTGCTTCTATTGTTTTTGGAGATTGATAAAAAAGTGACGGTTGTTTTATACAAGCTTTAAGATAATCGTCATATTTTAGGTTTTCTTTTGCAAAAATTTCCGATACCCCAACCACATTTGATTTAATAGTATCTGGTGATTGGTGAAATAATTGGGCTTCTTTTAAACAAATTTTTAAACATTCCTCTTCTGTAAAATTAAAATTTTTAATTAACCCATCAACTCTACTTTTAATAGTGTTAGGAGATTGAACAAATAATGAAGGTTGCCTCAAGCAAGCTTTAATATATTTTTCTGTTGTTAAAGTATCGTTATTATAAGATTTAACAAAATCTCTAATATTAGATTCAATTGTTTTGGGAGATTGGTAAAAAAGCTGAGGCTGTCTTAAACAAGCCTTAAGGTAATCTTCTATTTTTAAATTTTCTTTTTCAAAAATTTTAACAAGGCCTCTAACATTAGATTCTGCTTTATCTGGAGCTTGGTGAAACAATGACGGCTGTTTTATACAAGCTTTAACATAATCTTTCACCGTCAAATTCTCATTTTTAAATTTTTCAACTATAGTTTTTACATTATACTCTATTCTCTCTGGCCTATAAGTATGTAATGTAGTATCTTTCATGTACACTTTTGCTAAGTCATTTATATTTAATTTCAAATTTAATCTCTTAAACTTTTCTAGCAACAAGTCCATTCTTTGTTTTAATTTTACAGATACACTTTCAAGGAATTTATCTGGAGCTTTTATATTTTGCACTTTCTTTGATGGCAATGTTAAAAAAGAAGCTTTACCATAGAAAGGCAAACCTGAGACCTGTGGTCTGGTTTTGGATAAATTATCTCTATTTACGAATGTTATTTCTGAAATAAACACAATTTGGCCCTTTTTTTACTATAAAGCTTGTAAAATAAATTTTTGCTAAGTTTCATAGTTTTTTGTATAATTTTAAATATGAATCGCATAAGAAATTAAGGAGTTTTTAATGAGAAAAGTTTTAGTTGCATTAATGATAGTCTTACCTTTAGTTGCATTTGCGGAAGAAGATTATGGAATAAAAGTCCCTCAATGGAAAGATTTTGCTCCTACAGCGTACGTTGATGTTAAAGAACCAAAAGGGATTATGGGTAAACTAAACGTTACAGCTCAATATTGGTATGATCGAAAAGTATCTTTTGAAGAAGCTATAGTTAATTGTAAAGCAATTGAAGCTCATGAAGAACGATTTAGCTGTTATGAAGATTTAAAAGTCAAACAATTTCAAAAAAATACAGAATATAACGCAAAAATAGAAGCTCGCAATCTAGAAAATGGTGGAATCCCTGAAATGCATGATAGAACTGATAGTATGCTTCCTGTAGGAAATTATATCAACAGTTTTTCACGCATGATGCCAAACGAAATCAGAGGTTATTAATTTTTTGAAACCTTATAACTACCAAAGCTCAAAGTATTCAGACTTATTGAGCATTCTTTCGTTTCGCCAATATGTGTTTAAAAATTTTGCTTTTCGTATTATGTCATACCATTGATGATAATTTTCTTTAAAATCATCTTTGTTTCTATTTATATAATGAAGAGTTACAATACCCTCATGAGCCCTGCTAACTCTATAAATTTCGCATTGAGCTTTAATGTTTTTATAATCTTCTGTGCATCTCCCAGCAATAGAATCTACTGGAGTAAATTTCAAATATTTATATTTCCCTGTAGGATTAATTTTTGTCATTCTTAAAAGCTCACCAGCAATAAAATTATTTACAGGATACGCTGCGTCATAATAAGAGTGCACAACTATTGAGCGGGACCAATTATCTCTAGTTTGACCTTTAGGTAAATATTGTAATATAGCTTCTGCTCCAGCTTTTTTGTAATATGCTTTTTGCCACAATTCTCCATCAGGATATCTTATAATAATGGTCTCATAAGCAAAAACAGCGAAAGTTGATATTAGAAAAATTAAACTAAATAAAAGGACTCGTTTCATTTGCAATAATTCCCTTTTCTTCAAGTCCAGTTAATTTGCGCAAAAACTCAACAACAAATATTTCACTTTCAAAATGCCCTATATCAAAAACTACTTTATCAGCTTCGACTGCTGTATGGTATTTCAAATCTCCTGTCACAAAAGCATCACAAGGGGTGTCATTAATAAATTCACTGCCAGAACCAGCACAAAACCCTATGGTTTTAATAGTTTTTACACCCAAATTATTAATAACTCTCAAATGAGGTGAATGTGGTAAAAGTTTTAGTTTTAAAAACTCAACACTCATTTCATTTTCTAGCTCAACAATTCTTACAAAATCATTATATTTTTTACCTCTTGTTCTTATAGCATCAATAAGTAAATCTGTTGTACCACCTTCTGCTTTATCAAGATTGGTATGAGCACAATAAATATTTATTTTTCTATATTTATATGGAACATAAAACAAAGGGTGATGCGATATAATCAAATCGCATTGTTGCCTATAAGCTTGCGCAAAAACATTATCAGTAACCGTTAAAGCAAACATAACTTTATTTACATTAGATTCTGGCAAGTCAACAACCCAACCACTTGCATCCCAAGCTTCTTGAGTTTCTAGAGGTGCAAATTCCTCAATATTTTTTACTAATTCATACTTATTCAAAAATCTTCTCCAAAATCTTTTTAGCAATATTTGATTTAGTATCTATATTAATATGACTTATATTTTGATTTTTATCAAGTATGTAAACTTCGTTCATATCGCTTGAAAATCCAATATCTTTTCTTGAAATATCATTTGCGACTAAAAAGTCACAACCTTTATTCTTGATTTTTAATTTAGCATTTTCAAGTAAATTTTCACTCTCAGCACAAAAACCAACAATTTTGGCTTTACAATCTATTGCAGAAATCTCTTTTAAAATATCAGGATTTTTTGTTAATTCTAGAACTAAATTATCTCCTGTCCCCTTTTTGATTTTCTGCTCTGAGTATTCTTTAATTCTATAATCAGCAACCGCTGCAGCCATAATTACGCAATCTTGTTCTTGAAGATTTGATTTTACTGCTTTTTCCATTTCTTGAGCTGATTCTGTAACAATATTTTTGTAAGACTTATTTACTTCAAAAGTTGATACTAAAGTAACATCAGCACCCATTTCATAAGCACAATCTGCAAGTGCAATTCCCATTTTTCCTGAAGAACAATTTGTGATAAATCTTACAGGGTCAATTTTCTCTTTTGTTCCACCTGCTGTTATTAAGACCTTTTTACCCTTTAGAAATTGCTTTTGAGAAAGGATTTCAGAAGTTTTTTCATAAATATCTTCAACTTCAACCATTCTTCCCTTGCCGTTTGTTCCGCAAGCTAAAAAACCTATTTCTGGGTTCAAAGTATAGTAACCGTTATTTTCAAGTTTTTTAAGATTTTCTTGTACAAAAGGATTTTCCCACATTCCTGTATTCATAGCAGGCGCTAGCAGAATCGGCTTTTTGAAAGCACAAGCTATTGATGTAAGTAAATTATCGCAAATACCATTAGCTATTTTAGAAATTGTATTAGCTGTAGCTGGTGCAATAACGAAAATATCAGCTTCATCAGCTAGAGATATATGACCAGGTTTGTATTCTTCAACTTCAAAATTTTCTACATAGACTTCATTATCTGACAATGTTTGCAGAGTTAATTTTGTAACAAAATTAAGAGCTGACGGAGTTACCACAACTTTTACATTTGCTTTAGCTTTTTTATATAGACGAATAAGTGAGCATATTTTGTATGCTGCTATACCGCCAGTTATACCGATTAAGATAGTTTTATTTTCTAACATACAAGTATTATATCATGAAGTTTGTAAGAGGAATTAATATTTTATAAAAATAATTAGTAATTAATCTTCAACGCAGGATTGCGTCTAAACCAAGTGAGCTGACGTTTTGCATAGTTCCTTGTATGTTGTTTTAACTTGTCCAGAGCTTCTTCTAAAGTTGCTTCTCCATCTAAGTATGTCAAGATTTCTTGGTATCCGATTGTGCAAACAAAGTTTTTAATACGGCCATGTTTTTCTAAAAGTTGCTTAGTTTCTTCAATCACACCTTGTTCAACCATCGTATCGACACGTCGGTTAATTCTATCATATAAAACTTCTCGAGATTCTATATACGGAATTTTCCAATCAACATCAAATTCAGGCTCTTTTTCTTTGGAAGCTTCAGAGAACGGTTTTCCTAATATTTTTGTAACTTCTAAAGCTCTAACAATTCTTCTTTTATTAGCATCTTTTACTTTTTCATAACCTATTGGGTCTAAAAGCTTTAGTTCTTCGAGTAAATCTTCTTTTTCTCTCAAATCTAATTCAGCTCTCAATTCAGGATTAGCCTCTACTCGAGGCAAGTCATAAGTTTCCAATAAAACTCTAAAATATAACCCCGTTCCGCCAGCTACAATTGGTGTTTTACCACGTTGAATAATTTCGTATATTTTAGCTCTTGCATCATCATAAAAATCTGCAACTGAATAATCAACTTCGGGCTCAACAATATCAATAAGATGATGTGGTATTCCGTCCATTTCTTCAATTGTTGGTTTTGCAGATGCTATGTCAAACCCTTTATAAACATATCTTGAATCAGCAGAAATCACTTCACCATCGACTTGTTTTGCCAAATCAATAGCTAACTTTGTTTTTCCACTTGCAGTTGGTCCAACGACCGCAATAACTTTTGGTTTCATATTTTTATTCTACATTAAATTTTTAAAAATATACATTTGTCTATAAATTATGCTATAGTATATAAACAAAATGAGGGTAATCTTATGCTTAAAAAGTTTTTTGTAACAATAGCTGTTTTAACAATAATACCAATTACTTCTTTTGCAACAGAAATACCAGTTGATGCAAAACTTGATTACAATCAAGGTATTGATTTTTATAAGCTTGGCATGTATGAAAGAGCTATAGAATCTTTTAGAGGTGCAATTCGAGCTTATCCTGATTACATTGACGCTTATTATAATCTAGGGGTTGTCTTGGAATATTTACGCAATTATTCTGAAGCTACAAACGTGTTCAAACAAATTTATCTAAGAAACCCTAACGATTATGAAGTTATATATAAACTTGCAAATTTGGCATCTAAACAAGATGACTATACAAAAGCCGCAGAATATATTTCTTTAATTCCACAGTCAAGTGATTACTACAAAAGAGCTCAAGACTTGGCAGAAGTTATAAAAGTTAATACAACAACTCCCGTACAACAAGCTAATACACCGTCAAAAATTGCAACCCAAACAGGAATTTATGAAAATGTCGTAAGTCCTACAGGCGTTACATCAGATAAAGACGGGAATGTTTATGTTGCAACTTTTTCAGATAATTCAATAATAAAAATCACACCGGATAATAAAAGAATCGTTTTTGCCAAGAGCGATAAAATAAAGGGGCCAATAAGTCTTGCAAGTGACGAAATTGGAAATATTTATGTATCAAACTATAGTGCAAATAATGTTTTAAAAATTACACCGCAAGGTGCTATTTCTATTCTCGTCGAAAGATTAGACAAACCATATGGACTCCACGTTAATGGAAATATGCTTTTCATAACTTGTCAGGGTTCAAACTCAATTTATAGACAAAAAATTAACCGCTAAACCTTTACGAAATATGCTTTTTCATGATAAAATAAAAAGCATGTTCACGGGTATTATAGAAGAACTTGGTAAAATCCAAGAAATTAAATCCAACAAAATCACAGTTGAGTGTGGAACTGTAATTGAAGACGCAAAACTAGGTGATAGTATCGCAGTTAATGGCGTTTGTCTTACCGTGACAACTCTTTTACCAAAAGGGTTTACTGCTGATGTTTCACCAGAAACTTTTAAAGTAACTGCATTAGAAAATCTTCATAAAGGAGATTTTGTAAATCTAGAACGAGCAATGAAAGCTGATGGACGATTCGGCGGACATATGGTTTCTGGACATATTGATGGTAAGGGTAAATATTTAGATTGTAAAAAGCAAGGTGATTTTTATGAACTAAACATTGAGTTGCCTTTTGAGCAATCAAAATATGTTGTTAAAAAAGGTTCAATAGCAATAAATGGTATAAGTTTAACTGTAGCAGAAATTGATAACAATGTAATTTCTCTTGCTATTATTCCACACACTTTTGAAAATACTAATTTAAAAACTCTAAAATTTGGCGATTATGTAAATATTGAGGTCGATATTGTCGCTAAATATATTGAAAAATTTTTATCAACAAGTGATAATAAATCAAGAATAAGCTTAGAATTCCTGCAGGAGCATGGATTTTAGGGGTAAATGAATGTTCACAAATCAATTTAATACAATCGAAGAAGCATTAGAGGATTTCAGATTAGGAAAACCTCTTATAGTTGCTGACGATGAGGATAGAGAAAACGAAGGTGACTTAATTTGTTCTGCACAATTTGTAACACCTGAGCTCATAAATTTTATAGCTAAAGAGTGCAGGGGCCTTATTTGTTTAGCAATTTCATCTGAAATTGCTGAGAAAATGGAACTTCCTCAAATGGTTCAAAGAAATACTGAATCAATGCAAACTGCTTTTTCATTAAGTATTGATGCACATCCTAAATTCGGCGTTACAACTGGAATATCAGCTTATGACAGGGCTAAAACAATTGAGGTTGCAATTGCCCCAGATGCTATTCCTACAGACTTAGTTAAACCTGGACACATGTTTCCTTGTGTTGCTAGAAAAGGTGGAGTACTTAAAAGATGCGGTCATACAGAAGCTGTTGTTGATCTAGCAATCCTTTGTGGGCACAGACCGGCTGGCGTCATGTGTGAAATCATGGCAGAAGACGGCAAAATGGCTCGCAGAGATGAATTACACAAATTTGCTAAAAAACACGGAATTAAGTTTATAACTGTTTCTGATTTAATAGCATACAGGCTTAAACAAGAAAGATTTGTTAATAGAGAAGTTGAAACATTTTTGCCAACACAATTTGGTGATTTTAATATCGTGGGTTATAGAGATACAATTTCTGGCTGTGAACACGTCGCTTTGGTTAAAGACGACGGCTCTGAAAAGACACCTTTGATAAGAGTTCATAGCGAATGCTTAACTGGCGATATATTTCACAGCTTGAAATGTGATTGTAATTGGCAATTGCACGAAGCTTTAAAAATGATTGATAAACATGGTAAAGGTGCACTAATCTACCTAAGAGACCACGAAGGTAGAGGAATAGGTTTAATTAATAAGCTAAAAGCATACAAGCTTCAAGATGATGGACAAGATACTGTAGAAGCAAATGTTTCGTTAGGTTTTGCTCCTGATTTGAGAAACTATGGTGTAGGAGCACAAATTATCTTAGATTTAGGGTTTAATAATTTTAATCTAATAACAAACAATCCTAAAAAAATCATAGGTTTAAAAGGATATGGTCTAACTATCAACGAAAATATAAATATTAAATCAGAAGTTAATAAATATAATGAGAAATACATAAATACAAAAAAAGAAAAAATGCATCATCTAATGTAAAGGAATAATTATGGCGGAAATGAATTACGAAGTTGGTTTACTGGACGGCAGTTCTTTCAAAATTTTTAAAGGAGTTTATAATGACTTTAAAGCAAAAGCTATAAGTGAATATAAATTTGAATTAGAACCTCTTGGATACGAAGAGTTTATTTCTGCAGTAGAAATGGGATATTTAAAATGTATTGTTTTAAAAGAAAACCTTATCCCTACAGCTTTTCTTGTTTATACAACAAATATTTCTGAATCAATTGAACTAAACATGATTCACTGCTTGGGTACAGAAGATGAATCCGCAAAATATAAACTTTTAATGGAAAAATTTCTTGAACTAACTGAAACAGAAAGACAAAACAAAGTAGTATCATATCCAATGTTAGGACATCAATCTGTGTTCACGGCAGATATTGCTAAGTTTGGATTTAAATTTATAGGACTTGCGGTCTTAAGATTTTTAATGGGAAATGCCTCTTCAGAAAGAACTCTAGAAAATATGAAACTTTCTGAAAAAGACGATGAATACAAAGTAGTATGCTACTCAGATACTTTCAGGCAAGATGCTATAAAAGTCATTCATGAATCGTTCAAAGACACTCAAGACGCCTTATACGATACCAGATTTAAAACAATTGAAGGAACAACAGATATAATAAATAAAATTGTTGAAAATATTTATGGCGAATTTTTACCTGATGCAACATCTGTACTACTACACAACGACAAGCCTTGTGGTTTTGCTTTTGCAAATGTAACTGGAGGCAGAATTGCGAATGTTCCACTCGTTGCTATTGATAAAAAACATAGAGGTCACGGTTTTTCAGAGCACTTATTAAATAGAACAATTAAAACAATTGTTGATTGGACAAAACTTGGTGAAAAAGATTTCTCAGAAGTAAATGTCACAACGGAAACAAATAATTATAAAGCCTTAAAAATGTATAGAAAAGTCGGCTTTAGAGAAGATTATTGTTATCCGCAAGCTTATCTATTACAAAAACGTAAAAAATAGAAAAATTATGGTATACTAAATAAAAAAAAGTACGAAAGAGAGTAACCTTTAAAACAAAGGTCTTATGAAAGGAGAAGTATGAAACTAACAAAAGAACTTCTAATGGCAATGGGTGTTATTTGTGTTACTGCTGGTGTTGCAACCGCTGCAGATTCAATCCAAGCTTACGCTCACCCAACTCTTTTTGGCTCACAAGGACACGCTCTTGTAACAGCTGAAAGTGACGTTATCGTTGGCGGAAGAATTTATAAACCATGCCATGTTAAAACGATTGAAAACAAACAAAACGTAATCGTTGGACATTACGCAAAACAAATGCTAAAAGACATGAAAGCAAAAATGGATGAAAAAAGAGGTGCATTGCATGATCCAAAAATGCCAGTTCTTCGTTCTGAACTAGCTTTCCTTATTTCTGAAGGCTTAGGTTTAACAAAAGGTGATTCAACAAAATATACTGATATCTCAGAAGGTTATTGGGCAAAAACAGAAATCGAAAGAGCTTTAACTGCTGATGTTATGATTGGTTATCCAGATTCAACATTCAAACCAGATAAAGCAATCACAAAAGCAGAAGTTTTCTGTACTTTCGCTAAATTAATGAATCTTGAAGCTGATGCATCAGTTCCTGTTCTAAATGGACAAACCATTAAATATGTTCCAGAATGGGCATACCAAGCAACAAACGAAGTTATTGCTTCAGGTTTATTGAGCCTAGTTCCTAACACAGATAAAGTTATTAATGATGAATACTTATCAAAAGAACAAGTTGCGTATTTCATTTCAGCAATGAAAAGAAACTTCAGAATTGATACATCTAATGGTGCAATCGGCTGTGCTTATAAATATGAACCTGTTGCTGTAAAAATTAAACTAAGCGAAAGACTAAGTGCTAGAGTTTCTAACGTCGGCGACACATTTACAGCTAAAACTACTGAAGATGTAACTATTTGTGGTACTTGCTACCCTGCTGGTTCTACAGTTAAAGGAAAAGTTGTTTCTGTTGCAAGACCTGGCGTTAAAAAACCTGGATATCTTGAAGTACAATTTGATACAATTTCAAACGGTGAAAATTGTGCAAACTTCCCTAAACAACTTTCAAGTGCTCAAGCTGATGTTATGAAAAACCCTAACATTATATCAAGAGTTCTTGGTGCTCCATTCTCTATGGTAGGCAGAGTTGCTGGCGTTGCAGGAAGAACAATTTCTGAAGGCGCAGAAGTTATTGCTAATGGCGTAGAAGAATACGGTGGCAATTGGTCTGACGCATTCGTTGACACAGCATCATTACACCCTCTTAAAGGTCTTAAGAGCGTAGGAAGCAGCTTTATTACTGCAGGTAAAGGTGTATACAACTTATCTAAATTAGCTGTAAGTGGAACATTCGGTGTATTATATGAATTCTATGATGAATGCAAATACATAATAGTTCCTAACACAACTAATGATTCTAGCTTGAATCCTGATGAAGAATTAACAATTATATTCTAAGAGAGAGGACAGTTAAGAGAGCTAAAACGGGCAGGTTCTGTAGAACCTGCCCGTTCCTTTATCAAACTTATTAAACACTTCTTATAAGTGCGGTATAGACTTCTTGAGAAATTTGACCATTATTTACATCTTTTGCAATTATTTCAAAAGCTTCATATTTACCAAGAGGGTTTTTATAACTTCTTTTTTCTCTTAACGCAGAATATTTATCAGCTGTATTGAGAATTTGTGCATCAATACCAAACTCGAAATCTTTATTTACGGCAGGATAACCATTTTTATTTAAATTTTGGTGATGATATTTTATTAAGTTTAATGTCTTTTGACTTAACCCTTTATCTTTTAAAAGTTCATAACCTAATTCCGAATGTAATTCCATGATTTCACGTTCTTTCTCATTTAAACGACCTTTTTTGTTTAAAATTTCATCTGGAATAAGAACTTTTCCATAATCGTGTAACATAGCTGCTTCTTGAAGCTCTGGAAGACTTACCTCTTTCTTCAATTCAGTCGGCAAAGAAGAATACATTTTGGCTGTCGCTATACGAGTTTCTTTCATATGACCTTGTTTAAGTTTTTCCAATTCCTCCATATTAACTTTAAGAGGTAAATTATATTTACTCATAATATCTCTAATTCGAGGATTATTCTTTGCAACTGCCTCTATTTCCGCTTTTGTTCCAAATTTGTCATATAATGGGTTAGATGCAAAACCGTCATTAATAGGCTGTCCTTGAGGTCTTATTATCGCAGGATTAAGCGACCTAAAAGGTAAACTTGGAATATTAAGTTTAATAGGGGCATTGTAAAAAAATTTCATCAAACCACTCAACGAGTCACACTATAATTACTACACTATAGTTATATAAAGTATTTTTTTAATAAGAAATTGCCTGAAAGTCATGAAATTGTTAAGGAAAAGTTACAAATCAGTATTAAAAAAAAGTAATTATAACCTCATTTTTTGTGGTACAATTTTTATGTGTAGACAAGGTTTTTGGAGAATATAATGCAAGAAGTTTTAGAAAGAAAATCTATTAAAAATATTGATTTCAATTGCGATTTAGCACAGGCCTACGGCGTATACAAAAATAATACCGAATACGAGCTTTTAGATTATGTTAGCTCTGTTAATATTTCTTGTGGTTTCCACTCTGGAGATCCCTCTACCATTAAAGAAGCTCTTTTAAAAGCAAAAAATAAAAATGTGGTAATTGGTGCTCACATCGGCTTTAATGACATTCAGGGATTTGGATATAGACCAGTTGAGCTAAAAGACGACGAATTAGAAGCTCTTGTTGTATACCAAATTGGTGCTCTGATGTCCTTTGCAAAAGCATATGGTCTTAGTATAGAACATGTTAGACCTCATGGTGCTATGTATAAAATGGCTGGGGAAGATTTTACTTTCTCTTGTGCAATTGCTCGTGCTATTAAAAAATGTTCAGATTGGCTCGTATACTATGCACCTGTCGGTGACATTACAGCAAAAGTTGCTGATTACACAGGTATTCAAGTTGCCCAAGAACTAAGCTTGGAAAAAACTTATAATGCTGATTTAACAATTGATTATTCAAAGGAAGATAATACAAACAATTACGATTTAATTAAAAGATTTCAGCATTTATTACATACATCACAAATTCGTAACAATTTAGGCGGTATGAGCTTTGCAGACGTTGATACAATTCACTTCTCAAATAAATATAAAAACTCTTTGGAATTAATTCAACAGGCTCGTCAAACAATGACGCCAACTCCTGTAAACTATAATAACGCTAAGATTTCTGGTTGGGTGGATTAATTATGATTAATAAGTTTAGAAAAAATGTAAAAGTATCTAAAGACGTAGGCTGGTTGATACCTGGCTTAAATGTAAAAAGATGGTTATTTTTAATCTTTTTAGGCTCAGTTTTAATGGTTTTAGGGTTTTTGATTATTTTTGATATTCGCCCTATTTACCAAACAATGGAATTCATTAGAAAGGCTGCACTCATATTACCTACAGAAATATTAGCTGTTTTAGTTATCCTTATTGGTGCATTTGTCTTCTTTAGCGGTTGGAAAAAAACAACATTATCAATTATGGATATGGACTCTACAAAGAGCGGAAACTCTCTATTAGAAAGACTTTATAGAAGAAGTAAACTTAATAAAGGTGCAAAAATAGTTGCAATTGGTGGCGGTACAGGCCTATCAATGCTATTAAGAGGTATTAAAAGATATACCAATAATATCACCGCCGTTGTAACCGTAGGTGACGATGGGGGAAGTTCAGGTAGACTTCGAGAAGATATGGGAATCTTACCTCCTGGTGATATCAGAAACTGTATTGCAGCATTAGCTGATGATGATGATTTAATTACTGAATTATTTCAATATCGTTTTAAAAAGGGGGAAGGACTTGAAGGGCATAGCTTTGGGAACCTCTTTTTAACTGCTCTTTGTTCTATCACAGGTAATATGGTTAAAGCTGTTAAAGAATCTTCAAACGTATTAAATATCCGTGGGGTTGTTTTACCTGCGACTTTAGATGACATGAAACTTGGTGCTGAATTTGAAGACGGGACAATTGTAAAGGGCGAATCCAATATTCCTGAAGAACATAAACAAATCAAAAAATTATTCACAGAACCTGCTCACTGCAAAGCTTTGCCAGAAGTGTTGGATGCAATTGCAAGTGCTGATTTAATAATTCTTGGTCCAGGAAGTCTTTACACAAGTGTCATACCAAATCTTCTAGTAGATGGCATTGTAGAAGCAATTATGGAATCTAGGGCTAAAAAGATTTATGTATGCAATATTATGACTCAACCTGGTGAAACAGATGCTTATTCTGTAGCAAGTCACGTTAATGCATTAATAAACCATGCTAAAGGCCAAAAAATTATTGATGCTGTTTTGGTAAACAACTCGCTACCTAATAATATTTCTGAGGGCTATGCTAAAATTGGTTCTATCCCCGTAAGACTTGATATGGAAAACCTCATTCCTACAGGAGTAACTGTTGTATCGCAAAAACTTATAGAAGAAAATAAGCAAGGTCTTGTAAGACATTCCTCAAATCGTGTTGCAAGAGCTGTATATTATTGGTATAAAAAGACATTGAAAAAATAATGAATCAAGAATGGTGAATTGTGAATCGAGTAAAAAATATTAATGATTTTCAAAAATTAAAAGACAATAATGAAAAAATAGCAATGCTAACAGCTTACGATTATTCAACAGCAAAAGCTTTAGACGAAGCTGAAATAGATGGAATACTTGTTGGTGATTCACTCGCTATGGTCGCTCTTGGATATGATAATACTTACAATATCACAATTGATGAAATGATAATTTTCATACAAGCAGTATCAAGAGGGGCTAAAAACTCATTTATTATCGGCGATATGCCTTTTATGAGTTATAATTTATCACTAGAACAAGGGTTGGAAAATGCTAGTAGAATGATTTCAGCTGGTGCAAATGCGGTAAAACTTGAGGGTTGTAATGAGCATATATTAACCCTTGTTAAACGTTGTGCGGAATCAGGAATTCCTGTTCTTGCACATTTAGGTCTAACTCCACAGCTTTTAAATACTTTGGGGGGATATAAAATACAAGGGAAAACTGCTGAGCAAGCTGAATATATTTTAGAATGCGCTAAAAAACTTGAACAAGCTGGAGCTTTTGCTGTTGTATTAGAACTATTGCCTGCAGAAAGTGCTGAGTACATAACTAGAAATTTAAAAATTCCTACAATAGGAATTGGTGCTGGTGTGAATTGTGATGGACAAATTGTTGTAACGGATGATATTTTAGGAAAATTCACAGATTTTGCACCAAAATTTGTGAAAAAATTTGCTAATCTTCATGATGTTGTACTCGATGGTGTAAGAAAATATACACAAGAGGTTAAAAATCTGGAATTTCCATCTAAAAAAGAGTCGTTCGAACTAACTGAAAATGAAAAAGAAAAGTTATGTGTAAAAGGAGTTTGCAATGATTAATCCAATCAATAGTATTAGTTTTAAAGCATTTTACACACCAAAATCTACTAAATTTTCAAAATCACAACAAAAAGTTTTTATAGATATTAAAAATAAGCTTAAAGATGAAAAAAAGAATTTTCTTGTAGAACCTGCAGAAAATGATTCTGTTAAATTATCAGAAATATCTGGAGTTAAAGTAACTGGTGTAGGACTTGATAGAAAAATTTCATATGAAAATGCTGTTAAAATTGGCAGGTACGATAAAAAAAATCTTTTTGAAATAAAAGATTATAATAAATATATTAAAGAACAGATTAAGGATTTCAGCGGGCTATTAAGTTTTATATGTTTTATATTGCCGGCAGCACTGGGGATTCTGTATGTTGTTACAAATAAAAACCACACACCCGTTCAACAAACAGAAAAAATAACAACAATTACAAAAGATAGCTTGCAAACAATAAAAAAAGATAGTTTACAATTTGCAAAAGATAGTTTGAAGATATTTAAATAACAATATCACATTGAACTTGATTCAGGATCTATCCATTTAATAAAAAAAAGGAACACAAAATGTTATTAAATAAAATAAATGAAGTAAGAGCAGAAGTAAAAAGATGGAGAGCAGAGGGATTAAAAGTTGGCTTAGTTCCTACAATGGGTGCTCTACATGAGGGGCATCTAAGCTTAATAAAAAGAGCAAAAGCGGAATGTGATAAAGTTGTAGTATCTGTTTTTGTAAATCCAATTCAATTTGGGCCAAGCGAAGATTTTGATAAATATCCAAGAACTTTAGAGGCCGACACCACACTTTGCGATAATGAATCTGTTGATATCGTTTTTGCACCAAACGCTAATGAAATGTACGGTGGTGGCAGGCTATCAAACGATACCTTAACTTATGTTTGTCCGCCATATTTCTTTGTCGACAAACTTTGCGGGAAATCTCGTGTTGGACACTTCGACGGTGTTTGCACTGTTGTAATGAAATTATTTAATATTGTTCAACCTGATTTTGCATACTTTGGCCAAAAGGACGCTCAACAAGTTATTATTATCAAAAAAATGGTTAAAGATCTAAATATTCCAATTGAAATAATTCAATGCCCAATCGTAAGGGAAGAATCTGGATTAGCATTAAGTTCAAGAAATAAATATTTATCAGAACAAGGTAAAAAAGATGCACTTGTTTTAAATAAAATTTTAAATAACATAAAATCTTGCTATAAAAAAGGAGTTACTGACATTGAATCTTTAAAAGAAACAGCATACTCTTTTTTAACAGAAAAACACGAACTAGAATATTTGGAAATCTATAATTGTAATGATTTGGAAGAACAAAAAGAAGCAAACGATGAGTCCATTGCGCTTATTGCTTGCAGAGTTGACGGCGTTAGATTAATTGATAATATTTATTTCAAAGAGGTGTAAATGCATAAACTTGTACTAAATTTATTTAATCTAAGTAGGAATTTTTTACAGTTTTTCAAAATTTTTCTCGTTTTTTTAATATTAGTTTTAATATTATTTTGGATTAGAGATTTAGCTGGATACCACTGGGGGTGGACAAAATACTTTGCGCCTATATTACTACCTTTACTTGATATAGCACAAATGTTTTTTGACGGTTCTACATATATATTTAACGCTATTTTTGAGCATAAATATATCGGAGTTGTACTAATTATTTTAAGCTTTTATTTGGTAACAAATCTTTTTATTCAACTTTGTAATAAACTCGAAGAAGCTTATTGTGACGGAAGAAAATTTGTAAAAAAAATTGAAGAAGATATATATAACAAAAAACTTGAATTAGTACAAACTGCAGAGCAAAATGCTATTAAAAATTACGTTATATATATTGCAACAACAGATAAAAAACAAAAAAATAGAACTGTTAATATAGACTTAACAGAGCAAAACAAAATAATGAACAAGTTTTTAATCGAACAAACTTCAATCTTACCAGAAGTTTTTGAAAACGGTTTTTTATACAAATTTAGCGACTTTGAAAACATAGATAAAATTTTAGAAATCTTTTTTAAAGTATTAAAATCTAATGCCCCAATCGATTATTATATTTCTGTACATTCGTATGAAAAATCTTTTGAAACAGAAAAAGATAATTTCAAAAAACTCATTAGCTTAGGTTTAGTAAATAAAATTAGCATGTATTCACAAACCGCATATAGATATAGTTTTAACAAAACTCAAAAATATGAAACCGTTCAACATGGAGTTTTTCAAAAGGATGGTGGCACATTTGAAATCCTTTGTTTTGAAGAAAAGTAAAATCTTTGTATTGTAATGTTTTTGGGGTAAAATTGAAATAACAACAGACTAAAAAAGGGGTAAAAGAGGAGTATATTTTATGAGATATGATGCCGGTGAAGTAATAACAGCAATGGTTACTCCATTTAACGAAAAACGAGAAGTAGATTACGACAAAGTCGAAGCTTTAGCTTATCAACTGGCAAACACTGGTTCTGACGCCATATTGGTTACCGGAACTACAGGAGAAGCTCCTACATTAACATATGACGAAGAAATAGAAATCTTATGTAGTGCGAAACGTGCGGTTAATAGACAAGCAAAAGTAATTATGGGTACCGGTTCAAACTCTACAGAAACGGCTGTAAAGACCGCCAAAATGGCAGAAAAAGAGGGTGCTGATGCTATATTATCAGTTGTTCCATACTACAACAAACCATCCCAAAACGGCATGATTGAACATTTTTCTGCAGTCGCAGAAGCTGTTGATTTACCTGTAATTTTATATAACATTCCGTCAAGAACAGGTGTTAACATGTCTGCAGAAACAGTTAAAACTCTCGCTAGAAAACATGAAAACATTGTAGCACTCAAACAAAGTTTTGGAGATATGGATGCTGTTACAGAAATAAAATCAATATGTCCTCACGATTTTGCAATATATTCAGGAGATGATAGTTTAACATTACCGATGCTTTCTCTTGGTGCACATGGTGTAATTTCTGTAGCATCACACTTGTTTAGTAAAGAAATTAAATCTATGATTAGAAACTTCAAAACGGGAGATGCTCAAACCGCTAAGAATATGCATTTAAAGCTTTATCCTATTTTCAAAAAACTTTTCATGGCACCAAATCCAGTGCCAGTAAAAGCAGCTCTTGCATATAGAGAAATTATTGATGATTATGTAAGACGCCCATTAGTAGAATTAACTGCAGCAGAAAAAGCCGAATTATTCTTTGTATTAGATTCTATCTAGTAATCTGACTAAGTTTTAAAAAAAATATTTAAAATATAATTAAAATATAAAAAGGGGTATATAAATGAAAAACAAATTAATCATGTTTTGGGCAATTATATTAATTGTTATAGCATCTATTGTAACAATTATGGTAAAGCCTACAAAACTTGGCTTGGATTTAGTTGGTGGCTCAAGACTGGTGCTTGAAGCTCAAACAACAGACACGATTTCACAAATTACACCTGATATGATGGCAAGCTTGCATTTCGCTATTGAAAATCGAGTAAACAAACTTGGCGTATCAGAAACTGTTGTACAACGCTCAGGAGATAAAAGGCTTGTTGTTGAAATACCTGACGTTTCTGACTTAAATCAAGCAAAAGCATATCTAGGCGAAACTGCAGAATTAGATTTTAGAAAACCTGTTATGATGCCAAACGGAATGGAAGCTTGGGAACCAACTGGTTTAACAGGTAAAGATTTAACCAGAGCAAATTTAAGTACTAATTCTCAAAATGGGCAATGGGTAGTTGATTTAGAATTCAACGCTAACGGTACTAAAAAATTTGCAGAATTAACAAAAAAAATGGTAGGCCAACAAATGGCAATCTTCTTTAACGGCGAGTTACAATCAGCTCCTGTTATAAGAGAAGCTATCACTGGTGGAAGAGCTCAAATTTCAGGTGGTGATAACGGCTTTGTTTACCAAGAAGCTAAAACAATGGTAGATTTATTAAATGCTGGTGCACTTCCTGTTCCTGCAAAAATAATTGAAGAAAACACCGTAGGACCTACTCTTGGTGCAGATAGTATCGCTAAATCAAAAATTGCAGGAGCTTTGGGGTTAGGTTTTGTTATGTTATTCATGGTCGCTTACTATAGAGCTCCAGGTGTGATCGCAAACATAGCATTAATTATATACGGCTTAATTCTTTTTGCTTTATTTAAAGCAATCCCTGTAACTCTTACCCTTGCTGGTATTGCAGGTTTTATTCTTTCAATAGGTATGGCAGTTGATGCTAATATCTTAATTTTTGAAAGGACAAAAGAAGAACTAAGAGCTGGTAGAACATTATTTACAGCTATTAATTCCGGCTTTGACAGAGCTTGGACAAGTATTTTTGATTCAAATATGACAACAATTATTACTTGTGTAATTCTATACTGTTGTGGCACAAGTATTGTTAAAGGTTTTGCTCTAACTCTAGCAATCGGCGTAATGGTTTCAATGTTTAGTGCAATTACCATTACCAAAAACTTTATGCATTTAGTTTTTGGAACTGGCAATCTTAAGAACCCTGCATTGTTTGGCTTGCGAGCTGATGAAATTGGAGAAGGCTTCCAAGTCGTTGAAACAAAACGTGAAAAAGCTAAGTTCGGTATTTTGGATTAGGCTAGAAAGAAGGTAAAAATGAGATTAGATATAGTTAAACATAAATTTATATACTTAGCAATTTCAGCTATTCTTTTGATCCCTGGAATTATAGCTATGGTTTATTCAATGATAACTTATGATACTCATACTCCTGTAAAGGTTGGTATTGATTACACTGGTGGTACAACATTGCAGTATGGTGTTAGAGAAGGTATTTCTAATAATAAGTTATCTGAAGTACGATCTTCTTTAGAAAAGAATGGGGTTGATAAACCTGTTTTACAAGTTATAAATGTTAATTCAAAAGAAAATAATGATTTAAAAGCTATTTTATCAATAAGAACAAAATTTATTGAAGAAAATTCAAAAGATTTAGAAAATATAACAAAAGTTGTTAATAGCGAGTTTCAGCAACCTGAGCTTGTTCAAGTATCATCAGTTGGTCCAACTTTAGGTAAAGAATTATTCAAAAACTCAATGATAGCTCTGACTTTAGCTTTATTAGGCATTATTGCATATCTTACATTTAGATTCCAATTTGATTATGCTTTAGCTGCTATTTTAGGCTTAATGCACGATACAATTTTTGTTGTCGGAGTTTTCTCTATATTAGGCTTGGTCTACGGCGTACAAATTGATGCGCTTTTTGTAACGGCACTCCTTACGGTTATAGGTTTTTCCGTTCACGATACCATTGTTGTTTTCGACCGTGTTAGAGAAAACTTGAAATACTATTCTAAGAAAATGACTTTTGGTGAAATAATGAATGCAAGTATTAACCAAACTTTAACAAGAAGTATAAATACTTCTTTAACAACTTTAATTACACTTGCCTCTCTTTATTTCTTTGGCGGTGTTACAACAAAAGATTTTGTACTTGCAATGATACTTGGTATTGCAATTGGTACATACTCTAGTATTTTCTTCTGTTCATCATTAATTGAAATATGGGAAGATAAAAAATAGAAAATCTTTGATAATCAAAAGGGGCGAGGTACAAATACCTCGCCCCTTTAAGTTATAATAATTTATTTTAAGATTTTTTGCTTTTATCAGCAAGCTCGCTATCCATTCTTAAGAAAACAGGTTTAATATTTTCTTTGTCAATCAAATGTCCAACACTTATGTTATCACAAGTCACATTATCTAATTTTGTATTCAAATCATAAGACAATTGTTCGGCCATTGCTTTAGCAATATTAGGACAATATGGATAAATAAGGGACGAAACTACACACATGATTTCAAGAACAGTTGTAAGAACTTGGCCACATTCAGTCATTTTTTCCTCTTTAGCTAATGTCCAAGGTGCGTTGTCTGTAACATATTTATTTGTAATATCAACAAGTTCATTAATTTTTTGTGCTGCTTCTTGTACTTCATAATAATCAAAATGATGTTTAACCGCTTTTACTGTTTCAATAGCTTTGTCAAATAAGTCTGACTTAATTTTAAATTCAGCTTTAACATCACCGTCAAAGTATTTAACTAACATTGATAAAGTTCTATTTAACAAGTTACCCATTGAATTTGCAAGGTGTGCATTAACTTTTTCTTTAAAATCCTCATCAGAATAATTGCCGTCTTTACCACAAGGTGCAGCAGAAGCCATGTAATAACGAAGAGCATCTGGGATTTCTTGATTAAACGATTCTAAAACTCCCGTAGGAGAAATTACATTACCCAAAGATTTTGACATCTTTGTTTGATCAATTGTAATCCAACCATGAGCTAGAATTTGTTTTGGTAATGGTAAATCTAGAGCCATTAAAAATGCAGGCCAATAAATACTATGGAATTTTAAAATATCTTTTCCAATAACCTGAACATTAGCCGGCCAATATTTATTAAATTTTTCTTCAGATTCACCATCTGGATTATAGCCTAGTGCCGTAATATAGTTTGAAAGTGCATCAATCCAAACATATATTACTTGCTCATCATCTCCGAGAACAGGAATTCCCCAAGAAACATTTGATTTAGCTCTAGAAACTGAAATGTCTTCAATGTTTTCAAGCTGATTAATAACTTCATTTGCTCTAAAAGAGGGCACGATAAAATCAGGATTTGTTTTAATGTGTTTGATAATTGCATCTTTATACTTTGTAAGTTTGAAGAAATAGTTTTCTTCGCTTACCTCTTCAGGTTTTTTTAAGTGATCAGGACAAAGGCCATCTTCTGTCAAATCTTTCTCACTTAAAAAAGCTTCACAGCCCTGACAATAAAGCCCAGTATAAGAATGTTTGTATATATCTCCTTGTTTAAGAAGTTTATCAAAGATTTTTTGAACAATAGCTTCGTGCTGAGCATCAGTTGTTCTTATAAATTGAGAATAATTAATATCAAGCGCTTTCCAACCATCTATGAATTTTTGTGCATTCATATCACAAAGTTCTTTAGGGCTCATACCTTGTGCCGCAGATGTTTTTTGGATTTTAATACCGTGCTCATCAGTACCAGTTAAAAAATAAGTATCTTCACATCTTTGAGAAAAGTGTCTATATATTACATCCGTAAGAATTTTTTCATATGCGTGCCCAATATGTGGTGCACCATTAACATAATCTATCGCAGTTGTTGTATAAAATCTTTCCATTCTTTTTCCCTCGCTTTTTATGAAAAAATTATAGCATAAACCTAAGTTAGTTTGTTTAAAATTGTCAAAGAAAAAGCATCTATAAAACGAGCTTCAACATTTAACTTTCCTAGCGGAATATCTTTGTTAGTTCCGTGATAATCACTGCCACCAGTTATAAAAAGATTATTTTGCCTACACACATCTAATAAGAACGATGCTTCGTCATCTGTATACCTAGAATAATGACATTCAAGACCTCTAATTCCGAGAGCTTTCATTGTTTCAAATTTTTTATAAAATTCTTCAGGCGTTATATGTTCTTCGCCCTCACCGCCGAGCGGATGTGCCCAGATAGGAATTCCTCCTGCTTCTATAATCGCATTTATAGCTTCTTCGCCTGTAAAACGTGTATCGCCAGATTTGCAACCGTCTAAATACTTTTTCATAGCACTTACGTTATCATGTGCCAGACCACGATTAACAAGAATATTAGCAATATGAGTCTTCACGACACTTTTTCTTGAATAAAGCCATTTCAATTCATCTTCTGTAAGCTCAATATTCCAAGTGTCTTTAAGATATTTAATTCTAGTTTCAAGCTTTTTCTTTCTTAAATATTTGCCTTTATCAATAAGATTTAGTAAAACAGGGTTTCTACAATCACAGTTATAACCCAGAATATGACATTTAACATTACCAGCTTTACAAGTTAATTCAACAGAAGGTATAAACTTAACTTTATCACCAATTATTTTTAACATTTCCTCACAGCCCTCAACGGTATCGTGATCAGTAAGTGCAAAAACATCTATCTTGGCCTCAAGAATCTTTGAAGCAAGAACCTCAATTTCATCACTTCCGTCAGAGTAGTTACTGTGTATATGTAAATCGGCTTTTATCATTGCTTATATAAGTTTATAATAATTTTCGTTATAAAACTCTTCAAATCTATCCTGCAAGATTGCTTCTCTTGCTTTTTGAGAAAAATCAATCAGAAATTTGATATTGTGTATTGACATTAATGCTTGTGCAGTTCCCTCTCCACATTTATAAAGATGTCTTAAATATGCTCTTGAATGATTTTTACAACAATAACAATCACAGTTTTCATCAAGAGGTCTTGGATCATCCCAATATTGAGCATTTTTAATCTGTTTTTTACCCTCATGAGTAAAGAAAGAACCGTGTCTAGCGTTTCGAGTAGGAAGAACACAGTCAAACATATCAACGCCACGTTTAATTCCATCTAATAAATCTTCAGGAGTACCTACACCCATTAAATAACGAGGTTTATCATGAGGCAAAAGTGGAGCAGTTAATTCAACAAAATGGTTCATAGTTTCTTTATCTTCACCAACGCTCAAACCACCAATTGCATATCCCACAGCAGGTATTTGTGATACAAAAGCAGCACTTTCTTTTCTCAAATCATCAAAAAAAGCTCCTTGACAAATTGGGAATAAAGCTTGATTTGTTGTAGTTTTTGCTTTAATACATCTTTCAAGCCACCTATGAGTTCTTTCCATTGCAGCTTTTGCTGTTGCATAGTCACATCCAAACGGAGCACACCAGTCAAAAGCCATAATAATATCAGCACCAATAGCTTGTTGAATTTCCATAGAGATTTCTGGACTTATAAAATGTTTTTTTCCATCCTTAGGGTCTCGGAATTCAACACCTTCCTCAGTTATCTTTCTTAAATGAGCCAAAGAAAAGACCTGAAATCCACCAGAATCAGTAAGCACTGGCTTATCCCAATTCATCCAGCCATGAATACCACCGAATTTTTCAATTAGTTTATGACCAGCCCTTAAATAAAGATGATATGAATTTCCCAAAATTATTTGCGCACCAGTATCATAAAGATTATTATTAGTTACAAGTTTTACTGTAGAATTAGTCCCTACAGGCATAAAAATTGGTGTTTTAATATCTCCATGTGGAGTATGTAAAATGCCAGCTCTTGCCCCTGTTTTGGAATCAACATGAACTAATTCATAACTAAAATTATCAAATACTGAACTCATACTTTTATTTTAACAAAAACAAAGAATAAAGTCTTATTAATACTAAAAAGGAAAGCTTAAGCTTTCCTTTTTATTTATTATAAACCTTGTTGATTATATCTTTCTTCATCATATGCAATCATCTCAGGCATTGATTCCCAGTTATCATATATTTCTTCTGGTTTGAAATAAATATTGATTTCACGTTCTGCGCTAGGTAAAGAATCAGATGCGTGGATTACGTTATATTCCATTATTTGTGCAAAATCAGCACGAATAGTGCCTACGTCAGCATTTAGCGGATTTGTTGCTCCAACCATATGACGAACACTTTCCACTGCGTTATAGCCTTGAACAACCATTGCAACAATAGGTGCACTAGTAATATAGTAAATTAATCTATTGTAAAAAGATTTTCCGACATGTTCGGCATAATGCTGGGCTGCTAATTCAGGAGTTACTTGTAAAAGCTTCATTCCAACAATTTTAAAACCTTTATCCTCAAATCTTGTTAAAATCTTTCCAATAAGTCCTCTTTTTACACCGTCAGGCTTAATAGCAACAAATGTTCTTTCTTCAGCTTTCATAATCTCTCCTATGCAAAATTAATAGCGAAAATCTACCTATCACTAATAATTAGACCACGAAAATAGCGAAAAGTAAAGGTTATTAAGAGATAAAAGCAAGTCGTACTTGTGGCTACAACTAAATTAAATTTTAATTTTACATAAATTTTTACAAAACTTAATGCTGTACTTTTCTTCAAATATCATTAAATCAGTATCATACATACAGATGATTTTTTAATAAAAAAAGTGAAGAAATACACCTTAAATACCGATAAAACTTAAGGAAGGACGGTAAATTTTGTTTAACACAATGAACACAGTACGCCCAAGACCTTATCCACAAAGAGGAACAGGCAATTATAATGCAGGTAATGAGGGAGCCGATAAAGACGGTCATAATTCTAATGGTCAACAGCAAAACCCTCAGCAAACAGTTGCTCGTGGACGTGCAGAAGAAGTTCAACAAACACAGGCACAGCCTCGTCAAGCGATATATTCACCTGCAAAAAACGCTTACCCACAAAGACAGGCTTATCCAGTACATACACCTCCTCCAATGAGGGCAAGCTATCCTATTAATCAAGCTAACCCTCAACAATACCAAACAATTCAATCTAGCTATCAGCCTATTCAGCAACCTGCAACCCCTGCACAAGCTCAGCCTATTAACAACCCAAGAAATAATAAAGTTAACATTGCACAAATTCTAAAAGATTTTAAAAATACTATTAAGGCAATTTCGACTCCTCCTGAGATAGAAGAAAACGTAAATAAATATCTACAAATTGTTGAACAACAGGTAAGAGAAGCTAATCCTCAAGTAAACCTTATTCAGAGCAACTTAAAACTTGCAGCATCATTACTTGATAAATATATTTCTGAAACTTTAAATAAGGATTCAAAAGTTGTTCAAAACTGGCTTGATGCACTATTCTTACAAAGAATAAATTACAATTACAATTCAGAGGAAATTAATCCTAATTTTATGGTTAAATTCCCTGATGAAGGGCCAAAAAATACTCAACAAGAAACACAAGTTCAGCCAGAAGCACCAGAAGAAGTTACGAACAAAACAGAAGAAAATATAGCAATTCAATCTGAAGAAACTGCTGAAATTGAAGATTATATACCTCAATCTTTAGAGGAAGAATTTATAGAAGCAGAAAAAATTATTTCTCACAAGCCTAATATAACAATTATTCCTCAAGATACTAGATTGAAATCTTTATTTGTAGAAGCTAAAAAGCAGGCTTTCTCAAACAATCCTCAAAAGGCGATGGCTATGTTTAAAGAAGCTTTCAATCGTGCAGGGGAACTTAAAGATACAGAAACTCAATCAAGAATTTGCTTAGAAATTGGTAAAATATACGATGATAATGATTTTGTTGTACAAGCACTGAATAGTTATAACAAATCTTTGCAGTACACAACAGATACAAATGTAAAATCTAGAGCACATTACTCAATGGCACAAATTTATGACGATGTAAACCAAATTGGTCCAGCGCTTGAGCACTATATCACATCTATATCTTACGCAGGAAAATCAGACGATTTGATTGGGCAATCTGATTCTTTAACAAAAGTTGCAAATATTTTTACTGACAAGTATGATGAAAACGCATTCGAATATTATGATGTTGCTCGCAAACTAGTAGAACAAACAGCTGATAACAATATGAAAGGTTATGTACTTTCAAATACTGCAGATGCTTGTGTTCAATTCCGTAAAAATGATAAAGCGTTAAAATATTATGCCGAAGCTGTTAAAAACTATGAAAAAACAAACGCTATTGAAGAAATTGCTGAAAACTACAAAGCTGCAGCTGAGCTAATGATACAGTTTAATAGTCCAAACAAAGCAAAATCTTTACTTAAGAAAGCTATGGTAAACGCAGTTAAAACTAAAAACGAGGATTTAGTTGCTGAGATTAATATGCTTTTAGCAAGCGTTGCTTAGGATTGTATTCTAATTTAACAAAATACATATTTTGTTAAATTAAAAATCAATTTTTATTAATGTACTTTCTTTTGTTTCTTTTTTTGCGAGAAAAGAAAACAAAAGAAAGTACCAAAGAAAATAAAGAAAAAAACGCTTTGATTGTTGGCTTTGGCGGTATTAACCGCCTACGCACGCTATCAAAGATAGCGTGGATAAAATTGACAGAAGCTTTTTAAAAGCTTCCGTCGAGTCGATTAATATCGACGAGACTAATTACAAAAAGCGTGCTTCTTTTTTCTTTTGGTACTTTTCTTTTTTCTTGCCTTCAAGACTAAGAAAAAAGAAAAGTACAAGTAATAAGATAAAAAAAATTAATTTAACAAAATACTTATTATGTTAAATCAAGTAAAAACGGGCGGGGTGTATCAACACTCCGCCCGTTCTATTTAAAATGAAATTTTAAGAACGTTCTTTAATTTCTTTTAAGATATTTTGAACAAATTCATCTACTGAAATTGTTCCAACTTGACCTACACCACGCTTACGAACAGCAACAGAGTTAGCTTCGATTTCTTTATCACCAATTACGCAAACATAAGGAACTTTTTTACCTTGTAAAGATTCTCTTATTTTGTAATTCATTGATTCAGATCTATCATCTAAGTTTACTCTTATACCAGCATCACGCATTTTTCTGTAAACTTCTTCAGCGAAATCAAGGTGTTTTTCATTTGAAATTGGAACGATTGAAACTTGTGTTGGAGCTAACCAAGTTGGGAACGCACCAGCATAGTGTTCAATCAAGATGCCGTGGAATCTCTCCATAGAACCAAAGATAACCCTGTGAAGCATGATAGGAGTCTTCATAGAACCGTCTTTGTCTTGATATTTAATATCAAATCTAGCAGGCAAATTAAAATCTAATTGAATAGTTGCACATTGCCAAGTTCTACCTAAAGCATCTTTAACCTTGAAATCAATTTTTGGACCGTAGAATGCACCGTCACCCTCGTTAATTTCGTATACCATTCCACGTTTATCCATTGCTTCTTTAAGTCCAGCTTCAGCAATTTCCCAATTTTTAAGTTCGCCAACATAGCTTTCAGGACGAGTTGATAATTCAACTTCAAAATCCATTTTGAAAATAGCCATTGTATCAGCTACAAAGTTAATGATTTGGTTAATTTCATCAACCAATTGTTCAGGTGTACAGAAAATATGAGCATCATCTTGAGTAAAGCCTTGAACACGAGTTAAACCAGCCAAAGCTCCTGATTTTTCTTTTCTATAAACTGTTCCTAATTCAGCCATTCTTAATGGCAATGAGCGGTAAGAATATCTATTTGCTTGGTATATTGCAATATGGAATGGACAGTTCATTGGTTTTACTACAAATTGTTCATCAGAATCTTCATCTTTTTGAACAAAGAACATGTTTTCTTTGTAGTGATCCATATGACCTGAAATTTCCCATAGTTTTGATTTAGCAATTTGTGGAGTATTAACAATTACATAACCACGTTTGCGGTGTTCAGTTCTCCAATAGTTTTCAATTTCTTCTCTTACAACAGCTAAATTTGGATGCCATAAAACTAAACCACCACCTACTTCTTCACGAGTTGAGAACAAGTCTAATTGTGTACCAAGTTTTCTGTGATCACGTTTTTCAGCTTCTTCTAAGAAAGTTAGATAATCTTGTAAATCTTCTTTATTCCAATAAGCAGTTGCATAAATCCTTTGAAGCATTTTATTCTTTTCATTACCACGCCAATAAGCTCCTGCAACTTTCAAAAGCTTAATCGCATTACCTTTAATGTAAGAAGTGTTTGGAATATGAGGCCCTGCACAAAGGTCGTTGAACAAAACGTTTCCGTCTTTATCTTTTGTCAAATAAAGAGTCGGATTGTCATTTCTGTGTTCTTCCAACAATTCTGCTTTGTAGATTTCACCTTCTGCTTTAAATTCTGCAATCTTTGCATCAACATCTTCAACAAAATATTTTTCAAAAGTAAGATTTTGTTTGATGATGTTTTTCATTTCTTCTTCGATTTTAACAAGGTCTTCTTGCGTAAATGCATAACCATCGGTCAAATCAAAGTCGTAGTAAAATCCGCTGTCAGTAGACGGCCCGATAGCTAACTTTGCTTGTGGGAATAATTTCTGTACAGCTTGTGCCATAATGTGTGAGCATGAGTGCCTAAGCACGCTCAAAGTTTCGTTGTTCTTTTCCATTTTTTCTCTTTCTATCCTTTAAGGTAAATATTTTATGCAAGCTAGTAATGACATTTACAGGCTAAAATATATTTACCTCTGGGGTGGATCCCCCTAACTAATACAAAAATATAATAGCACAAAAAGTTTTATTGGAATAAAAAATAGCTTACAGATATTTTTAATTTTTCTTCTTTGCTTTCATTGCTCGAATAATTATATTTCTAGCATTTATCGCCTCTTCTTTTGTCAAAGGCTCAATTCCGTCAAGCGAATAATTGATACCAAGCTCTTTATATTTACCCCTCGCCATGTTGTGATACGGAAGAACATCAAGAGCTTTTATATTTTTTAATTCTGCCAAAAATTCACCTAACGCAACTAAATATTCTTCTTTATAAGTAATCTCTGGAACAACAACGTGTCGAATCCAAGTTGGAATATTTTTTCCTGATAAATATTTTGCAAACTCTAAGATATTCTTATTTGAATGACCTGTTAATTTTTTGTGTTTTTCATCGTCAATATGCTTGATATCAAGCATTACTAAAGATGTGTATTCTAATAACTCATCAATCTTTTCTAAACCAGAAAGATTAAATAACACTCCTGAAGTATCTAAAGCCGTATGAATTCCCATTTCTTGAGCTCGTTTAAAAAGCTCTATCACAAAATCTATTTGAACTAAAGGCTCACCACCAGTAACAGTGATTCCACCTTTGCAAAACTCTTTTACACCATCATACTGCTTTAATATCTCTTCTACAGACATTAATTTGCCATTATCATAATCCCAACTATCAGGATTATGACAATACTGACAACGCATAGGACAACCTTGCATGAAAATAACAAAACGAATGCCAGGACCGTCAACCGTTCCACATGTCTCTATAGAATGGATTCTTCCTAAAATTTGCGACATAAATTATTACACTTTACATTGAACCGTGAAAAGTTCTTGAAATTACATCATCTTGCTGTTCCTTAGTAAGCTTAATAAAGTTTACAGCATAGCCAGAAACTCTTACGGTTAATTGAGGATATTTCTCTGGATGAGCTTGCGCATCAAGTAATGTTTCTCTATTAAATACATTAACATTTAAATGATGTCCGCCTTGTTCTACATATCCATCCAATAAATTTATTAAATTTTCTTCTTGTTGCGTTGTCATATCTTCAAAATCCTTATAACTTATTTAATGTGTCAACTTTTTCAGACGCTTTTTCAGATTTTTTGATTAATGGAGTCATATAGGTGCTACTTCTTTCTGTAACAGTACCCTCACAACAGCCACAATCAATATCAAAGTCTAAATCTAAATCGCCAACAAACACATCGTCTTTTCCTAAAGCGTTTGGAATGATTGAGAAAGTATTAGAAATACCGTCTTGGCAGTCTTCAAAAGGAAGCTTCGCTACTGATGCAAGAGAAGCAACAGCACCATGAGTATCTCTACCGTGCATTGGATTAGCACCAGGAGCTAAAGGAATACCCATTTTTCTACCATCAGGAGTGTTTCCTGTTTTCTTACCATAAACAACATTTGATGTAATTGTCAAAATTGACATTGTAGGAATTGAATTTCTATAAGTATAGTGTTTTCTAATCATGTTCATAAATTTAGAAACTAATTCAACCGCAATTGAATCAACTCTATCATCATTATTACCATATTTAGGGAAATCACCAGTTGTTTCGTAATCTACAACAATGCCGTTCTCATCACGAATTGTTTTTACTTGAGCATATTTAATTGCTGAAAGTGAATCTGCAACAACAGAAAGCCCTGCAATACCTGTTGCAAAATAGCGTTTAACATCTCTATCATGAAGAGCCATTTGAGAACGTTCATAACAATATTTATCGTGCATGTAATGAATAACATTTAAAGTATTTACATACAATTCAGCCAACCATTCCATCATCGCTTCAAAACGATCCATAACTTCATCATAATTCAAAATTTCAGAAGTTATAGGTGCATATTTTGGGCCAATTTGCTCTTTTAATCTTTCATCCACACCACCATTAATTGCGTAAAGAAGACATTTTGCTAAGTTTGCACGAGCCCCGAAGAATTGCATTTCTTTACCAACAACCATAGATGATACGCAACATGCAATTGCATAATCATCACCATGAACAGCTCTCATCATATCATCGTTTTCGTATTGAACTGATGACGTTTTAATAGAAATCTGTGCACAATATTCCTTGAAACATTGTGGCAATCTTGTTGACCAAAGAACTGTTAAGTTTGGTTCAGGAGCTGTTCCTAAGTTTTCCAAAGTTCTTAGATATCTGAAAGAGTTTTTAGTAACCAAAGGTCTACCGTCAACGCCCATACCACCAATTGACTCAGTAACCCATGTAGGATCGCCTGAGAAAAGTGCGTTGTATTCAGGAGTTCTAGCAAATCTTACTAATCTCAATTTCATAATAAAATGGTCAATCATTTCTTGTGCTTGAGATTCAGTAATCAAACCTCTGTTCAAATCTCTTTGGATATAAATATCTAAGAAAGTAGAAGTTCTTCCGATACTCATTGCTGCGCCGTTTTGTTCTTTTACAGCCGATAAGTATCCGAAATACAACCACTGAATAGCTTCTTTAGCATTTTCTGCTGGTCTTGAAATATCAAAACCGTATATTTTTCCAAGCTCTATCATTTCTTTAAGAGCCCTGATTTGCTCAGTAATTTCTTCTCTTAACTGGATTCTATCAGGTGTCATTTCACCCTCAAGAGATTTAAACTGAGCTTTTTTATCTTCGATTAATCTATCAATACCATAAAGAGCTACACGTCTGTAGTCACCTATAATACGTCCACGTCCATAAGCATCAGGAAGCCCTGTTATAATTGCAGAATGTCTTGCTGCTTTCATTTCCGGCGTGTAGACATCAAATACTCCTTGATTATGAGTTTTTCTATATTTGGTAAAAATCTCTGAAACCTCTGGATCAACTTCATAACCATAAGATGAACATGAAGTCTCCGCCATTCTAATACCACCAAATGGTTGTAGAGAACGTTTTAGAGGGGCATCAGTTTGAAGACCTACAATCGTTTCTAATTCTTTATCAATATAACCAGCGCCGTGTGATGTTATTGAAGATATAACACTTGTGTCTAAATCAAGTACTCCACCGTTTTCACGTTCTTTTTTAAATAATTCACAGCATTCATCCCATAGTTTTAAAGTGGCTTCTGTTGGCTCTGCCAAGAAGCGAGAATCGCCATAATATGGGGTATAGTTTTTTTGTATAAAATCTCTTACGTTGATTTCGTTTTGCCATTTCCCGCCGACAAAATCAAAAGTAGAAGATTTGCTATTTATCTTCATTTCAGTCATTTATTATTCCCTTTTTATATATTCAAGTCTGATAATTGTTTCTATTTTTCCAGTCTTAACATTATATCATGAAAAAAAACCAAAGTCGAATATTAAGTTTTTTAAACATTTTGTCACGATTTGTTTTTTAGAAATCACGATTTTTTGAGGGTTTTGCTTCTTAATTCTCTATGATAAGTGATTGCAAATCGGTGCGCTTCGTCACGAATTCTCTGAATCAAATACAAGGCATTACTTTCTCTTGGTAGAAGTATTGACTTTGATTCATTAGGCAAGAAAACTTCTTCTTCACGCTTTGCTAGCGAGACAAAATCAATATCGGCAATACCAAACTCGTCAACTATTTGCATAACACTTGATAATTGACCTTTGCCACCGTCAATAATTATTAAATCTGGTTTTTCCCATTTCGGCTGACCTAATTTTTTCAAGCGACGAGTTAAAACTTCTTTCATGGACATAAAGTCGTCAGGCTTGCCCTCTGTTGATTTGATTTTAAATTTGCGATAAGCCGATTTTTTAGACAATCCGTTTTGAAATACAACCATTGAAGCAACAGTGTTTGTACCTTGTATATGAGAAATATCATAGCACTCAATCCTATTAGGGAAGTTTTGCAGTTTTAATTTTTCTGCCAAATATGAACCCACCTCATTAAAATCATCTCTAATTTGTGCCATTTTTTTTAGTTTAGCATTTTCCAAAAGATTGGTTGCATTTTTTAAAGCTAACTCATAAAGCTCGCTATATTTACCCCTTGAAGCATAATTTATTTGAACCTTTTTCCCAGAAAGTATTTTTAACCAGTCTTCATACAAGTCTTTTTGCCCAATTTCAGCCAAATCTTTTGAAACAATTTTATCAGGAAATTCAAGTTTTAAATTTGTATAATAATCCCTGAAGAAAGTTTCAAAATATTCTGTTTTATCAATATTGTCAACAAAATATGAAAAATCCTTTTTATCAATCAAACGCCCCTCACGAATCATCATTATCACAATCGCAAGGATTCCATCTTCATAAAGCACTGCTATAATATCTTCATTAAGCTTGGTGTTTTCGTAAACAACTTTCTGACGCTCGAGAGTTTTTTGCAAATCTAAATAGCTATCACGCATCTTTGCAGCTTTTTCAAACTGTTCAGCCTCTGCATATTTTTGCATTTGAGCCTGAATTTGTTTTAGTAATTCAGATTGTTTACCGCTTAAAAACAATTCAACTTGTTTAATCAATTTTTGATATTCTTCTGGAATAACTTTACCCTGACAAGGTGCAAGACACTTCCCAATGTGGTAATATAGACAAGGTCTATTTGAAAATTTTGGGGTTTTACATTGTTTAAGCGGAAAAAGTTTTTTTAAAAAATCCAAAGTAGCATACATAGCACCTAAATCAGTATATGGCCCATAAAATCTACCTTTATCTGGATTTAAATTCTTTTTGCGAACAACTTGAATTCTAGGAAAATCCTCATCTGTAATCAAAAAGTACGGATATTTTTTATCATCTTTAAGTAATATATTATATTTTGGCTTGTGTTGCTTAATCAAATGAGATTCCAGAATCAAAGATTCTGCTTCCGAATCCGTAATAATATATTCCAATTTATCAATTTGGGAAACTAAAACAGTTGTTTTTGCACTTTCATGTTGTTTGTGAAAATAGCTATAAACCCGTCGTTTAAGGTTTTTAGCTTTTCCTACATAAATAATCTCGCCAGCTTTATCATAATATAGATAACACCCCGGTTGTTCTGGAACAAGTTTTATTGATTCTTTTAGAGTATCGTTCATCTATACTCCTTCAAAAAATTGTTTCAAATATTGTCCAGTATATGAATTAGGGTTTTGAGAAACCTCTTTTGGAGTTCCACAAGCTATAACTTCACCCCCAAAATCTCCACCCTCTGGGCCTAAATCGACAACATAATCTGCTATTTTTATTAAATCCAAATTATGCTCAATTATCATTATTGTATTACCATTATCAGCAAGTTGTTGAAGTATCTTAATAAGTTTATCCAAGTCATGCCAATGCAAACCAACTGACGGCTCATCAAGCAAATAAAGAGTTTTTCCAGTTGCTCGTTTATTTAATTCCGAAGCAAGCTTAATTCTTTGAGCCTCACCGCCTGAAAGAGTAGTCGCACTTTGACCAAGTTTAATATAATCCAAACCGACGTCTACAAGAGTTTTCAACTTATTTGCTATTTGAGGAATGTTTTCAAAAAACTCGTAAGCTTCTTTTACACTCATTTCTAGCACATCAGCAATAGATTTACCTTTGTATTTCACTTCCAAAGTCTCATTATTATATCTTTGCCCTTTGCAAACATCGCATTTAACATAAACATCTGATAAAAAGTTCATTTCAATTTTTAGAACCCCATCACCCGCACAGGCCTCACAACGTCCGCCTTTTACGTTAAAGCTAAATCTACCTGGTTTATAGCCTCGCATTTTTGCTTCATTAGTTTTTGCATACAATTCACGAATCGGCGTAAACACATCTGTATAAGTCGCTGGATTCGAACGTGGAGTTCTACCAATCGGCGATTGGTCAATATCAATAATTTTGTCAAAGTTTTCAAAGCCTAAAATTTCATCTACACCTTGAGGTTTTGGTTTGTTCTTTCTTAATTTATGTATTGCATATTCATATATTAAATCTTGCATTAAAGTTGATTTTCCAGAGCCTGAAACACCAGTTAAAACAACTATTTTCCCTGTTGGAATATCTAAATCAATGTTTTTTAAGTTATTCAAATGAGCATTTCTAATTTGAAGATAATTTCCATTACCATCTCTAATTTTTTCTGGGATTGGAATATTATATTCACCGCTCAAATATTTTCCTGTAATGGAATCTTGTGCTTTGATTATTGAATTTACCCCCTCACCGTGAGCAACAATTTCACCACCGTTTACTCCAGCTTTTGGGCCGATATCTACAATATAATCAGCGTTTCTTATTGTATCTTCATCGTGTTCTACGACAATTAGAGAGTTTCCCATATTTCTTAGTTTGATAAGAGTTTTAATAAGCCTGTCATTATCTCTTTGGTGCAAGCCAATTGACGGTTCATCAAGTACATAAAGAACCCCTGAAAGTCCACTACCTATTTGGGTAGCAAGTCGAATTCTTTGAGCTTCACCGCCTGATAATGTCCCTGCGGTTCTTGCGAGATTCAAGTATGATAAACCGACATCTAGCAAGAATTTAAGCCTAGCTCTAATTTCATCGAGGATTTGTTTACCTATTTTCATTTGAAAATCAGAAAGTACTAAATACAAGTCTGTTACAAATTCGTATGCTTTATCTATTGGCATTAAGCAGAATTCGTGAATGTTTACGCCATTTATTCTTACTGCAAGGGGGAATGGCTTCAGCCTAGCACCGCCACATTTTTCACAAGGAGTTGTGACCATGTATTTCTCTATTTCAGCTTTCCAATACTCGCTTTCGACATTGTAATGTTTCATCAAAAACGGTATTACACCAACAAATTTTTGTAAAACATTTCTGTAGCGATGACTACCAAATTCTCTTATTCGCATTGGAATACGTTCTTTTGAACCATAGAGAATAATCTCTCGATGTTCTGGCGGTAAATCTTGAAAAGGAATTTCGTTATCAATTCCATATTCTAAGCTTACAGCTTTAATTACATCATCATAATATGATGTTGAAGACTTACTCCAAGGGTAAATTGCGCCCTCTTTGATAGATTTTGTTTTGTCAGGTACAACCAAATCTGGATCTATTTTGAAATCAACCCCAATTCCACCACATTTTTCGCAAGCACCGTATGGTGCGTTGAATGAAAATATGCGTGGTGATAGCTCTTCATAACTTAAATTACAGTCAGGACAGGCAAGCTTTTCAGAATAAATCAACTCTTCACCGTCAAGCTTGTCAATATGACAAACACCATCAGCTTTTTGTAATGCAATCTGAACACTATCTGCAATTCTTGACTTAGCTTCCGGCTTTACAACAACTCTGTCTACAACGACAGAAATGTTATGAACTTTGGTCTTAGCTAAAGAAATTTCATCCTCATCAAGATTATAAATTTCGCCGTCAACTTTTACACGAACAAAACCCTCTTGTTTTAATTCTTCAAAAAGAGATTGATATTCCCCTTTTTTACCTTTAATAAGCGGAGCTAAAATTTGAATTTTAGTACCCTCAGATAAAGTTAAAATACTAGCAACAATTTCGTCAATTGTCTGTGGCCGAATTGGCTTCCCGCATTTTGGGCAAAAAGGTGTTCCGACTCTTGCATATAAAAGTCTTAAATAATCATAAATCTCTGTAACAGTACCAACTGTTGAACGAGGGTTGTTACTTGTAGATTTTTGATCAATAGAAATAGCTGGCGTAAGTCCGTCAATGTAATCAACGTCAGGTTTGTCCATTTGACCTAAAAACTGACGGGCATAGGTAGAAAGACTCTCAATATAACGTCTTTGTCCCTCAGCAAAAATGGTATCAAAAGCCAGTGAACTCTTCCCCGAACCAGATACGCCTGTAAATACAACAAGCTGATTCTTTGGGATTTCCAAAGATACGTTCTTGAGGTTATGTTCCCTCGCTCCCTTAATTGTAATCTTATCTGTTGCCATAATGAAATTATAACATCAATAGACTTGGTCTGACCAGTATTAAAATAACTTGATAAAATAAAAAGGGGTGAGAGAATATCTCTCACCCCTTTAATTATGCGTCATCTCTAATTACAAAGAGAAATCTGCTTCAGCTGGAAGAACTTCCGGAATCTTATTGATGAAATTCTTAGCTTCTTCAGTAGCTTTTGTCCAGTTCATACATACTAGACCTCTTTGTACCCAAAGTAGTTCTTTAAAGAACTCGTTTTGAGAGTTTAGAGCTTCAACTTTTGCTTTTGTATACAAGTGCTGAGCATCAACTAATTGGTTAATTGGAGATTCACCTCTTAGGTATCTAGCTTTAACCATTTGATAGTTTTCTGCTTCTGCAAACATAGCTTTGTATGATTTTTCAATCATGAAGTATTTTGCAATTGCTCTGTTAACTACGCTTCTTACGTTCATTTCAAGTTCAGTATTAACTTGATCTAAGTACATATTAAGCTCGTTTAACTCAGCTTTACATCTTGCAATTTCAGCAATCTTTGTACCACCTTCGATAGGTTTCCATTGAGCCATTACCATTACACGAGTTGAGTGCTGGTCAAGATATGACATTGGCATTGGCAAACCAGAGTTAAGTGCAGCTAGTTGCATGCTACCAATACCAGCTTTTTCGTATGGTAAATTTCTATCAAACTGAGTACCATATTCTAAGCTTAATTTAGCATTTGGCATTATGAATTTTTGAGCATAGTTTGAAATCTCTGCTTTTTTCATCGCAATAGCTGCTTTAAGCTTAACTGTTTCTGGTGATAAGTATTTTACTTCCTCTACCAACATATCAGTAAATTTAGCTAATTTTTCAGGTGTTCTTACGTGGTCAATGATATGAATATCAGAAGTAAAGAATGCTGGGTCTTTAGCTGTCAATGGAGCTAAATTAAAGATTTCTTTTTGATCTTTGAATAAGATTTTATTGATATGAATTTTGACGTTATTATAGTCAGCTTTCATGTTCAATAATCTTTTTTCAGCTTCGCTAACTTCACCGGCCCAACGAAGAACTTCTTCATTTCCACATTTACCTGTTTGCATACGAACTTTAGCAATAGCTAAATTTTCTCTTGTTTCTTGCAAGTATTCTTCTTGAACTTTAATCATATTTTCAAAAATCAAAGTATCAATATAAAGATTACCAATTTCATGACCCATTGTAGCTTCTGTTAATATAGCTTCTGCTTTGTCAAACTTCAACTTTTTATGCTTAACAATGATATTTGTTACCAAATCAGGAGCATAAATCATTTGATCCATTGCTACAACAAACTGACCAACACGAGTTGGAACATCAGAATAAGAGTAAGCATACTTATCATTATATGATTGATGACCTAAATCTAATCTCAATGTTGGTAAGTATTTTAGATATGCAGAAGTAGTTGCTCTACGAGCAGCATTAACTAATTGTTTCTTTCTTGCAATATCTAAGTTTTGTTCTTGCAAAGTGTTCATAATGTAAGTCAAATCGTATTTTGCAAGAGGTTTGTGTGATACGATTTCACAGTTATTAAGTAATCTTAAAGGTGCACTATAACCTACAGTTACTCCTGTATCTTTGTTATAGAAGATGATTTCATCATCGTAGTATGGAATTTTTTCTGATTTTACTTTGTTACCTTTAAGAGCACCGTAAATATTGAAAGAAGTAGCTTCTGCTAATTTTTTATCTAATTCTCTTGCAGAAGTACCAATCATAGCACCCAAATCAACGTCTTCACGACCAACTGTTGAGAATGTAGGCAATTTCTTAGCGTTAATAATTGAATACATTTCTTTTCTTTGTTCAGTTGATAAGTTGAATAAAGGTGTTACAAACACTGCATTAACATCAGATGGTAATTTAGCCAAAGATGATGTAACATCAGTGCTTACAGGAAGAACGACTACGTCGTTTTCACAACCTTTTTCTTTAAGTTTTTTCGTAATAATTGAATGCCAATCTTTTTGTGTTTTGTAGAAGCTTTCGTTCATCAAAACAGCTGTTTTTGTTTGATTAGGCACTAATTTTTGGAACAATACGAAATCGTTTACATATTGTTTAACAGGGTTAAAGAACGCATCACTAAGGTCTCTTAAACCATATTGGTCAAGAGTTACAACAAATTTGTTCTTATTTGTTTTCCCTGTGTAATAAGTACTAGACATAAAGCCTAAAGAAACTACCATTGTAGCTCTTGATGCTAAAGCTTTTTCTGAAGCTCTAGCTGCACCCGCTTCTGTCCAGTCTCCGGTAAAGATTAATTCTTGTGGGAATGAAGCTTTATAATCCGGTAATAATGATCTTGTAATTGTAGTTTGGAATGTTTTTAAAACAGACTGATTTTTATCAGATGGTCCGTCAAAAACAAACGCTAACTCAATTGTTCTAGCGTTAGGAGCTGCTTGTAACTTAGCGACAGCGCCTTTTGTGTCCTGAATTGCGTATACTGCTCCTGAATAGCTAAAAAGCACCATAAGAGTGAGCATTACGCTTAAGATTCTCTTCATAAATTTCTTAACTCCTCATTAAAAAAATTCCATAACACAAGTTATATTTTCTCATAAAAATATAAAGAAAATATAAAGATAAGGCAAAAAATTTACAATTCGCTAGTTTTTGTAAAGAAAATTTAAAATTTCTTTTAAAGCTTTAAACCTGTGAGAGACAGCATTTTTGTCATCTTCGCTTAATTCTGCCATAGTCTTATCAGAATTGCTTAACAAAAATATCGGATCATATCCAAAACCGTTCACACCCCTTTGAGATTTAACAATCGAACCCTCACAAATTCCTGTATAAGCGAATGCGACTTCACCTTGAGGGTTTAGCAACGTCATACAACATTTGAATCTAGCCGAGCGGTCTTCTTTTTCTTGCATTTCTTTTAAGACTCTATCGATTCTAGCTTGTGGCGTATCAGCATACCGTGCAGAGTGAATACCAGGAGCTCCATTAAGAGCGTCAATGCATAACCCTGAATCGTCAGCTAATGTCCAAGTTTTCCCAAGTTCCCAAGCAGCTTTAGCCTTAATCAATGAATTTGCCTCAAAAGTCTCACCATCTTCGATTGGATCAAATCCCTCAGGCGGAAGTATAAACTCGATTTCAGCATTTTTATATAGAGACTGCACAATTGCATTAATCTCTTTAACTTTATGTGGATTTGATGACGCCAATACTACTTTCATTCTTCCTCAATTCTTAAAAAACGCCGACAAGAAAATTTCTGGTCGGCGATATTTTAAACTTTTACTTTTTAATATTAACTTTCTACTGTCTCAGCTTCTTCAACTTCGTTTTCAGGAATTTCTGTGTTACGAATAGTAGTTTTGTCTGAATACAATGATTTGTTTTTGAATTTCTTAACTTGTCTGTCAAGTTTGTCTGCTAATAAATCGATACTTTCGTACATTGAATCAGCAGATTCTTCGCATCTTACAACACCTGTATTCATTTTACATGATACTTCTGCGATGTGTTTTCCTGATGCAGCAGGGTTTTTGATTACAGAAAGAATTACATCCATTCCAGTAATTTGATCATAATGGTTCGCAACTTTACTTAATTTCTCTTTTACATAAGCTTTAATTGCATCTGTAATCTCAAGGTTTTTACCGTTAACGTGTATATACATTTACACCTCCTAATGTCTACCTTACCATTGTACAATATTTTTTAGCATTTTTAAAGTGGTTTACTCTAAAATTTGTGGCAATTCTACATTAGGCGTTCCAATTGTTCTAACCAATTCAAGAACAGCAGCTTTCATCTGGCATTTTTGCGCTGTTGCACTAAAAAAGTCACTATAAAAACATCCGACACAATTGCAGCCACGTTTATAACATTCTAATGCCGTAGGTGTCCATCTTTTTACAGCAATAGCTCTTCCCATATCACGACTTTTAAACACTTATTCCTCCAAAACAACAATCTGTGTTATTTAAAAAATTCCCCAAATCTCGATAGCTTTTTTAAAACTATATTTTCATTATATTGGCTCACTTAGCTTTTACAAGTCATCAAAAAGCAATTGTAACGACTTATTTACATACATGCAAACGCTCAAATCTATTGAAACTAAGGCGTTCGCCTCATGCAAAAAGCCCATGCCTACATGATTAGCATGCTTTTTTACCATGCAAACATGCTTGTAGCATGGGTTTGCATGCTTTATACTAAAGGTTAAGTTTTGTAAAGAAGTTGGCATGTGAAAAAATTTTGTACAAAATTTCAATTTTATTCGGCATGTGGATGTGCTTGTTCATAAACATCTTGCATGCGCTTCATTGAAATATGAGTATAAATTTGAGTATTGGATATGCCCGCATGGCCAAGCAATTCTTGCACAACCCTTAAATCTGCTCCGTTTTCTATTAAATGAGTTGCGAAACTGTGGCGAAAAACGTGTGGTGTAACTTTTTTAGGCAATTCTATTTTTTCAACAACATCATGAATAGCTTTTCTTATTGTATTATTTTGTAGCCTATATCCAGTACTATTAATAAAGACCGGTGAAGATTCGGAGATTTCACCAATATCATAGCCTGGAGCTAACAAATGTCTAGCGGTTTTTATATATTGTTGAAGATATTGTTTTGCTCTATCTGAAATTAAAACAATCCTTTCTTTTGCACCTTTTCCGAAAACCTTGATTTCATTTTCTTCAATATTTAAGTCTCCGAAATTTAAACTGCTCAACTCAGACACACGCATTCCTGTTGCCCATAACAACTCAACAATAACCCTATTTCTGAAACCTGCAGGAGTTTCAATTTTAATATTATTAAGAATTTTTTCTATTTCATCAGTTGTCAAGAATTTTGGCAAAGATTTAGGTTTTTTAGGTGCAGATAGAGAGACTGCTGGATTTGTATCAATATAACGTTCTCTGTATAAATATTTATAAAAAGTCCTTATCGATGCTGTTTTTCTCGCTATTGTAGTCTTTTTATATTCAAATCTTTGTATAAAATGCAAATACTCTCTAAGTTTGTTAAAGTCAGCATTAACACAGCTTGTACCGTCAAGCCATAAAATAAAGCTAACAATATCTGAATAATATGCACTAAGCGTATGCTCAGAAAAATTTCGCTCAACACTCAAATATGTCTTAAATCCATTTATAAATTCTTTTTCTTTTGTATCCAAAACTGCACCTTGAAAATACTTGAATTTTACATTTTCCGCCTATTATTATACAATATTTCTTAGCAAGTTAGAAGTAAGAATCTATGAATATCTTTAAAACTTTTGAAACTTTTTTAAAAGAACCACTTAGTATCTTAAAAGATAATTTTATACAGATAGTTAGTATCCAAACTGGAAACATCTTTGAGAACAAACCATCTGTAGATGTTAGTCTGACTAAAAACAAAGCTCAAATTACAGTTGTTAACAACGAAAAATTATATAATCTACTCTCTCTTGTACAAATGAGAAGTCAAAAAAAAGAAGCTGAAAAAGAAAAAGTTAAAGGTTAGGTTTATGAAACAATTAAACGCAAATTTTATAATAAGCGCAGAGAAGCTTTCACAGTGTCCGGATTTTACTTTGCCAGAATTTCCTCTTTTGGGGCGTTCAAATGTTGGCAAATCCTCTTTTATAAACACTTTAGCTAATAATAAAAAGATTGCTAAGACCTCTAACACTCCAGGTAAAACTCGATTAATTAACTTTTTTAATTTTTCAGATGAATTTATGGTTGCAGATTTACCTGGATATGGCTATGCAAAAGTTTCAAAAGAAGCTCAAGCAAAATGGCAAAAATATTTAGAAGAATATCTTCTTGAACGTAAGCAAATCAAATCTTTAATCCAGTTTATTGATGCCAGACATGATGTACAAAAAAACGACTTGCAAATGAGAGAATGGGTTGAAGCCTATAATTTGCCTATTTTCACAATAGTTACAAAAATAGATTATGTTCCTAGAAGCAAGGTTCTTAAAGTTGTTTCTGATGTTAAAAAACAACTTGGAGGAGATGTGCTTCCATTTTCTTCCGCAGATAGATTTTACTGTGAAAAAACTATTGAATATCTTCTTAATCTATGTAAATAATTTCTAGGAGAATATCTGTGTTTAAACCATTAAAAAGGGAAGAAATAAGCCAAATTTCACTTACAGGAGTAAGGTCTATTGTAATGCTGGGCCTCTTGATAGCATCCCCTCATTCTTTAGAAGAAATAAGGCAAGCTCTTTTGGAAATTAATGCTATTGAAGAAACCAGTTCCTTAGATATTTTAAGAATCGATTTGAATACTTTAAAAGCAATGGGTTGCAATATTTCTCGACCAACTGCAAAAAACAATTATAAATATGAGCTTATTGAACACCCTTTTTCGTTGAAAATTACAGAAGAAGATATCAAGCATTTTAAAAAAGTCTATAACAGAATAAAAGCCGAAGCTAATATTAAAACGTTGATAGAATATGATGAGCTTATAAATAAAATTGCTAACCATATTCAAGATAATAAAATTAAAGAAATGTTTATTGGAATTTCAGCTCTCAAAAGATTAAACCTAGCTTTCATCAAAGAACTTGCAGTTGATTGTAAAAATGAAAACACTCTTGTAATTACATACAAGAAACCTTCATCAGCAAAAGCTTATCAAAAAGAAGTTATCGCACAAGAATTGGTTTTTCAAAATGATCAAGTTTTTCTACATTGTTACGATAAATCTGTATACAAACCAATTGTACTTAATGCTAAAAGAATTCTCAATGTATTATCAAGAAGCTTCAAAGGCTGTGCCCCAAATGCAAAAACAACAAATATTAAATTCATGCTTAAAAATTTCAATATTGATTCCTTAAGCAAAGAAGAGTTTATTGTCGAACAAACAGAAAATGGTTATATCGTGGAAGGGCATTACTATAATGAATTTCTTGCAATTCAGAGAATTCTCTCTTTCGGCCCAAAATGTACTGTTCTTAAACCTAATGATTTCAGAGAAAAAATTATTGAAAAACTAAAAGAAATGAGGGCAATCTATGGCAATTAGTCACGCAGTAAAAAAGAACCTCTCTTCTATACAAGTTTTAAAAACTTTATTGGTTTTACTAGAAAACAATTATACTATGCAAGAGCTCGTTGAAAAGCTTAATGAAAATGAAAACGACTCTGTTTTCAATAATAGCGTGGTTAGCAAATACATAAACACTTGTCGATATTGCGGAATTGAAATTCCTAAAATTCAAAATAAATACTGCATCGCTAAAATGCCGTTTGGTCTAAACCTATCTATGAATGATGTAGCTTTAATAACCAAAATGCAAAACGTATGCAAAGAAACTTTTTCTAACAAAATCAATAATGGATTCAATGCTTTTGTAGAAAAATTGAATAAATACACGAACAAAACACTTGTAAAAATTAATAAAGAAACTTTATATATGAGCTACGAAGCTTTTGAAAAAGCAATAAGTGATGAGAAAAAAGTTCGTATTTTATTAAGATCTAAAGAAACTCTGGATTGTATTCCTCTTAGTATAACAACGCATCAAAAACGAACTTTTTTTAACGTAAAATTTGAAAACAAAGAAAAATCAATACCTGTAGATAAGATTTCAGGAATTGAAATTTTAGAAGAATATTTCAAAGTTCCAAATTTTGAAAGAAATTTAGCAATCTTTAAGGTATACGGAGACTTATCTCAAAGATATAACTTGAGAGAACATGAACAATTAATAGAAAAAGATTTAAATAGCTCAACCGTTGAAAATAAAGGCGAAGATAAAGATATTTTACTATCAAGACTTTTGCGATATGATAGTTTGTGCGAGATAAAAGCTCCTATGAGCTACCGTGAAGAAATGAAAAAAATTATTGAAGAAACACTAGCAAATTATGGAGAATAGTCAAAAGTGTTGCTAACCGTTGATATAGGAAATACAAATATAACTTTAGGCGTATACGACAAAGAAATTCTCGTAGAAACTTTTAGGTTAGCGTCCGATAAAGATCTTGCCCTAAGTGAATATGAGCTACTTTTAAAAACAATCTTTAGATCGTATAAAATAGATTCATGTTCAATTGGTTCTGTTGTAAGCGAGCTAAGTTCAGTTATAAAGTCTGCTTGTGATAATGTTTTTGGAATAAATTCTTTCTTATATGATAATAACATTGACTCTGGAATAAAAATTGCATTAAAAAATCCGACCGAAGTCGGAGCTGATAGAATTGCAAATGCTATTGCAGCAAAGAAAAAATATCAATTACCAGCAATAGTCGTTGATATAGGTACCGCTACAACTTTTGACATTATTTCAAAAAATGGGGAGTTTTTAGGTGGCGTAATCATGCCGGGACTGAACCTACAATTTAAATCACTATGTGCGAATACATCTAAATTACCTCAAATTAGTGCTGGAATATCAGAAAAAGCTATCGGAGACTGCACAGAAAGTGCGTTGTTATCTGGCATAATGAGAGGTTCTGCTTGTGCAATTGAGGGACTAATTCACCAATGCGAATTAGAGCTTGGAGAAAAAGCGACAATCATAGCAACTGGCGGACATAGCAGATTAATCTCAGAATATATGCTTCGTCAATTTGATTATGTAGATGCCTCACTTACACTTGATGGACTTAAATATTTATACGAATTTCAACACAACAAATCTCTTGCAATCAAATAGTCTTAACTATTTTAAAACTTCGTATAAAGCATTTACAACATCAGGATCCCATTTTACTGCAGATTCTGACTTAATTATTTCTAAGGCTTCTTCTTGTGACATTGCATCACGATAAGATCTGTCTGAAGTCATCGCAGTATAAGCATCTGCAACAGCAATAATTCTTGAACCAAACGGTATAGAATTACCTTTTAAACCTTCAGGCTCACCACAACCGTCCCAACGCTCTTTATGATAATGAATGTATGGTATAACTTCTGATAAGAAGTTTATGTTCATAAGCAAATTAACACCAACATTAGGATGGTTTTGGAGTTTTTCCCATTCTTCTTTAGATAACTTGCCCTTATTTGCAAATAAAGATTCAGGTAGAGTTATTTTACCAATATTTTGCAATAAGCCAGCATAATATACTAAATCTGTTGTTTTCTCATTTAGGCCAATTTGTTTACAAAGCTTTCTTGATAACTCAGCAGTGCGTTGAGAATGTGCAACTTTATATTGACCTTTTTCGTCAACAGCTTTTGCAAGTCTTTCAACAAAAGATTGTTGATTTGAGCCCAAATCACCAATAAGAGCCGTCAATTCAGCTCTCATATGCTGCAATTCTTCTGTAACAACATTTTCATCTGCAATAAGCTCTTCAACTTGTTCTACAGTTTTTTGTAAATGCATTGATGTACCAAACAATCTCGCAATTGTTTCTAAAAGATTCATATATGCACGTTTAATTGTTTTTTCTTTATAATTCTCAATAACAATAACGCCTACAACATGAGCATTATTATGCATCGGAACAACAGCTAAAGATTTAACATCATATTCACGAAGCTCATATTTAGGAACAAAATTGTCAATAGAAGAAACATCTTTTATCTGAATTTTTTCTAATGTATTGAAAGCTTTGACTATAAACGATTTTTCATCTTTTGAATAACCTAACTTTTTAGAATAAATGTCATCGTCAAAATCTATTGACGAACCAACAAGCCCTAAAAATTTGTTATCAAAATTCAAGCCTCTTGTAAATTCTTCTGTTAAGTATATATGACAAGCATCAACATCTAGAATTTGTGTTAGAGTCTTTGCAATAGAATTATAAACAACATACTCATCTTTAGAATCAAAACCTAAAACACATAATGTATTATCTAAAGAATATATAGAAACTAATTCTTTGAGCTGAGATTTTAGTTTTGTTGTCTTATCCTTTGCGCTTTTGCTTATCTTATTGGCAAGTTCTTCAGAAATAAGAAATTCTGAAACAAAATCTCCCATATTTAGAGCAAAAATCTCTTCTAAAGGATCATTTTCCATAAAATCTAGTGTTCTTGAGAAAAGCGATGCTCCCATTTCTTCTTTATCAACCATGCCATTATACCTTTTTAATTAATCTTACATTTTATATAACGGCACTTTTTTTAAAAACTTTAATCTTTTTTTCAAATTTTATACTTTAGTTAGAGAAGTTTTATACTAACGTCCTAAAAATAGGGGTAAATAGGAGTTTTAAAGATTTAATATTTGTTAACAAAAGCTGTTTTTACAAATAGTTTTAAATTTTTTGGTATAAAATACTGTTAAGAGGAAAAATATGACAATGAAAAGCTGGACAGATTATTTTTTAGATATGGCAAAGACTTGTTCTTCTCGCTCTAACTGTTTGAGAGCACAGGTTGGTGCTGTCATAGTTGGTCAAGATAAAAAAATTAAAGCAACTGGCTACAACGGCACACCGTCGAAAGTCGAATCTTGCTATGAAAGAGGAGAATGCTATAGAATCAAAAATAATATCCCGTCTGGGACATGCTATGAAACTTGTCGTTCAATACATGCCGAGCAAAATGCTATCATTCAAGCCGGACAAGATAGATGTATGGGAGCAACAATGTATATTTACGGGCATGACTTCATTTGTATTTTATGCAAAAGATTTATTGTTCAATCAGGGATAATAGACGTTTACTTAAAAAAAGATGATAATTCCAAAATCGTTTATGTTTCAGTTGATGATATCAGAAAAGAGCTTGAGGCTATATCTTAGACCTCTTTTTCAAAAATTTTTTCACCATTAATACTGACAAAACCAGCATCTATAAGATGCACATCTGTTTTGGCATTAAATAACGCTCCGTCACAAATATCAAAATCTCCTATAACTAATAAAGAGTTTTCTCCCATTTGGTTGTATAATTTTGTTGCTATTTCACTTATCGAGGATTGTTTCCCAAGATACGGCCAAAAATTTCTGGCAAGTACAAGAGAATTTTCAGGCAATATTTCTTTATACCCATCTCTTATATCTGCAACATTAAACTCTACCATATTTTTAAATTCATCTTTTATTTTATATAAAGATTTTTCACTTGAAACTTGTTGAAAAAATTTATTAAATTTCCCACCAGTATTTGCATTTATTCTATCTTTTTCGGTTGATTCTATTTCAAAAATTCCTGTATTAGCCCTCTCAATCGCAACAGGATCATAGTCCCTAGCCTTGATAGGCAAAAGCTTTTTAACAAAATCTTCTCTGTAATTTGAGATAAGTTCCATTAAAAATGTGTACGACTCTATTCCGTTAGAACAACCATAATTATATATATTAACTTTTGAAATATTTGCAAATCTTTGGGACAAGTGTTTGGCTAACCATTTCCAAAGATTTTCTTCTCTATAAAACCAAGTATTATTTTTGTGCATAAGCCTTGTTGTTAATGGAGAAGTTTCTTTATATACAGTACGATACCACTTTTTAAAAGTTGGAGAATATCTGTTTTGAGAACTACAATTTTGAATATTATTTACTTGCATACATCAACCTTTTTATCGGCAAAGTTTTTAGAACAATCTTTTTCAAAAACAAAGTCAACTAGAGTTCTTTTAAATCCTGCTTCAATTACTTGATTATCAATAGTCCAACAAGTAGCTTTTCTGTCAAAAAAACCTATTACAAGAAAAGAATTTTCTCCCAATTGATCCCCTAGTTTTTTTAACAACTTTTGTCTATCACTCCAATTTTCTATATATGGCCAAAAATTTCTTACAAAAACAACAGAATTATTCGGCTCAATTTTTTTATAATCACTTCTAATATCAGCAACCGAAAACTGAACATTATCATATAATTCATCTTTAGCGAATGCAAATGACATTGCTGGTCCAGAATCTATTATGTTAAAAAATCTATTAAATGATTTATTGGTACAAAAATCAATGTCATTTTTTTCTAAACCTTTTATTGTGTAATACTCTCTTTTTTCTACTTTATTAATTGCTTCTTTATCATAATCTTTTGCTATAACAGGTAAAAATTTACTAGATTCTTTCGGATGAGCACTCAACATTCGCATTACAAAAGAAAATGGTTCAGAGCCATCGGAACAACCATAGCTATACACATTTACTTTCGGAACATTTTTGAATCTTTCTACTAAATACTCGGTAAAAATAGGCCAAAACTCTGCATCCCTGAAAAACCAAGAATCATTCCTGTGCTTGATTATTTTATCACCTAAAAAAGACCTCGTTGTTACTTCTCGTGACCAAGATTTAAAATTAGGTTTAGAATTATATCCTTTATTTATAGAATGTACTTGCATATAGTATGCTAAAACAAGTAAAAATATTTTTTGCCTTAAAATTAAATACTTTTCAACGCTTCAACAATTTTTTCCGTAGCATCAAATTTTGCTAAATAAGAAGTATTCTGTTTTAGATAATCAATTCTTATAGGATTATTTAAAAACCCTAAAATAATTTCTCGCAATTTATTTGGCTCAAAATCTTTTTCTTCTACATAAACACAAGCACCCATTTGCTGAACACATTTAGCATTTATCCTTTGATGATTAGCTGCCGCATAAGGATATGGTACTAATATGGGTGCAATACCTGAAGCACAAATTTCAGACAAACTCAAAGACCCAGCTCTAGAAACTACAATGTCTGAGGATTTTAAAACTGAAACCATGTCATCAAAATATGGCTTAACAACCAAACCTCCCTCTTTTTCCCAATTAGGATAAAAAAGCTTCAGCTTTTCAATAATTTCATCATAATTACGTTTACCAGTTTGGAAAACAACTTGTATTTTATGTTCTTGAACAAATTCTTTTAATACTTCAACAGCCGTATTGTTGATAGCTTTTGCTCCCTGAGAGCCCCCCATAACAGTCAATGTAATCTTGTCTTTTAAACCCATATTTGCTTTAGCTTGTTCTTTTGTTAAATTATGAAACTCTTTTCTTATCGGGTTTCCTGTCACTAAAACATGTTTGCTTGGAATATACCTTTTTGCTCTTTCAAAAGCTAAAGAAACAAAACGAGCTCTCTTACAGAGTCTTCTTGTAACAAGTCCGGGCATTGCATCACAATCATGCATCATATAAGGGGTTTTTGTAATAATACAAGCGAAAATCATTGGAGCTGAGACATAACCCCCTGTCGCAAAAACTGCGGTTGGTTTATATTTTTTTATATATGCTACTGAATAAAGAATAGCTCTTACCAGCTTTATACCCCAATAAAAGAATTTTGGATTCAACTTTCTTGGCATGCCAGAAACACCTACATGTAAAAATTTATATCCTTTTTGAAGTGCAAGACTATGCTCCATATTACGTTTATTACCAACATAATATACCTTATTCTCTTCACTTAAAGCATCAGCTACAGCCATTGCGGGATAAATATGTCCACCTGTTCCGCCACCAGTAACAAAATAGACTTTTTTATATGTTTCTGACATTAGTATAATTCCTTATTCTTTTCACATTATCTTTTGAGATATTCAATAAAATTCCAACCATCCATAATGATACCATAACCGAAGAACCACCATAGCTAATAAATGGCATTGGAACTCCTGTTGCTGGTACAAAAGAACTTGCTACCCACATATTTAAAAAACCTTGAAAACATATTGAAAAAGTTAGGCCCAATGCAAGAAGTTTTCCATACATATCTTGACATTTAGCTGCAATAATAAAACCTCTTTGCAAAATTGTCCAAAATAAACAAATAATAAGCAGACAACCAATGAATCCGTGTTCTTCTCCAATTACAGCATATATAAAGTCTGTGTGCGCTTCAGGAAGCCAAGCTAGTTTTTGTTTTGAACTTCCATAACCTACTCCATAGAAGCCACCAGAGGCAAACGCTACAAGAGATTGAATAACGTTATATCCCGCTCCTAAAGGATCCGCCTCAGGGTGCAACCATGTTACAATCCTAGAAGATTGATATCCTCTTAATCCTTTTAATAGCAATAGCGGGATAAAACAAGCACCACCCATAAATATTAACTGTAAAGAGCCTCCAGCACAAATATAAATTGCTACAGAAGTTATCAATAACAATAAAAGCATACTTAAGTTTGGCTGCATATAAATTAGACCCAGCATAATCAATATAGGTATGAATGCTGTAACTATTTTATTATTATCCATTATTATTGGATTTCTATAAAAAACTCCTGCCAATAAAAGCACAACAGCAGGCTTGGCAAACTCTGATGGCTGCATACTCATAGGACCAATATTAATCCACCTTTGTGCACCATTAACAGTCACACCAGCAACTTTTACCATTACAAGTAATATAATCACCACTAGAGCAAAAGGAAGTGTGTATGTCATTAGTTTTTTATAATGAAAATTTGATAAAAATTTAAGCCCAACAAACCCAACAATCACACCAAGAGCCTGTTGTATTAAAAATCTTGCAGGATTTACTCCCATTTCAATACACTTTGGAGCGCTTGCAGAAAAAATAGACATCAAACCAATAACAACCAGAAAGATTACTGCAATTAATAATGCTCTATCTGATTGCATATTTTGAGTACTCAATTTTTCAGATTGTCCACTATTTTGATAAGACATATTCTTTGAAAACCTCTCCTCTGTGTTCATAGCTGTTGAACATATCGAAACTTGCACAAGCTGGCGATAAAAGTACCACATCTGGCTTTAAACTAATAGCTTTATCTATTGCTGATTCCAAAGTTTCTTCTTTTATTATATTATCAAACCCATTTTTTTTCAGATTTTCTTCGAAGCGTTGAGTTGCCTCTCCAATTAATAAAACCGTTTTTATATGTTGATTAATAGATTTACACATTTCAGTTAAATCAGTATTTTTATCACGACCACCAAGTATAAGAGAAACATCTACACCATCAAAAGAATCTATTGCAACAATCGATGCTTCTGGGTTTGTAGCCTTAGAATCGTTATAAAAAGTTATTCCGTTTAGTTCTCTAACCTTTTCTAAGCGATGTTCTGGTGCTCTAAATGAAATAATACCAGATTTGATATCTTCATTTTCCATACCACAAAGTTTAGCGCAAATGATTCCGCACATAATATTTTGATAATTATGGTGCCCAACAAGAGGCGAGTCTTTTATATCAATAATTTTTTCCTCAACGCCGTCTTCTTTATACCAAATTGCATTTTCCTTTATGTAAGACGCATTCGGATAATCTTCTGTATCAAATAAAAATACTTTTGATTTTTTACATTTTTTTGAAAATTCTAAAAGCTTTTCATCTTTAGCATTAAGTATCGCATACTCAGGTGATTGCTTTCCTAAAAACATTTTAGCTTTAGCGTTAAAATAATTCTCCAATCCTTCATGCCAGTCAATATGATCAGGTGTAAAATTTGTCCAGCAAGAAATAAATGGCTTAAATTTCTCTGTCATTTGTGCTTGAAACGAGCTTATCTCGCAGACAAGAAAATCGTTCTCATCCTCTACAATAGAAGACGGTGGAAGCCCAATGTTGCCACAAGTAGGTGCATCAAAGCATTGAGATAAAAGATGTGACACCAAAGAAGTTGTAGTAGTTTTACCATTTGTTCCCGTAATTGCAACAAAAGGAGTGTCAGAATTTAAATATGCAAACTCGACTTCTGAAATTATAGGAATATTTTCTTTTTGTATACGTTGAAATAGTTCTGATTTAGGCGGAATTCCAGGACTTGTAACTACAAAACTTGAGTTTTTAATAAACTCATCAGAATGCCTGCCATATTCAACTTTTATCCCTAAGTTTTCTAATTCTTTTACTTGCAGTTCGTTTACTTCAGATTTACCCTCGGTAAGATAAACGTTATAACCTAAATTTACCCCCAATTTTGCCGCCGCAATGCCACTCTTTGATAAACCTAAAATTAATATTTTATCCATAATATAACCTTTTTATAAAATAATAAATAAACCCACAGCAATCATTGCAAAAATTAATGAAGCTATGGTAAATTCTTTCACAATTCTTACTTCAGAATGTCCACAAAGTTCGAAATGATGGTGAATTGGAGACATTTTAAAAATTCTTTTTCCTGTCAATTTATAACTAGTTACTTGCAATATTACAGACAAAGTCTCCGCAACTATAACTCCACCAAATATAGCCAAAAGAAGTTCACATCTTCCTAAAACAGCAAGAGTCCCGAGCAATCCCCCAAGAGCAAGAGAACCTGTATCACCCATAAACACTTCAGCTTTTGGCTTATTATATTTCAAAAATCCTAGAGATGCACCTATTACTGATGCACAAATTATAGCCACAACTGTCTGACCGCTTAAAAAAGCAATAGCTCCACAAGCTAAAAACGCAGGAATACCAACAGAAGTAGCAAGGCCATCAAGCCCGTCTGTTAGATTATATGCATTTGAAGCTCCTGTTATTACAAATATCGCCAAAATAGGATATAAAAAACCGATGTCAAAACTCTTTGAGCCCAATGTTACAACAGTTCCATAAATTTGCATCGCATATAACGTTGGAATAAGCGCAATTAAAATTTGCCTAAAAAGCTTTCCTCGTGGGCTTAGCCCTCTATTTTCATGTCCTTTGATTTTTAAATAATCATCTTGAAACCCTGCAAGAGCCATGAAAAAAAGAGTTATTAAAATTATTAAAGCTTTTGTATCCATTTTTTCAGCCATAAAAAGGGTAATAATTGAAGCAATAATGATAGCTAGAATTATAAACACACCACCCGTTGTTGGTGTACCTGCTTTTTGGGCGTGAGCTTCAGGAGCAACATCCAAGATATATTGTCCAATGGTTTTTTTCTTCAAAAAATCAATATACGGAACGCCAAAAAGTAGACATAAAACTAAACTCAAAAGTACAGCAACAGCTATCATTATCATAAAGACATCTCCTTTACCTCACATTACGATTTTACATCAAAAAGGTTTGTGTGTATATATTATTTAAACTTTTTTCTTGATTTAAGTCTAATCACATGATACCGTTGAAATATGGAAGAATTAGAAAAAACTGATTCATATTTAACCGAAACGCATTCTGATGAAATAGATTTTATCTTTGACAAAGAACACGAAGATATTGATGATGTTGTGTGGGGAAAAGCAAGTTTTACCCATGAATTAAAAACATATTTACGATTCGTTCGCAAAAAATTTTCATCAAAAGTTAGAGAAAAAATGCAAAAAAATTTCACTAATATAATCTACTTAACCCTTGATTGTCCAGATTGCACCCCAAATTCTTCGAGAGATGATAGCCCATTAGAATTTATCACCGAAATGAGAAATCAATATCCAGATAATGATATTAGGGTTTTAGTTCCAATAATAAACCTAGAAGAAGATTTTAGACCGTCAAGAAAATTAGTTTTAGAAATAAATAATAAGCAAAAAATCTTAGAAAAAACTTCTATAAAATTTGATTTTTTCCTACAAAACAAAACACAAGAAGCTATTATATATAAATTCCCAAAGAATGATTCAAACGTTCAAGTCTATGGAATATACTCTCAAGCTTTTTCTTTCGTCAAAAACATTAGTGAGCTCTCTCGATTACAGTTTCTCGCACCTTTCATAAAATCTTCAAGAATAGCAATAAAAAAGCTCGCTAAAGAAAATTTTCCTGTAGACATTGTACATTGTGAAAATATTCCATTTTATCTTGGTGGTGAATTTGAAAATAAATTACCTTACCAAATTAAAGTTTTACAAATGATAAAAGACTTTACACAAATTGATGTCGCTAAAATGGAAGCCTTTTGGGCGGTCATTAATCTTGCAGACAAACGTGCTATGAAAAAATTATGTAATGATAATTTAATCAAAAAACATATTGCTTCGCTGTTTAATTTACATAATTCTAAGCGTTTTTATCAAATGAAAGATTGTTTAAAATTTATTTATAAGAATTATTATAAGTTCAGAAAATATGTTGATAAAGGTGAAGATATTGAAGAAAATATAATCTTTAATAGACTTAACGCCAGAACTTTGCAAATATTTCCACAAATAGCTTACGAAGAAGAATTATATTTTCATTCAATGATATATTCTCTCAAACGTGCAGATTACTGGGTCACAACATCTAAAACTTATTACAAAGAGATTCTTGAGAATCCTCATCTATCAGGAAAAATGTATCGATATATAGAAAAAAATAAAGAAAAAAGCACTTATGTCTCTTTTGGTTTAGATATCAATAAATACCCTCTAGAAAACACCCGACAGATTTATCAAAACTTTAATGCAAATAATTTTAGAGAAAATCGCACTAAAAATAAAACAGCAATCCTTAAGGAATTCAGCATAGATAGAATAAAAACAAATTTTGTTGATCCAACATTATTTAAAGGAAACGGTGTAAAAATCATTGGCAACCTTGATTCTTTTTACGATGCACCTATTTTTTTCGCAAATCCTACAAATGAAATTTTTGCTCACGGCGTAGATATTCTATTCAACACTATCTTAAAATTATTTGAATTACATAAAAATATTCAAGTTATCATTTGTATCAAAGACGGATTAAAAGTTAATTTTATAAAAACTTGGATAGATTTTTTGAGTCAAAACAAATATTTTAATGGACGCTGGGTTTTTATAGATGGCGAAGTCAATCTTCCTAAATTTCTATCTGCTTCTGATATGATTTTGCTCCCAAGAAGAGCTAATATGACAACTGTAGAGCATTTTCTCGCAATGCATTATGGCTGTATTCCAATTGCCTCAAGAAACGGTATTTTAAACGACACTATTGCAGATATTTTTGACGATATAAATCTTGGTTGTGGTTTCAAAACCAAGAAAAGCCTCTTGACAGAAGATGATGCAAATGAATTATTTCTAACCCCAGTAATGAAAGCTTTAAATATATACCAAAATAATCCGTCCAGCTGGAATTTATTAATAAAAAACTGTTTAAATAAAGACTGTGGTTGGGAATTTAAAACATTAGAAAAATATAACAAAATCTATAAAGAGCTTATATAATTCTTAAAAAAGATATAACTTTTTATACATAATGTTAAAAGCTCTTGGAAAAATCCAAGAGCTTTTAAATAAAGTTTTTTAAGAAAATATTTCTTAAAATCCTCCCATACCGCCCATGCCTGCCATAGCAGCTGACATGTCAGGAGCTTTTGTTTCTTCTGGGATATCAACTACAGCAGCTTGAGTTGTAAGAAGCATTGAACCTACTGATGCAGCGTTTTCTAAAGCACTTCTTGTAACTTTAGCTGGGTCAACAATACCAGCAGCAAACATATCAGTATATCTTTCTAAAAGTGCATCATATCCAAAAGCTTCGCTTTCTGATTTAACCATATCAACTACAACATCACCTTTAGCACCAGCGTTTGTTGCAATTGCTTTTAAAGGAACATCAAGAGATGACATAAGGATTTTATAACCGCTCTTTTCATCGTCAGAATCGAAAGTTAAAGATTCTAGTTTTGATTCAAGAGCTTGTTGAACTCTAATAAGAGCAACACCACCACCTGGAACAATACCTTCTTCGTTAGCAGCTCTTGTAGCGTTTAGAGCGTCTTCAATTCTTAATTTTCTTTCTTTAAGTTCGATTTCTGTAGCAGCACCAACTTCGATTACTGCAACACCACCAGAAAGTTTTGCTACACGTTCATTAAGTTTTTCTTTATCGTATTCGCTATCAGAAAGCTCAATTTGTTTTTTGATTAGAGCAACTCTTTCTTGAACAGCTTGGCGAGTTTCATCACCTACAACGATTGTTGTTTCGTCTTTAGTTACTGTTACACGTTTAGCAAGACCCATCATTTCAGTTGTAATATTTTCTAATTTAAGCCCTAATTCTTCAGTAAACATTTGACCACCAGTTAGGATAGCGATATCTTCTAACATTGCTTTTCTTCTATCGCCAAAACCTGGAGCTTTAACTGCAACAGCACGAAGAACTTTTCTCATAGTGTTTACAACTAATGTTGCTAAAGCTTCGCCTTCAATATCTTCTGCAATAAGAAGTAAAGAGCGACCATCACGAGCAACTTGTTCAAGAACTGGTACTAAATCAGCAATTAAATTGATTTTTTTGTTAACACAAAGAACATAAGCATCTTCTAAAACAGCTTCCATTCTTTCAGCATCTGTTACGAAGTAAGGTGAGATATAACCTTTATCAAACTGCATACCTTCTACAACTTTTAAGTTTGTACCAAAAGATTTGCTTTCTTCAACTGTGATTACACCATCATTACCAACTTTGCTCATAGCTTCTGCGATTAATTCACCGATTTCAGAATTATTGCCTGCAGAAATGCCTGCAACTTGAGCAATCTCTTCCTTTGTATTAACAGGTCTTGATAAATCTCTAATCTTGCTGGTAGCAATTTCAACTGCTTTATCAATACCACGTTTCATAGACATTGGATTAGCACCTGCTGTAAGATTTTTAAGTCCTTCTCTTACAATAGCTTGAGCTAAAACTGAAGCGGTTGTAGTACCGTCACCCGCAACATCATTTGTTTTTGATGAAACTTCTTTAAGAAGTTGAGCACCTGCGTTTTCTAGTCCATCTTGTAATTCGATTTCTTTTGCAATAGTCACACCATCGTTAACAATTTGAGGCGCACCAAATTTCTTTTGTAAAATAACGTTTCTGCCTTTTGGTCCAAGTGTTACCTTAACCGCATCAGCAACAGCATCTATACCTTTAAGAAGCGACTTTCTAGCTTCTTCTTCAAAAACTATTTTCTTTGCCATTTTTGTATTTTCTCCTTTTTAATAGTTAATAAGTTAATAAGATTTAACTTTTAACCTTGTTTAAATATTTTTTTATTCCTTGAACAAGAGCATTTATTCTACAATCGCTAATGCATCTTTGATTGAAAGAATTTTGTATTCTACACCATCCATTTTTACATCAGTACCTGCATATTTAGCGTATAAAATAATATCACCAACTTTAACTTCCATAGGTTCTTTTTCACCTTTGTCGTTTGTTTTACCTTCGCCAACAGCTACAACTTCACCTTTTTGAGGTTTTTCTTTTGCGCTATCAGGAATAAAAATGCCACCAGAAGTTTGTTCTGTATCTTCAATAACTTTAATAACAATTCTGTCTTGTAATGGTTTTAATGCCATAATATAATCCTCCTATTTTTTTCTTAACATTATAGTTATACCCTATTTTTAATCATTTTGTTCAAATGTTAAGGAAATTTTAATAATTGATATTTATAAAAATTTTTATATTAATTACATTAAATTTCTTGAATTTACCCCTTGCTTGCAATATTATTTTTGTATTATGAAATATGATTTTAAATTAGCAGAAAAAAGTTTAGATACCCAATTTGATAGGGTAAACGAAATTAGAGATTTTAACCAGAGAAAAGTCTTAAATGCATTTTTTGATAACAAAGTTGCACCTGAACACTTTTATACAGTTTCAGGCTATGGCCATGATGATTTGGGGCGTGAAGTTTTAGATAAAACTTTTGCACAAGTATTTAGAGCAGAAAAAGCTCTTGTAAGAATTCACTTTGCGTCAGGAACCCACACGCTTGCCTGCGCACTTTTTGGTAACTTAAGAGCTGGCGATAAGTTAATTTCTGTTGCCGGCGCTCCTTATGACACTATGCAAGAAGTCATTGGTACAGCTGGAGACGAAGAAACTAAGCGAGCTTCTCTTATAGGAAACGGGGTTTTATATGACGAAGTTCCTCTTTTAAACGGCTCTGATATAGATTTTGAAGCCTTAGAAAAAATGGTAGATAAATCTACGACTATGGTTCTAATTCAACGTTCAAAAGGCTATTCAACAAGAAAATCTTTGACAATCGAAACTATTGAAAAAATTTGTAAAACAGTTAAATCAAAAAACCCTGACTGTATTTGCTTTGTTGACAACTGTTATGGCGAATTTGTTGATACTCGTGAGCCATTAGAAGTCGGTGCAGACTTGATGGCAGGTTCTTTAATAAAAAATCCGGGAGGCGGAATCGTTGAAGCTGGGGGATATATTGCTGGAAAAGAATTATATGTGGAACGTTCTGCAAACCGTCTAACAGCACCTGGAGTTGGCTCAGAGGGTGGTGCAATGTTTAATCAACACCGACTAATATTTCAAGGCTTGTTTATGGCTCCATCAATTGTTTCAGAGGCAGTTAAGGGTGCAATCTTAGCCGCAAAGGTTTTTGAAGATATAGGTTTTGATACATATCCAAAACATGACGAAAAAAGAACAGATATCATTCAAAATATTATTTTTGGGAACCCTGATCACCTAGAGCAATTTTGTAGAACAATACAGGGTTTGTCACCCGTGAATGGATATGTAACTCCGATTCCTGAAAATATCCCTGGATATGAAGATAAGGTAATTATGGCTGGTGGAACATTTATTGAGGGTTCAACGATTGAATTATCAGCAGACGGACCTATGAGAGCTCCTTATGTTGCATACCTACAAGGCGGATTGAATTACGCACATGTCAAGATCTGCCTTGAAGATATGGTTGCAAAGCTGTAGAAAATTTTTAAATAAAAATTGCGTTTTTCGTAAAAATTTTGTAACATGTGATTATGCAAAAGGAGTGTTTATTATGAAAAAGATTTTACCTGTATTCAAAGATGAAAGAGATAGAGCAATCGCTGTTACTATAATCATTTTGTCAATGTTTCTATTCTTTATTCCGTCTTTATTAGGAGTACTATTTCTAAAAGAACAACTAAGCGAAAGTGCTTATGCTGTAGTTAAAGCATTTTTTAACTTTGAATTAATGCTTTTCTTGGTTTCATTGTTGTTTGTCATACCTATTATTGGCTGGATTTTGGCGTTTATACTTACACCACTAATGATGATATTAAATGTTATAATCGCAATATTAGCCCTTTGCGCAATTGCAAAAAATACAGAAGTAAAAGTTCCTGTATGGTATGAATTTATATAAAATTTGAAGATTTTCTAAAGAGATTGTAAAGGGGTAGAATAAAAGTTTTATTCTACCCCTTTACAAAAAAAAATTAGCATGTAATATAATATTTGTAGCCGAGGGGTAAATGCTTTCAAAGTGTTTACAAACTGGTTTCACCATCGAAAGATGGGGGATTAGCTCAGCTGGTAGAGCACCTGCTTTGCACGCAGGGGGTCAGGAGTTCGAATCTCCTATCCTCCACCATAAAAAACCGAATGACGTTTGTTATTCGGTTTTTTATTTTGCAAGAATAGGAATTGATGAGAAGCTCCCAATGTACGAAGTACATTTTAAAGGAGTTGCGCGAGTGAGCTGAGGCTGGAGTGCTTTTGCGATTGGACAAAGTCCAAGAAGCAAAACACGGAACTGCCGTTAAACGCGAACGAGCAAGACCGAATCTCCTATCCTCCACCATAAAAAGGACAATGACATTTGTTATTGTCCTTTTTATTTTGCAGCGTTAGGAATTGATGAGAAGCTCCTAATGTACGAAGTACATTTTAAAGGAGTTGCGCGAGTGAGCTGAGGCTGGAGTGCTTTTGCGATTGGACAAAGTCCAAGAAGCAAAACACGGAACTGCCGTTAAACGCGAACGAGCAAGACACGAATCTCCTATCCTCCAAAATAAAAGAGACATCATCTGATGTCTCTTTTATTTTGGTTTGATTTGGTAATGAGAAACTCCAAAATGCGTAAGCATTCAGGAAGTTCGAGAGGATTTTGCACTCTGCCGAAAGAAAGGTGACTAAATGTCACGTTTCTTGAGAGGGGCTGAAGCGAAGCGGAACGCCGAAGTAGCACGGAGCAAAACGAACGCTAATTTGCGTAAGCAAATTTAGTGAGTGACTGCGGAGTGTGGAGCAATAATCCGATACAATCTCCTATCCTCCAGTTACTTTTTATGTATAAAAAGTAACCAAAAACACTTTTCATATAAGCTCAAAGTCTGCATTCCAAGCTAACAAAGACCGATTTTAAAATCGGTCTTTGTATGTAAAATCAGGTATTTATAACCCTTTCAACGGTTCGAAAATTACATTTTATAAGGAATTGAAATGCGAACCTTTTTGATTTTTAAATAATTATTTATTTTCTTCTTGCATTAAATCTTCAGAAGTCGGCATTGGTTCCCATAATAAAAGCTTATCTTTTCCTTCTACTAAATGCCATGTTCGACCAGTTTTAGTATCTAGTAAATATTGATCTGCACGATATGTTGGGTGTAAAACAATTTGATATCTACCATTATTTGTTTTTGTTAAGATGGCAATTAAACAAAGACATACAATACATAAACT
>SUTX01000020.1 GCA_015152465.1 Cyanobacteria bacterium SIG31 | reverse complement strand
AGGATCCCACCCGTTCCCATCCCGAACACGGTCGTAAAGACTTACAGAGGCGAAAATACTTGGCGGGCCACCGCCTGGAAAGATAGCTCGTTGCCAGCATCTAATTTAAGAAAAAAGAGGAATTAATTGGATAATTAATTCCTCTTTTTTTATGGAAAATTGAAAATGTAAAGTGGAAAATTATTAAGTTCGGCTTTGCCTCACGAAATTTCCTATTAGCTTAATAGAAAATATAGCTGATGCTGTAAAAAATGCAAAATCTGAAGTCCATGTAATTGACAAAGATGGTTTGAAAGCATCAGGTAAATAACAACATTTATTATAATAAAAAACAGATTGGATAATTATCCAATCTGTTTTTTATTAACTTTTTCATTACTGTATTCTGCAGTTACCGTATTCGTCGCATTCTCGGGTTTGGAATGTGTCGCAATGATGTACTGTTAGGGCAGTTACTATTGCACTAATACCTACAGTTGTGTAAAGTATTCTGCTCATTAGTGTCATTTCTCCAAATATCGCAGCAATTAAGTCAAAGCCGAATAATCCGACAAGCCCCCAGTTTAAAGCCCCGATAAGTGTTAAAATATAAGCAGTGTATCTGAGGATGTTCATATCAAGCCTCCTTTCTAACATTTTTATTATTACCCAGCTTTATACAATTTAATTGGTATAACGTACTAGATATTTTTACTTATTTTCCATGCTAAAATTTTTGTAAAATTTTGTAAATTGGAAAATATATTAACAAGTTTTTCTGTTTTGGGTATATGATTAGAATACATGGGGAAAGGAAAGGTATGTATACTAAAACAATTTTTACAGATAGGGAAAAAGATATATTACATTGTATTTATGCAGGATTAAGTAATAAGGAAATTGCTAAAAGATTGTTTATATCAGTACATACTGTTAAAGCTCATATTGAAAAACTGTTTTTAAAAACTGATGTCCACAATAGGGTACAATTGATAGTTTATGCATTTAAAAATGGAATAATTAAGTGATTTTAAATGTATTTTCTATTTTTTAATTCGTCTGGCATAAATTGTTGGTATTCATCAGGATGATCGTGAGAGTATTTATAACCAACTCCAAATCCGTATTTTTTAGCATCAGAATAATGAGCATCCCTTAGATGCATTGGAGGTGGGTAATCTAAACCAGATTCAATATCAGCTAGAGCTGAGTCTATTGCAATGCAAGCTTTGTTTGATTTAGGAGCATTTGCTACATATACTACGGCATTTGCTAATGGAATTCTTCCCTCTGGAAGTCCTATAAGCTCAACTGCTTTATATGCATTAACAGCTATGTTCATTGCGTTAGGATCTGCAATTCCGACATCTTCTGCTGCACATACGATAAGTCGTCTTGCTATAAATCTTGGATCTTCGCCGGCAGCAATCATTTTAGCTAAATAATAAATAGCTGCATCTGCATCAGACCCTCTCAAGCTTTTTTGGAACGCAGAAGCACAGTCATAATGCTCTTGGATTGAGTACCTTGTATTTCTTCTTTGAGTAATGCTTTCTAAAATTTCGATTGATAAAAGTCTAGAATCGCCTGTAAAATTGCTTGCAAAATACGCATTTTCAACAAGGTTTAAAGCGCAACGTGCGTCTCCTCGTGCATTATTTACTATAAATTTAATAACATCTTCTTCGTATTGTATTGGCTGATAGTTTTTTTCTAAGTATTCAAACCCCTTATTAATGATTTTAGCCATACTTATATCATTAATTGGATTGAGTCTTATAATTTGAACTCTAGAAATAAGAGCTGGCACTACTTGAAATGACGGATTTTCTGTAGTTGAACCAATTAGAAAAAGTGTTCCATTTTCAAGATGCGGAAGTAGGGCATCTTGTTGTGTTTTTGAATATCGATGAATCTCATCTATGAATAAAATTGTTTTTTGTCCTGCTCTTAATGCTTCACGAGCTTTTTCAACAGTTTCTTTAATTTCTTTTATTCCAGAAGAAACTGCAGAAAGCTCTATGAATTGAGCATTTACTTGGGTTGCAATAAGTCTCGCAAGAGTTGTTTTACCGCAACCTGGTGTTCCCCAAAAAATCAAAGAAAAAAGCCTTTGAGTTTTTAGAAGATTTAGGAGTGGTGAATTTGGTGCGACAACATTGGACTGTCCTAAAAATTCTTCCAAAGTTTTAGGACGCATCAATTCAGCTAACGGTACTTGTTTATTCATATCCTCTAATTGTGTAAATAAATCCATATTTTTATATTAACATAAAGCTTTAAATTGTGGTAATATAAGGAAAGAGAAAGGAGTTTTTATACTATGGAATTAAAAGGAAGTAAAACTGAAAAAAATTTAATGGAAGCTTTTGCAGGAGAATCACAAGCAAGAAACAAGTATACTTATTATGCAGTACAAGCAAAAAAAGACGGCTATGTTCAAATAAGTAGAATTTTTGAAGAAACAGCTAATAATGAAAAAGAACACGCAAAAATCTGGTTCAAACTTCTTCATGGAGGAAAAGTAGCTGATACATTAACAAACCTTGAAGATGCTGCTAATGGTGAAAACTATGAGTGGGTTGAAATGTATGCAAATTTTGCAAAAGATGCTAGAGAAGAAGGTTTTAATGATATAGCTCTTCTTTTTGAAAATGTTGCAAAAATTGAAAAAGATCACGAAGATAGATATAGAAAACTTTTAGCTAATATTAAAGATGGTACAGTGTTCTCAAAAGATCCTGCTATTACTTGGGAATGTGGTAATTGCGGTTTTGCATATACAGGAAAAGATGCTGTAGAAGTTTGTCCTGTATGTGCTCATCCAAAAAGCTATTTCTTTGAAAAACCTAGAAATTATTAGTAATACGTAATTGTATTAATAACAAAAAAGTCGGGTATTCCCGACTTTTTTGTTGTTAATATTTTTTACCAATCTTTTTTAAAATAAAGTCTAGGTCTTTATCTCCACGTCCAGAAAGGTTTATCAAAATTTTTGTCTTTTTAGGTAGTTCTTTAGCTAATTTAATACCGTAGGCAACAGCGTGAGCGCTTTCTAATGCGGGGATAATGCCTTCTGTTTTTGAAAGTTCGAAAAATGCATCAATAGCTTCTTCATCATTAATTGTAACGTATTTAGCTCTGCCGATTTCGTTTAAATGGGCGTGTTTAGGTCCAACCCCTGGATAATCCAAACCACTAGCTACAGAGTAGGCATCAGCTACATTACCTTTTTCATCTTGTAAAAACATTGATTTGAAACCGTGTAGTTCACCAACTCTACCAAAGTTAATACTTGCAGCGTTGTCACCTAGTTTTTCGCCTTTGCCCAAAGGCTCGACTCCGATTAGATTTACAGTTTCATCATTTAAAAATCCATTAAAAATTCCAATAGAGTTTGAACCACCGCCGACACAAGCTACAACATAATCGGGTAATTCGCCTATCATATCAAGCATTTGCCCACGAGCTTCTCTACCAATTACTGATTGGAAATGCTCAACAATCATTGGAAATGGGTGTGGTCCGACTACAGAGCCAATTGCGTACATTGCAGTCTTAAATTCTTTACAGTAAGCTTCGAAAGACGCATCAACAGCTTCTTTAAGAGTTTTAGTCCCTTTAGTTACAGGAATTACATTTGCTCCTAGCATTTTCATTCTTGAAACATTTGGACTTTCTTTTATCATATCAACTTCGCCCATGTAAACGTCACAATCAATCCCGACTAAAGCTGATGCTGTAGCTATTGCGACACCGTGTTGTCCAGCTCCTGTTTCAGCAATTAACTTGGTCTTGCCCATTTTCTTTGCTAATAAAGCTTCTCCTAAGCTGTGATTAATTTTATGTGAGCCAGTATGGTTTAAGTCTTCACGTTTAATATATATTTCAGCTCCATATTTTTTAGATAAATTCCGAGCGTAATATACAGGACTTGGACGTCCTGCAAATGTTTTTAGTAATTCATCTAATTCAGCTATAAACTCAGGTTTGTCTTTAATTTTTAAAAATTCTTCTGCGATTTTAGAATACTCTTTTTTTAAATCTTCAGAAAGTATTTGTCCACCAAAGTTTCCGTAAAAACCATCGTTATTTATTTCATATTTGTTATTTTGCATTATTGTTCTCCTTTATCAAAATTTTAGCAAGTATAGAGTTTTTATCTCTTAATATTTTTGAGCCTCTTGTAACTTTACATAAGCTTACTTGCAATTCTTTAGCGATATCTCTTTGGGTCTTACCTTGCTCAAGAAGTTTTAAGATTCGCCATCGTTTCGACAAAGTCTCTATTTCGGATTTTGTTAAAAGCTCTTTAAAAAAATTTTCAATCTCGGCTTCGCTGTGTAAATTCTTAATCAGTTTGGATATTTCTTGAATGTTTTTCATATTATCTTGTTTCTATCTGTAGAAACATTGTAACGCATGAATTAATTTTGTCAACAATTTTGCTTTTTATCTATAAATAAATATAATATATATATGAGAAAGCTATTAGCAATTATTATACTTTTGAATATAACATTACCATCCCAAGCTTGGTTTTGGGATAAAAAAGACAAGGCGTTAGAGGCTGAATTGCAAGGTAAGGGGTATGCCGGTACTTTACCAGATTTGAAAAAAAACCATCAAAAGAAAGAGCAAAAAGTATCAACGCCTATTTTTGAATCTCAAAAAGGTTTTGATGACCCGTCAGATTTAAAACCTGTGCCAAGAGATAATCCAGCTTTTATTGATATAATTACAAAAAAAGACAAAACATCTAAGTATGTTGTTGATATAAATGAGTTGATACCAATAATTGAAAAGCTTGCTGATTGTATTGAAGAAGAGGGAAATGTACAACTTTTTGTTACAAGAGCGAATGTTTTGAGCATGAATCTTGATCATTTGCAAAGAAAATATGATGGACAGCCTGAGAGCTATTACGAATCCTTTAAAAAGTTAATGGAAATAAATGGATATGTAAAATCATTATCTCAATTAAGGAAAGAAGCTATTACTTATCAACGATATTTGGCGTATCAATCTACTGGATCAGTATATAACCCTGAAAATATAAATCAACAATTGCAGTATTTACTAGACGAACTTAACACTGCTGTCGTTATGCTCAAACAAGAAGAATAATAGTTATCTTTGCTCGGTCATTTGTACTTGTAGTTTTCTATTATTAGTGTTAACATTTGCTTGTTAGGAGTTTTTATGCAAAAAATTTTATTTATTATTGATAAAGTGGAGCTTAAATATTTTGAATTTAATAATTTGGTGACAAATTTTTGGTTAATCAAAGAGTTTTTAGATAGAGGGCATGAAGTTTTCATCACTATTTCTTCAAACTTATCACTAAAAAATAAAGTTCCATTTGCAAAGTGTTATGGTACTTTTGTTGAGAATGGTGATATTTTTTATAATAAAGAAAAATTGATTGATGAAAATATTAATTCTTTTGATTTGGTTATGTTTAGACCTGATCCACCAGTTGACATTGACTATATTAACGCAACATATATTTTTGATTTTGTTAACACTAAAGTTATAAATTCACCTAAAGCAATAAGGGATTTTAATGAAAAGTTGCACAGTGTATTATTTAGCGAATTTATGACTGATACACTAGTGTCGTCTTCAATTGATGAAATTGAAGCCTTTTTAAAAGCTAAGAAGCAGATCGTTTTAAAGCCACTTAATCGTTGTTTTGGCTCTGGAGTTATGTTCCTTTATGACGGAGACCCTAATACAAGGACAATAATTAATACTTTGACAAATAACCAAGCAACTTTAATAATGGTGCAAGAGTTTATACCTGAAGTTAAAAACGGGGATATAAGAGTTTTAACATTGGGGAATAAGATTTTACCATATTCAATAAAAAAACTTCCTACAAAAGATGATTTTAAGTTTAATACCCATAATGATGATTTTTTAGTTATGTCTGAACTTACAAGGGAACAACTAAACTTTTTTGAACCTATTGCACAGAAGCTTTGTGATATGGGAATAGAGATGGCTGGTCTAGATGTTATTAATCAGAAAATTATTGAAGTAAATGTAACTAGCCCTTGTTATTTTATTAAAGAGATAAATAATCTCTATAATGTACATTTACATAGAGAGTTATGTGATTATTTGTTGACACCAAGCTTGTTATCCGTATAAAAATATAGTATAATTCGGTTATATGATGTATTCAGAGTTCGTGACTCTGGTGTATATTATAGTTAGAGATGTTATAAATAAGAAGGTTTTATATGAAAAAGAAGCTTTTATTAGTTTTAAGTATGTTGGTTATATCAGGCTTGTTCTGTAATATGCAAGCAAAGGAAACTAGTTCTGATTTAACAAAAGCTATAAAAATGTACAAAGCTGGTAACTATTCAGAATGCTACACAACTTTGAATGAAGCTATAAAAAAAGACTCTGCTAATGCTTTAGCTTATTATTATTTGGCTATTTCATCAGTTCAAGTGGGAAAGAAAGATGAAGCTTTAGCTAATTATGAAAAAGCTATTCTTTTATCACCTAAATATAGTAATTTAAATCGTTATGCAACAAAGGGGAAAACTTGTATTGAGTCACCAAATAAATGTGAAGATGCAATGTTCGATTCACCGGTAGATGCATTTATACAAAGCCAAAAAGGTTCAAAATTAAGTGATGAGGTAAAAGGGGATTTTGAACGTTTAAGAATTGAAAATTTGATGCGTGAGATTAATCGCTCTGGAGAGATTGAACCTCAAAAATTTAAAGAATATAAAGATTTTTCATCGATGAATGATACTATAAAGCCTACAAATGATGATATTGTAGCTGCTTTGAGAACGCTTCAAAATGCAGGTTTGTCAAATTATACAAATAATATAAATGAGATCTCACTTTTGACTAGTAATGGTCAACAAGATTCATTATTGAATATGTTGGGGAATTCATCGTTGAACCCTCAAATTATTCAGGCTATGCTTACAAACAAGATGACGCTAGGGTTTTAGAAAATGAAAATTGATACAGTAAGATTTGGTACAATAGAAGTAGATGATAATAGAATTTTTGAGTTTGTCATGCCTATAATAGGTTTTAATGAACTTAGTAAATTTGTTATTCTTGATTTAAATAAGGATAGTTTTTTTAAATGGCTACAGTCGGTAGAAGATCCGTCTTTGGCTTTTCCTGTTGTATCAGTATTCAGCATGAATGTAGATTATTCTATAGATTTACCTGATAATGTAATAGAAAATTTAAAAATTGAGAGTGTTGAAAGTCTTTTGGTTATGAATATTGCGTCAATACCTCAAGATAATCCGCAAGGATCTACTATAAATTTATTAGCTCCAATTATTTTTAATTTAGATAAAAAATTAGCGGGGCAAGTTATTCTATCAGGTTCCGGCTATGATATTAGTTTTCCACTTTTTAAGAAAGATTAGTTAAAAGGATAAAAATGTTAGTAATTTCCAGAAAAGCAGGTCAAAAAATCATGATTAACGACAATATTGTTATCACTATTGCCGAAGTCAGGAATGGTCAGTGCAGAATTGCTATTGAAGCAGATAAAGATGTTAAAATTTATCGTGAGGAAATCTACTATCAAATAAAATTGGCAAACCTTGTTGGTAAAGATACAAATGTAAAAGCTGTCGATTCTGTTTCTGATATGTTAAAATCTGACAAAGTTAAATTGAATGACAAGATGGAACCAACTCCTGAGGCTATTGATGTGGAAGTTGATAACTCTGAAAAAACAAAAAAAATTATTATAAAAAAACAAAATTCTAATGGATCTTAATTCGGTTTATTAATGTACTTTTTTTCTAAAAAAAATTCTGATATTGTTTTTTATTCTAATAGCTTGGAGCAAGCATATTTAGCAATATTAGGTGATGACTTGTTTTCAGCAAAAGAAATTTTTTTGCAAGAGGATTCTCCTAGAGCTAGGTGGGGACTTGCACTAATTGGAATTTTGTCAGGATATCTAGAATTCTACCCAACTTATTTTGAAATTAGGAATTTTTTAGAAATTGATATGGATTTTTTATTAAAGAATGAGAAGCTGGATTACATAGAGCTTTTACTAGGGTCTATTGATCTTCTTGTTGATATTAATCAAGAAGTTTTTAAATATACAGCCCGTGTGATGTTTGAAAATAAGTTTTATAACGCCGCAAAAAAATATTTAGATAAATCAAAGGAAGTTTTCTATAAAGATCCAGAGTTACATTATTTGTATGCTAAATATTATTATAAAATGAAAGATTACGAAAAGGCAGATTTTCATTTAGATGAATGCTTGTACGTGATTCCAGATTATTATCCAGCGATAACTTTTCAGAAAGAAATATCTAGATATTTGGCTTAATTTGAGATTTTTAGTATAATGTTTTATATGAAAAACAATAATACAGATATTTTTGAAATTAATAAAAATCAGTATTCCAATCAAAGAGCTAGTAACAATAATCTTGATGCTTCAAACTTTTTTTTGACAACGGAAGCTCCTGTTATTAAAGTTCCTAAACGCCCTGTTGCTGATTCTAACAGACGGTTAAATGACTACGATTTTAACTTGTTAAAAGAGGATGCTTATAAAGATGTTACTGATGATGTATTTAAGTTAGAGTATAAAATATCAAAGATTGAGGATGAAATAAAAAGCTTAGAATATCAAATTCAAGCAGCGAGAGATATTGATGATCTTAATTTAATAAATGAGCTTGTGGAAAGAAAAAAGGTTTTGGAAGAAGATTTTGAGGCTCTGATTGCTTTATATAATGATAAAAGTATATCTGCAAGAATTACCGAAGGAGTTTCAAGTCTTTTAGGCTCAAAAATTAAAAAGAAAATTAATGATTTAAAAACGAAAGCAACTGATTTTACTGAGTCGCTAATGCTTAAAATGCCAGGACATTTTTCATCTTTGGTAGAGTTGAAAAAATCACTTTCTAAACTTGAAAATATAAATAGAAGTGTAGATGAGTTAATGGCCTTGAATTTACCATATGGAGAAAATATTAATAAATATGAACAATTATCAAAATTTATAATAAAAGCTAACTCTATTCAAAGTGAAATTAACCAATATATGCGAAATAAATAAATATAATTAAAAGATCTTATAGAATTAAAAATGGGACAATTTTCTTAAGAAAATTGCCCCATTTATGTGTAATCTATAACACAATACATACCATAATATATATTAAACTATATAAAAAAATATTTTAAAGAGATAATATTATTATTGTTACAAAATTTTACTTCGCTAACAAAGAAGAAATTTTCGTGATAGAATATTTTTTATGAAAAGAAAACCCACTATAGCTGTCGTAGGACGTCCGAATGTAGGCAAATCAACTTTCGTAAACCGTTTAGTCGGTAAGCGACAGTCAATAGTTGATGACTTGCCTGGTGTAACAAGAGATAGAATATATTTTGATGTTGAATGGCAGAACAAGCACTTTACAGTTATTGATACTGGTGGAATCATTCCAGGTGATGAAGATGAAATAATGGTTTCAATTTATGATCAAGCCAGGATAGCTTGTGAAGAAGCTGAAAAAATTATTTTCTTGGTCGATGGTATTGAAGGTGCTACTCCTGTTGATTTTGATATAGCCAATATTTTGAGACAATCTGGAAAGCCAATTTATCTAGCTGTTAATAAAGTAGATTCCAGTAATCAAATTACAATGATTAGTGATTTCTATTCATTGGCTATTGGTGAGCCAATTGCTATATCAGCGTTACATGGTTCTGGAGGCGTTGGTGATTTATTAGAGGAAATAACATCTGATTTTGTAGTGGACGAAGATATTGAGGAAGACTCAACTATAAAAATTGCGATTGTAGGTCGTCCTAATGCAGGAAAATCTTCTATAGTAAACGCTTTATTAGGAGAAAAAAGAGTAATTGTATCAGATATTTCTGGCACAACTAGAGATAGCATTGATTCAAGGCTTACATATAACAATAGGGAATTTGTAATAATCGATACTGCAGGGATTCGAAAAAAAGCAAAAGTTGATTATGGTGTTGAAAAATTTGCAGTTGACAGAGCTATTCGTTCTATAAGAGAATGTGACGTGGCGTTAATGGTTATAGATGCAACAGAAGCAGTGAATGGCATATCAGATCAAGATAAAAAGATTGCTTCTATAATTACTGAAGCTGGTAAGGGTATGATTATTGCTATAAATAAATGGGATTTAATTGAAGATAAGAAATCAAATACTATTAATAAATTTGAAAAAATGATAGAAAATGAAATTCCATTTTTGAGCTATGTTCCTAAAATTTATATTAGTGCAGTTACTCATCAAAGACTTAATACAATTTTTACTAAAGTTGAAGAAGTCTATAATGAATGTATTAAGCGTGTTTCTACTGGACTTTTAAACAAAGTAATTAATGAGGCTTATGCTCTGAATCCGCCTCAAACAATAAGAAACAAACGTTTAAAAATCCTATATTCTACTCAGGCAGCATCACATCCGCCGATGTTCTTGTTATTTGCTAACAATGAAGATTTAATCAAAGAACACTATAAGAGATATCTAGAAAATAAACTGAGAGAAGCCTTTGGCTTTTTTGGCACTCCGATACGAATTTCGGTTAGAACTCGTAGTGAGAAAGCAAAAAAGAAATAATTATTATTTATTTTCTAATAAGAACAAATTGGTCATTTGTTAAAGAGTTTTTAATTTTATTGATTGCATCTCTGTCGACTAATACAACATTGGTGAACAATCCCCAGTCATCCTTTGCTTTTTCGTTTTCACTACCAGCAATCACCTGTTGATGGGTGTCAACAACTTTTCCATTCGTACGATTGATTTTTGTAAGGGTAATTTTAGTAGTTGGAAGTCCCCTTCTATAATTATGTTCAGATATTTCAATAGTATTTATACCTGTTTCTAAATCGTCTTTGCATAATCTTACTGGATAACTATCTATCAAAACTGCATCATGGTCGTATGCATAAAGTGTTTTATCAGAAATATCAACAACAAGTGCTGGATAAATAGCTTTACCATCAATTTTTACAGCTGGTGAAAAAGTGTTTTTATCAACAGTTCTAATTTTTTTGCTTTTTTCAAAAACATCTTTTTCTAAATTGTTGTTTTGAGCTTTAATTGAATTTGTAGCTAATAATAGTGGTACAGTTAATGCTACATTTTTAATAAAAGAGGGAATTTGTACTTTTGATACTTTCATTTTAATACATCCTTACAATTTTTCTTACTTCTGCTAATACTTTTTGAGCTTCTTTTCTAGCCCTTTCAGAGCCCTCTCTTATTATTTTTTCTACTTCTTCAGGATTTTCTTCATAATAACGTCGTTTTTCTCTAATCTTTTCAAGACGTTCATTGATTTTTGCGCCTAATTGGCGTTTGCAATCAGCACAACCACGAAGTCCCTTTTCGCATTCACATTTTACTGTTTCAATCTCATTTTCATTTCCAAAGATTGTCCAGTATTTGAATGCAACTTCACAATCTTCTGGGTGTCCTGGGTCGTCTTTTCTCATACGACTTCTATCTGTTATTGCTGACATTACTTTTTTTGCAGTTACTTCTTCTGTATCAGAAATCTTAATATCATTATTGAATGATTTTCCCATTTTGTTTCCGTCAAGTCCGCAGATTAAAGAACAATTATTTAATTTAGGCTGAGGTTCATTGAAGAAATCAGTATTATATATGTGATTAAATCTTCTGACAATGTCTCTACTTAATTCAACGTGTGCAACTTGGTCTATGCCAACAGGTACACATTCTGCGTTAAAAGTGAGAATATCAGCTGTCATTAGGACGGGATATCCCATTAAGCCATAATTAATTTGTGATGCCATACCTTCTTTTGATTTAAGTATTTTTGCCATATCCTTTAAGGTTGGATCCCGTTCCACCCAGTTTTGTGGTGTAATCATACTTAAATATACATGCAATTCTGCAGTTTCTGGTACTAATGACTGAACATATATTGTTGCTTTATCAGGATCGATACCGCAAGCTAACCAATCCATGACGACATTCAGTACGTCTTCTTTCATTGTTTCTGTTTTATCATATTTTGTTGTTAATGCATGCCAATCTGCAACTGAAAAATAACAGTCATATTCATCTTGAAGTTTTACCCAGTTATCAATAACTCCTAAATAATGGCCTAAGTGTAATTTTCCGGTGGGACGCATCCCTGACATGATTTTTTGTTTCATTTATTATTTAATCCTTTTCTATATATTATTATAAAGAAAAATTTTCAACACGCAAAACTTTTATTTCATTTGGACTTAAATCTGTGTGTAAAATATTTTTTCGTACTTTGTAATTAGCCATACCATGAATAATATTTAAGTGTTGTTTTTTCTTTAAACCTGAAACCCTGATACGAACATTTTTTTGAGAATGCTTTCTGTCAAGGTTTCCTATAACTATTATTGTTTCTCCCTGATAACTTCTTGAATATGCAAAAACTTTATCTCTGTCAGCTTTTAGGGTATTAAAAGTTCCTTTTGAGATTAGGTCTAGATTGTTATTTCTGAATTTGAAAGCTTTTTGAAAATTATCTTTTATTAAAGTGCTGTTTCCACCGGGTTTGCGTGAAAAATTAAATATATCTAGCTTGCCTCTGTGAACAAAAAAATAATCATCATCTGTTTCTGTATAACTAGCTTTAGTATTAGCCCAAGGATATATATAAGTATCTCCGGATTGAAAACCGTCTATAAAATATGGATTGAAAGGTAATGTTGCTTCTAACCAGCAAATCATTACAGAGAAATCTTGCCCTCTTAATATAACTGGGCTAACTTCGTCGTGTGTGGTGAAAGATAAAATAACATTTTTATCATCAGGATAAGAGGTAAGAAGTTTTTTGTTGAAACGTATATGCTCAAAAAACTCTTCAGCTGTCTTCCAGTCTTTTAGATTAAAGAAACTTCCATAGTAACCGTCAAAACCTGCTTCTAGTAGTTTGTCGTAAGGTGTGAATTCGGCGTATTTAGACGGTGGTTCCCTCCAAGAATCAGAAGCTTCTGCTAAGAAAAGGAATTCTGGGTTCTGTTTTCTCGTATATTCAATTATTTCAACCCAAAATTGGTAGGGTTTTATAGTTGCCACATCAGCTCTAATACCGTCAAAACCTAGTTCCAAAACCATATCTATAAATTTCTTGTGTATATCTAAAATATCTTGGTTTAGGGAGCCATCTTTGCCAGTATTCAATAGTCTAACATCAGTCCAGTCTGTAGGTACTATTGAAAGCTGTTTTTTGTCTTTTATAAATAACTCAGGATGAGTTAAAAATAAATCGTATGAGCCACAGCTAGGTAAATCTACAATTACTTTAATTCCTCTTTTATGACACTCGTTAACAAAGAGCTTTACTTGTTCTTTTGGACTAAGAGAAGAATTAGTATCAATTAGCTGAGGATTTATCGCTTCAAAGTCTGAGATTGCGTATACAGACCCTGCTGTGCCTAAAGCTTTTAATTTACCAACAGGAGTAATTGGCAATACATGTAACGTGTTGATATGTAACTCTTTTATTTCATCTAAACGTTCAATTGCATTAACAAAATTTCCGCTAGTTTCGTTCTTATCAATAATGCCGTTTTTATTTGTATCCTTTGAATTGAAATTACGGATATTAATACCGCATATTACGGTCTTATTATTCAAAAATTGAGTTCGTAATCCCATTTCATTTGCAAAGGTAGGTAATGTAAAAGTTAGAATTATTAGTAATGATACTATTTTTTTAATCATAGAATAAAACCCCTAAGTGGTTATTATTTTAGCATATCTAAAATACAATTAGCAACTTCTTGTGCTGAGTATTTATCTGAAAGTAGTTCTTTTACATTCCCTAGTTCGGTTATATAATTTTCTCTGTGAATTTTGTTATATAGGTTTTTTTCTGTTTCGTAACAAATGTTATCAATAGAAAATTTTGCTTGAATTAATTCAGGAACTATCTCTTTTTGTGTAACTATATTTGGCAAAGAAACGTACTTAATACATCTTACAAGTAAGTAGATAATATATAGTAGCCAAGGGCCTTTATAACTTATAATCATCGGGGTTTGGTATATTGAAGCTTCAAGAGCAACGGTTCCTGATGCTAATATTAAAGAGTCAGAGACACTTAATAGCGCATGGTTATCACCTTTTATTACCTTGAAATCAGTATCTTTTATATATTTAGTAAAAATATCGTCGCTTAAATTTGGAGCGTGAGAGATACAAAACTGTAATTCAGGATGCAATTTTTGTAGCTTTTTAGCGGCTTTGATAAATGTCCCTGCTAAATAGTTAAGCTCTAATGGTCTTGAACCTGGAAATATAGATACTAAAGGTCGATTAATATCTAAATTGTATTTTTCAAAGAATATATTTTTATCAGCTTTTGGCGGTAGCTGTTTGACTAAAGGGTGTCCGCAATAATGAACATCTATGCCATAAGACTTATACAAGTCAACTTCAAACGGAAATATACAAAGCACTTTGTCTACATATTTTTTTATTTTTTTAATTCTCCACTTGCGACTAGCCCAAACCTGCGGGGGTATATAGTGTACAACTTTTATTCCATGTCCTTTTAGCTTTTTTGCTACTCTTAGGTTAAAAGTACCATAATCGATTAAAAGAACTAAATCTGGCTTGTACTCGTCAAGGATGTATTTGCAAAGTTTTGTTTCAAGTTTTAAATGATCAACAATCATTTTGAAATTTAACCCAAATCCAGCCATATTTGAATGGTCACAAAATATCTTTGCACCGGCATTTTTTAAATTGTCGCCACCGATACCTTGTATTTCTATATCTGGATTAGAGCTTTTTAGTACTTGAACTACTTTGCCGGCATGGATATCTCCGGAATGTTCTCCTGTGATAACGAATATTTTTTTCATATTATACTGCCATGATAACTATATTGTGTTTATTAGCAAATTTAACTACTTCTTCTTGGTCAACTATGATAGTTTCACCAGCTTCAACCGCAATCAAATCAGCTTTGTATTTAGCCATTGTCTTGAGTGTGCGTAGTCCAATTGCTGGAATATCAAATCTTTTATCCTGAGCTGGCTTAGCAACTTTAATAATTCGGGAATTTTTCTTGGCGATTTTACAGCCTCTTTTAATACACTTATCAGTTCCCTCAATAGCTTCTACTGCCATTATCATTTTGTCTTTTATTACAACAGACTGGCCAATATCAAGTTTGCCAGATTCTTTAGCTAGCCAGTATCCGTAATTTACGTCGTCAATTTGTTCTTGTGTTGGTTGTAAATTCCCTAAAACTCCAGATGGAATCATTAGATTTTTAATAAATAATGTTTGGTCAAGAATTTGTATTCCTTTTTGCTCAAATTCTTCAATAATCATTAACATAACTTTGTCATCGTTTAATCTGATAGCTTTTTTTATAAATTCAATTGCTCTTGCATCAAATTTAGGACGTTTCAATAGTACGGTTTTATTAACCTTGCCTAAAAAAGTTACTTGTTTTATCTCTTCTGCCATTAATGCGTCTTCTATTTTTTGAACTTCTCCTGGACAGAAAGAATAAACTTTAGAACAGTATTTCTTTAAAAGATTATAATTATCGTTTGATAGTGATATGGCAACAACGTCAAAGCCATTTTCTTTTGCATGTTGAGCCATCTTTACAGGCAAAAGCCCGTCACCAGCAACTAATCCCTGTTTTTGTTCTAATGTAATAGTCATTATATAACTAACCCTCCGCTATCTATGATAATGATACTATAAACAAAGAATTATTAGAATTGTAAATAAATGTAACAATTATATTAAAAAATTTAAAGTTTTTTAGAAAAATGCCGTAATAACTATTAAGAACAAAAGGAAAAGGAGCAAAAACTATGGGTATGGCAGCATCACAGGCTAGATATTTATCATTGATTGCACAACAATCAAACTTGGAATATCAAGGTCAACAAATTAACCAAGAGAGAACGGTTTTATCACAACAAGTGACAGATCTATATAATACCTTGTTGGATATGAAAGTTCCGACTCCACCATTAACAAGTGAGTACACAACTGTTGTATATACTGGAAATGACGGGGCTTCTAATTTTACAATTGGATCTGTAAAACCATCAGGTGAATCTTATAACGTTGAAATAAAGAAAACTCTTTCAGGTGCAGGCCTACAACAAGAATATGGCAAAGCTGTTGTTAGCAAGGGTGCTGAAACTATTAATGTTGCTCCTGTTGAAACAACTGTTAAAACCGATAATTATAAAAATATGGGACAAGATAATGTCGCAATTGGTGATGACGTAATGGTTCTTTCTACTAGGCTTGCTGCTAATAGTCCGTTGGGCGAAGATGCTTATATACTTGAGGGTACTACTTTTGTGCTTCATAAAGCAGGTGAAACTTTTGATACAGTGAAAGATATATATAAGCGTGAAAAATGTACAGATGCTAATAAAGAAAATGCGTACGCAATTGAAGAAGAGACCACTCCTAAAAGTGTAAAAAATATTACAAACTACTATGTAGTAGAAAATGGTACTTTAAGACACGCTGTGGCAAGTGATTTTGAAGAAAATGACGGTACTTACACTTTCAAATCTGGTGTAAGCTATATGGAAAGATCTGCGTCTGGTCAGTCAATGGCTAACCCAGATGCTGGTAAAGTGACAGTATCTGATAAACCTACAATGACATGGACAGAGTTTGAAAATCACCCAGGTTACGATGCTAAGTATAGACAAGCTATTACAAATACCTATGGTGAAGAAGGTGATATTCAGCCAGAAGATTTCTTGGTTTACCAAGATAGTGATGGTACATTTAAGTTCTCATTATATACTGATGTACACGGTCAAGATAGCTTTGCTGAAGTGTATTCTTTCGGAATGGGTACATACACTGCAACAGAGTGGAAAGATGGATGTAATCTAACCTTTGACGCTTCTGGTAGAATAACAGCTATTGATATTCCTATCTTTGAAAATGGTGGACTTGTTAGATATCAAACTCTTCCATTAGAAGCAGCAACTGAAACAGATACTAAAGCTTATGACGATGCAATGGCTAAGTATGAATATGAACAGTATTTATATGATAAAGAACAAAAAGAAATCAATGCAAGAACTGAAGTTATTCAACAACAAGATAGAAACTTAGAATTAAAACTTCAACGCTTAGACAATAATAGAAAGCAAATTACAACAGAAATTGAAGCCTTAGAAAAGGTTATTGATGAAAACATTGAAAAATCTTATAAGACATTCTCAGGCTAAACTTTAAATCGTATGTATCCCCTGTTAAGGGACATTATAGTCGAAATAGATCGAGAGCCCCGATGAGGGGCTCTCTGCTTTGTTGATATCGATAGCTGGTTGACACCTCTCCCCAGCCTTGTCTTGACCCGCTCGCATTAAACGGGACTTCGCTCCGCTTTCGCCCTCTGCTCGCAGTTCGCTCTCCTCATGGAGATGTATTAGTGGTTAGTTTTAGCAATGATGTCTGTTATTTTGCTTTTCTCTTTGTTTATTATAGAATGTAAGTATGAACTTAGATGCCGTTATAGATAGCGCTTTAGCGCCGATAGCTGATAAAATTTCGGGCTTAATTTTTTCATATGTAATGATTGGTGAAGTTAAGGTCGAATTTTTGGTGCTTTTATTGATTTCAGCAGCGTTATTTTTTACATTTAGAACGGGCTTTATAGGCTTTTGGGGATTCAAGCACGCTGTAAAGCTAATTACTAATAACTATAAGCATAAAACTCAAAACGGTTATCAGAGAAAGAAAAAAGGAGAACTATCATCTTTTCAGGCTCTAAGTGCTACAATTTCTGCATCTGCAGGTATTGGTAATGTAGCAGGTTCAGCTGCGGCTGTATCAATAGGTGGACCTGGAGTTATTTTTTGGATGATAGTTGCAGGATTATTTTCAATGGCTTTAAAATTTTCTGAAGTACTGTTAGGGGTTAAATTTAGACAAACAAATCCTGATGGTACTGTTTCAGGTGGGCCAATGTACTATATTCCAGTTGCTTTTAGAAGCTTTGGGAAATGGGGTGAAAAGTTAGGACTTTCTTTATCAAAGATTTATGCTGTTTGCTGTATATTTGCAATGATAGGTGGCTGGAATCTATTCCAAATTAATGCTATGACAGCTCAGTTTACAGAGGTGACTGGTGGCGAAAATAGTATTTTTGCTAACAATGGCTGGATATTAGGAACAATTGTTGCTGTAATTACTTGGTTTACTATTATTGGTGGTATAAAGGCTATTGGTAAATTTACATCAAAAGTTACTCCTGTTATGTGTTCATTATATGTAGCTAGCGCATTTTTAGTTTGTTTGGTGAATATTCATCATTTCCCTGAAACTATTCAGCTTATTATTAGAGAAGCATTCTCACCACGAGCAATGACCGGTGGAGCTTTTGCTTGTTTGTTATGGGGCTTTAGAAGAGCCATGTTTGCTAATGAATCTGGGCTTGGAACTGCTCCAATTGCTTTTAGTGCGGTCAATACAAATAAACCTGTAGCACAAGCTTTTATATCAATGCTACAACCTTTTGTTGATACTGTAATTGTTGGTGTTGCAACAGCTTTTGTTATTGTTGTTTCACAAGCTTATTTAACTGTCGATGGTATTGCAGGTATTGAATTAACCTCAAAAGCATTTGCAACTATTTGTCCTGCTTATCCTATCTTGTTAACAATTATGGCGAGCTGCTTTGTGCTTTCAACAATGCTCTGTGGCTCATATTATGGACAAAAAGCGTGGGGATTCTTGTTTGGTGAGGGCGTTGCTAAAACTCGTGTTTTTCAAGCTATTTATTGCTTATGTATAATTGCTGGTTCGGCGATGAATTTTCAGTCAATAATTAATTTGTCTGATGCTGTGACATTATTCTTAGCTGTTCCAAACTTACTTGCAGTATTTATATTGTCAAGTGTTGTGATTAAAGAATTGAAACGTTATTCAGAAAAGTATAATGTTTGTAAAAAGTTTGTAAAATATTTATAAAATCTTTACTTGCGAGGGGTTAATAAATATTGTAAAATACAATCTACAGTATTTGTGAGAGGAAAATCTATGCCAAAAATTTATTTTGTGGATGTAACTAATAGAGACGGAGTGCAAACTTCAAGATTGGGGTTAGCAAAACTACAGAAAACTATGATTAATTTGATGCTGAATGATATGGGAATCACTCAATCTGAGTTTGGGTTTCCAACCACTATGCACGAATTGAATTATCTGAATGCAAACTTAGAACTTGTAAAACGTGGGGTTATTACAAAGACAAAACTTTCTGGCTGGATGAGAGCTATTGCAAGTGATGTAGAGCAGTCTTTTGCTAATTGTCCTTTATTAGAAAACTGTAATCTTTCTCAGTCTACCTCTGAACAAATGATAATGGGTAAGTATTTGGGCAAAAAGACAGCTGACGATATTTTAAGAATGACTTGTGAAGCTGTTGAATGTGCGGTTGATAAAGGTGCTAAAATTATAGGTGTAAACGCTGAAGATGCTTCTAGAAGTGATTTAGATTATTTGATTAGAATTGCTAAAGAAGCTAAAAAATGTGGTGCATACCGTTTTAGATATTGTGATACATTAGGCTACGAAGATCCTCATACAACATATATAAGAATTTATAAATTAGCTAAAGAAACTCAAATGCCTATCGAGATGCATTTCCATAACGATTTAGGAATGGCTGTTGCTTGTTCTGTAGAGGGTGCAAGAGCTGCATTAGATGCTGGAGTTGATGCATACATAAATACAGCGGTTAACGGCATGGGAGAACGAGCTGGAAATGCTGATTTAGTATCTTGTTTGTTAGCTACTTTGAAATCAGCTGGATTTAAAAATAGTGAAAAGGTTATTGATGAAAATATTGACTTGTCAAAAGCGTGGAAATTAGCTAAATACACGGCTTATGCTTTTGGCTTACCGATTCCTATAAACCAGCCTGCCGTAGGTGATAATGCTTTTGCCCACGAGTCAGGAATTCATGCCGATGGTGCATTAAAAGATAGAAGAAATTATGAATTATATGACTTTGAAGAACTTGGACGTGGTGAACCTGAAATTATTGAAACAGGTCGTATGATTACGACTGGCGAATATGGCGGAATTAAGGGGTTCAGAAATGTTTATGACAAGCTTGAATTAGAGTTTAGGGATGAAAATGAGGCAAGAAACATTCTTGAACTTGCCCGCTATGCGAACGTTCATACTCAAAAGCCATTAACAGATGATGAATTAAGATTTATTTATCATTATCCAGATATTGCAGCAAAAGTCATGACTGTATCACCATTCTATCAACCAGCTGGTGAATTAGAGAAACGTCTGCAAATAAGAGATGCAAAAGAAGCAATAAGATAGTATTATTTTGTCTTTTAAGATTAGTATTATCGACAGACATATTTATTTGCTTAAACACGTTCGGTTTTGTAGCTCATTAATTAACCTTCTCCCTTGATGGGAGAAGGTGGTGCCTTGCACCGGATGAGGGTGGCCTTAATGTTTAGCCCCTCACTATCGTTAATCAAACAAATATGTCTGTCTCATAATAATAAAGTTGAGAAATAATGTTTTTGAGACGATAGCGAAGGGTAATACATATAGCTAGTTTAATTCTGCTACGCAAGCGTAGCGCACATCTCATTTTAGGAGATCTGCCTTTCAATATACTCCAAAACTGAGCGTGTTCTCAAAAATATTATTTCTTAACCTAACTAAACAAACAGTGTTAGAATAAAAAAGCCAACATAATATTAAATAAAAGTCATACCAGACTTTTATTTGTATTGTTAAGTTTTTATGTAAAAATTCTTTACAAATAATCAATTGTTAAGTAATGTAAATACATTTTTTGACAAGGCTCAAACTCAGTTATAATCCCCTATATGATATGATATGGTGGGATGGGGGAGAAGCAACTTTTTTACTTTTTTTGTTTTTACATATTTGTAGGTAAAAATATTTGAAAGGAAACTTATCCAATGACGATATCTTTTGGTAAACGAATTGACCCGGACCCTTGTGTCGCTTCATCTTCAAATGGTACCAAACTTGTTGGTGTATATGATAATCGTGTAGGTTATTCTAGAACCTTTAGGGTGTCTGAGCAAGAAGCTGATGATTTTATTTCCAATAGAAAAAAAACTATAAAAAAAACTAAATGGCGAAATGTTTTACTTATGTTGTTAGGAGGGGTTGCGGGTGGAGTAATAGGCTATAAAACGATGAAAAATCCGATAATGACTGGGCTTTCCGCTCTTGCTGGTTTAGGCACTGGAGAAATTTTGGGAGGTTTACTTGGTTCACCAAAGAAAGCCGGAATAAAAGTTACAGAAAAATTTATAGATAAAAACTTAGAAAAATCAACAGTTTAGAAAGGAAATGATTATATGATTTCAACAAACTTTAATTTGCAAGAAATAGGAAGTGCTAATTTATGTTATAAAGCTAAAAATGAACCGGTTGATAGTGATAGTAAAAATGATTTGGTAGTAGATAATAAACAATGCTTTAAATCAGCTTATTATAGACCTTTTAAAGGTAATTCTACCGTTACAGATCCTAATAGCGTAATTACTACAAAAAATATTAAACCAACCGGTGGGCCAATTATACATTTTAATGATAAAAATGGTGAAAAATTTATGGCTCGAGAAGTTATTATAAATGGTGATACAAAAGCTTTTGCAGTATCAAATGTGAAAAGCCCATCACAAGCTACACTAATGAATGCGGAAGTTTTTGAAAAATATATGTTAGAAAATCTGCCTGAAATTAACAAATAGTGAAAATAAAATAAAAAAATAGGTGTGCTATTTTTGAGCACACCTATTTTTATTTTTGACACTCGCAAACAGAAAATTCTTCTAATAAAAGTGCATAGACTCGTTCTCCGTACTTTGCTTTATAGTGCAAGCCAGGTGTAATTAATCCTGTAACTAGTCCAACTCCAGCTCCGACAGGAATCCCTATTGCTAACCCTGTTCCAATTTTTGCTGGATTAGGTATAAATGCAAAGCCAACCCCCGCTCCAGCTCCGATTGCACCGAGACCGATTGTTGAGAGTAGAAGCTTTCCTGCTGTCATCCAAGGGCCCTCTTTTAGTTTACAATCTTTTGTGAATGGTCTTGCTTTTATGTCAATGCAACTGTTATCTGGAAAAAGAATTTTTCTAAAAATTAAACTCACTTTAGCATTTTTATTAAAAATTTTAGGTTTTTCTATTTTTGTTACTTCTGCAATTACTTTTGAGTTTGCGGGTAAAATTAATGTGCCTTCGCAAGTGTAAATTGACTCCGGTACAACAAAGTGTACTATATCTCCAGCCTTTTGACATTTAGAATAAAAGTTTTCATTAAATGCAAATTCCAGAACGTTTCCTTCTTTAACTGTGCGTTCAATGTTTTTTACTATTACTTCATTGCACGGAGCTTCTCTATGTACATCAAGGTGCTCGATTCTGCAACAAGAGTTACATTCATTAGCAAATGATGACAGCACATTTAATGCTAATAAGTTAGTTAATAAAAAGCCTGATAATAATCGTCTATACATAGTTTCCTCCTAGTTTTATACCCAATATTAGACTTTTAGTGTCAGCAGTATAGCGTGTGTTATTATATTTTTCAATCCTTTTATAATATAATATTTATTATAAAAACAAGGATAAGGTGCTTTATGTTAAAATACTTTTTTAGTTCATATTTGGTTACGGTTTTAGGTCTTATTGGGGCTTATTTCTGGGGCGAACGTGTTCATAATGGCACAGGTTTAACTTGTGTGTTTATAGCTTTTGTATTGGCAATATTGGAGATTAGTTTATCTTTTGACAATGCTGTTGTTAATGCTATGAAATTGGAAAAGATGTCTGAAAAATGGCGGCATCGTTTCATAACTTGGGGAATTTTGATTGCGGTTTTTGGTATGCGTTTTGTCTTTCCTTTAGCAGTGGTTGCAATATTTGCGAACTTAAATATAATAAATGTACTCAATATGGCTCTTAATGACGTAAGTCAATACACTCATTATTTAGAATTAACACATTCGCCAATTGTAACTTTTGGTGGTGCTTTTTTATTAATGTTGTTTTTAGATTATTTTACAGAAGCAAAAAAAGAAGTACATTGGATACCTTTTATTGAACATAAATTGCAATGCTTATCGTCTGTAAGGGGAATTTGTTCGATAATTACACTTGCAATTTTAGGATTGCTAATGTTTAAAATTGAGCCTGCTTTGCAATTACCAGTTTTGAAATCTGGAGTAGCAGGGATTGTAACTTATTTAATCATTGACGGTTTGGCAGAATGGCTTGAAAAACGTCAGGAAGAACGAGCAAAATTATGTGCAGACGCAGTTAAGTGTTCAGGACTAGTCGGTTTTCTTTATCTTGAACTTATTGATGCATCTTTTTCTCTTGACGGGGTGCTAGGCGCATTTGCTTTGAGTAAAGATATTATAATTATTACTATTGGTTTGTTTATTGGAGCAATGTTTGTCCGTTCGTTAACGATTATGTTGGTAGAGAAGAAAACTCTTAAGCAATTTATTTACCTTGAACATGGTGCTCATTGGGCAATTGGTGTTCTTGCTTGTTTGATGTTTGCATCGACTTTTAAACATATTCACGAGGTGATAACAGGGCTTTTAGGGTTAGCATTTATAATAAGTGCTTTAATTTCATCTTTAAAATATAATAAAGAAAATGGTAGTAGAGATTAAAGATAAAAATTTATATTATGTAGGTGGAGTGGTTCGAGATGAAATTCTCGGGGTACCTAGTTTAGACACGGATTTTTGCTATGAGGGGAATGCTATCGATTTTGCTCGAGCAAAAGGCTTTGAAATTGTTAGAGAAAATCCCGATTTCGGTACGGTTAGAGTCCTTATTGATAATAAAGAAGTTGATATTGCTTCGACACGAACTGAAATATATCCTAAAAAAGGACATCTCCCGATTGTTGACAATATTGGTTGTGCATTGCGTGATGATTTGGCACGGAGGGATTTTACAATAAATGCAATGGCTAAAAATACTGTTACGGGTGAAATTATTGATTATTTTGGTGGTTTAGAAGATATAAAAAATAAAAAAATAAAAGTTTTACATTCTGATAGCTTTATTGATGACCCTACTCGTATAATTAGAGCATTAAAATTTGCAGTGCGTTTTGGTTTTAAACTAGATGATGCAACAAAAAAACTACAAGACGAATACTTATCAAAGATTAATTACGACATGTCTTACCATCGTCTAAAAAAAGAGTTGAAAGAGACTTTTAATCTTAATAATGCTGAAGTATATCATAACTTTGTAAAACAAAGTATCTATAAACTTTTAGGTCCTGAACAGGCTGTTCAGCCTTGTAATTTTGAGGTTATCGATTTTATTCGGGAGGTTAATCCAGAAAATATTTGGCTTGTTTACGCTGGGCTTTATAACCTGACTCGTTTAGAGCTTACAAAAACTGAACAAGAAATCATAGATAATTTCAATTTGATTAAAAACATTAAACCTGAATCGGAATATGATATCTACTGTTTGTTTAAAAATTGTCCAGTTGAAAGTATTCTTATGTATGCTTTTGCTGTTGACTTTACTGTTGTAAAAATATTTTTTAAGAGTTTAAAAAATATAAGGCTGGAATTAACTGGTGATGATATTTGTGAGTTAGGTATTAAACCAGGAGAAATTTATCGAAAAATTTTTGATTACCTATTTGAACAAAAAATTCTAGGTTTACTCCAAACTAAAGAGGACGAACTAGAAGCGGTGAGGAGTAAGTTTTTATGTGGCTAGATGATTTGAAAACATTGATGTCGCCGATAATGACCCCGCTTAATAACTACGTTGGAGTTAATTTAATAAAACGAGAAACACCTATAATTGTTTCGATTTCAAGTTGCAGAGAAAATTTTAAATACTTACCAAAAACTATTTATTCATTGTTGAATCAGGATTTAAAACCCGATAGAGTTGTTTTGTACTTAGATAGGGATTTTGAGGATTTGCTATGTTTACCTTATGAAATAACTCAATTTATAAAAAACGGGTTGGAAATTAAATTTGTTGACCATATCGGTTCTTATACAAAAACAATTTATGCGTTAAAAGATTTTCCCAATGCAATAGTTGTAACGGCGGAAGATGGTATTTGTTACAGTAAAACTTGGTTGAATAACTTATATTTATCATATATTGCTCAGCCGCAATGTATTAATGTGAATCAGGCTTTAAAGATTAAAATTATGAATGAAAAATTTTTCTTATCATCCAATTTTGAAAGCACTTCGGCAAGTTTTAATAATCTTATGTTAGATACTTTTGGAGTTTTGTATCCTCCAAAATGTTTTACGCAAGAGGTTTTTAGAAAAGATATTTTTTTACAACAAATTAATGAGAATGCTTGGTTTTGGGCTATGGCATTGATTAGTAATAGAAAGATACGGGTTGTGGAAAATTTTTATTCGCCAAGTTTTATGTTTAATATCTTTTGCAAACAAAAACAAGTTTCATGCCAAAAAATTGCTGAATCCTTAGATAAATTGCTTGTATATTATAAAAGTAATTTAATTAGTAAACTAAAATAAGCTTAATATCATCTATTTATTTGATTACAAATCTTAATAAATCCATTACACTTTAAATGTTAAATGGGGAAAGTTATGGTTAAATCAAATTTAAAAGAGAAAAAAGTTGTAGCGAAAGCTAATTTAAAAGTAGTTGACGACAAGGCTATTAAAACAACAGGTTATAGTGATATTAACTTGAAAGCTTGGCGTGATTACGATCATGTTAAAACGGATACTTTGTGGGAATTTCCTACTCGTTTAAAAGAGGGGGGACATTCTAATGAGTATCATGGGAATTATATTCCGCAAATAGCTCAACAGATTTACGAACGTTATACCAAAAAAGGTGACATTGTTTTAGATATGTTTTTCGGCTCAGGCACTTCTGGTATTGAGGCCATTAATATGGAACGTAGATGTATTGGTGTTGAGTTAAAAGATGATTTAGCTGAAAAAGTTTCTGAAAAGTTTACTCCAAAACAATTAGTCACTGATGTGAATATTATATGTGCTGACTCAGCAAGTGAATTGGCAAAAGAAAAGATAAAAGCTAGATTAGATGTTATGGGTGCGAAGAAAGCTCAATTGTTGATGCTTCATCCTCCTTATGATGATATAATTAAATTTTCTGATAAGAAAGAAGATTTATCAAACTGTGCGACAACTGAGGAATTCTATGACTTATTTGAAAAAGTTGCTAAAAACGGTTATGACATGCTGGAAAAAGGCCGTTTTGCGTGTTTGATAATTGGTGATAAGTATGCAAATTCTCAGCATATACCTCTTGGCTTTGAATGTATGGCTAGAATGAATAAGTTGGGCTTTATAACAAAAGCTATTATCATAAAAGATATGCAAGGTAATGAACGAGCTAAGGGTAAAACGGCTAATCTATGGCGTTATAGAGCTCTAGCTGGGGGCTTTTATATCTTCAAACATGAATATGTTATGGTTTTCCAAAAGGTATAGGGTGAGCTTTTGTGTCAAATCTAATAAGAGAAGTTGATGATGGACTAATTATAAAGGTTAAAATTGTTCCAAATTCTTCTAAAAATGAGATTATCATTGAAGAAGAGTTTATTAAAGTTAAAGTTACTGCTCAACCTCTTGAAAATAAAGCAAACAAAGCTTTAATAGAATTTTTATCTAAAAAATTTAAAGTTCCGAAAACAAATATTGAAATTCTTAAGGGTGATACTTCAAAAGAAAAAACGTTAAAATTTTGTTTAAATCAGTTAGAGAAACGTTCTGAGATAATTTCAACATTGACAAAGTAAGTTAAAAAATATACTATAAAAATAGTCTATAATAAGAAGGTGTGTTATGAATAAACGCTGGTATGATATTGATCCTACAGTAAGTTTGGCAGTAAGTTTAATGCGAAATGCAAATATTATGTCTCAGTATAAGTGTGCTGATTTAATTGTACAAAAATCTAGAGAAAATGGTATTGATTTATCTGAAAATATATTAACAGATGCTTTTAATTATGTTTTAAGACGCTGGTATGATACTGATCAGAAAATTGCGGAATCTTTTGAATATTTAAAATTAATGCCAGAATCTCTTCAAAAAGAAGTTGCGATTGAGCTTATCAGCTTACTTCAAGAGGAAGAAGTTGTTTAATATGGAAATTATATGTAACCCTGCTGTAATTTCTATTATTTTACTTTGTGTTTTGTGCTTGAAGCATATTAATGTTTTGCTTGCAATTATTGTTTCTACTATAGTTGCAGGCCTACTTGCGGGAATGGATATTTCTAAAATCATGAATACTTTTATTTCTGGTATGGGAGATAATTCTGAAACAGCTTTAAGTTATATTCTACTTGGTACTTTTGCTGCGACAATGGCACATTCAGGTTTTACAAATAAAATGTCGTCAAAAATTTCAGATATTATTTCTGGAAAGAAATGGATTCTGTTGACAATATTGGCTTTGATTGCAATGGCTTCGCAAAATATTGTTCCTATACACATTGCGTTTATACCTATTATAATTCCCCCCTTGCTTGCAACTATGAATACTTTAAATGTGGATAGAAGGGCTATTGCTTCAGTCTTAGCTTTTGGTTTAAAGATGCCATACATAACAATTCCAGTTGGTTTTGGACTTATTTTTCAGAATTTAATTGCTGACAATTTGTTGCAAAATGGTGTAAATATTCTTAGAAGCGATGTTTGGAAATCAACCTTGATTCTTGGTTTAGGAATGATTGTAGCCCTTTTAGTTGCTATTCTTATAACTTATAAAAAACCTCGTAATTATGAACAGAAGAACCTTGTGTTCGATATGCAAGTTGAAAATAACTGTTCAAATTATACAGTTTTAATTATTGTTATAGCTGCAATATCAACATTTGTTGTTCAATTATTAACTCAATCATTACCATTAGGAGCCCTCGTTGGATTAGGTATTATATTTTCATTTAATGTTGTATCTAAAAAGAAAATGGATCACATGATGAATGAGGGAATCTACTTAATGGGTTATGTCGCTTTTGTTATGCTTGTTGCAGCTGGGTTTGCATCAGTACTTAAAAATTCTGGTGCAATAGCTGAATTAGTTAATTTGACCATAGGAATAATGCCTGAAAATATACTATTGACATCTTTTATAATATTATTGTTAGGTTTATTTATAACAATAGGAATAGGAACTTCTTTTGGTACTATTCCAATACTAGCAGTTTTGTTTGTTCCTATTTGTCTAAAATTAGGTTTTAATACTTCTCAGATTGTCGTGCTTATTGCTGCTGCGGCGGCATTAGGTGACGCAGGGTCTCCTGCATCTGATACAACCTTAGGTCCTACTTCTGGACTTAATGCAGATGGGCAACATGACCACATCTATGATACTTGTATCCCAACCTTCTTGCATTTTAATACTGCTCTCATTATCTTTGCATTACTCGGAATTTATTTGTTGGGTTAATAGATTAACCGTTTAATCCGAAATTAAAATCTTCTTGGATATTAGAAGAAAGCATTTGTTTATAAGAATCTAAATATGCATCAATTTCTTTTAATTCAGCATCATTTGTAGTGATTTGAGCATCTATTGCAGTTTCCCAAGCTGTTAATTCTTCAAGTTGTTCTTGAAATTCAGCTGTAATTTTATCAATTTGTTCTTCAAAATCAGGAATTTGTGTATAATCTAAATATTGAGCTTGTAATTCTTCATCACCTTCATAAAGAGCTTTGAAATAATCTCTTACAGAGTGTTTTTCTGATGATAATAATGATTGTAAATCAGCTTGTGAATATGTAGCAAGTGTCTTTTGAGCTTGTAATTCAGAAATTTCTAACTGTAACTCAGCTCTTCTTAAAATGCTTGCTTGAATTGTTTCATGTAAATTTGCGACTGTCATCTTAATTCACCATCATTTTTATCTTACATATATATAAAAACGATTAGAGAAAGTGTATTTCAAGTTTATATATTATTGTTACAAAAGTTTACATTTATTTTATTAGGGTTTGTATTTCTTTAAAATTAGGGTGTTTGGCAGTTTTTAATAACTCAAAAATAATCATTTCAGTTGTTTTTATTTTGCAACCATATGTTTTCATGTAGTCTAATGCTGACAGATATTCTGATTCGGCACGGCTTCCGCAAGCATCTTTGGCTATTGTTACATCATAACCAAGATTAACTAGAGCTGCAGCTGTTTGATGAACACAAATGTGTGTTTCTATGCCAAATAGTATAATTTGTTTTTTATTTATTTCTTTTAGTTTTTGGAGTAAAATTTTGTCTTTTAATGCATTAAAATCTGTTTTTTCAAAAAACAAAGCTTCTATCCCAGTATCTTTTATGGATTTTATTGTTTCACCGAGCCCTTTTGGGTATTGCTCTGTAATTATTGTTGGAATGTTTAAAGTCTTCATAGCTGATACAAGTTTAATCGCTTTTTGTTCTAAAGAATTTTTGTTGAATGCTACATTAACAAGCTTTTCTTGAATATCAATTATAATCATTAATGTGTTGTCTTGATTAAGAATCATTTTCAGCCTCTCTTTTATATTCTATAATAAATTGTTCTAATAAATCTTGTAATAGTCCGACTTCTAATTCTTCAGGTTCTAATGAGATTCTTTTAGTATCAATATTTTGTTGACCTTTTTGGGAAGTAATATCAATATTAATTTTTGAAAATCCAGGACAGGATATTTTAAAAGAGCTTGAAGAATATTTTCCTTTAATAAAGAATGAGCCATAACCCTCGCCGGAATTTTGTTCCAATGTAATACCGTTAAATTTACCAGAATACTTTTGTTGCATTTGGTAAAAAACAGGAGAAATAACTTGTTCAATTTTTTTCTCAAATTCTTGTCTGAATATTTTAAAATTGTTATATGGGTTTATGTTATATCTGGTATTGTTGGTAGGATTTAATATTTCAGCCTTATTATTAACTACAGTTTTATCAAGATTTATTGCTTGGTGTAGTTTGTTTAGTGATTCATTGATCAGCTGTTCTTTTTTTTGATTTGTAATATTAGTTAAAACCGCATATATCTTATAAGGCATATTGTTTGATATTTTTTGCCACAATTTTTCTGCGTTGCTTAAATCGATGTTAAGCAATATTAAGAAATATTTGTTAGGTGCATAATTCATTAAAATATCATTTTTGCGGATATTATTGAGTATAATCGTCTCGATGGTGTTTGGAGTAATTTTAAGTTTTGTCTTGTCAGAAGGTGAAATAGCTATAAAAACAGCCTTAGCTTTTCGTTTATTAATTTCTTCTAGTTCTTTTTCAATAACAGATTCGTAATTTAAAAATACTTCATTATTATCTGTTAAAATGTTATTTTTTACCAATATATTACGGTATTGCTTGTTTTTTTCTAATAATCCTGCCAGGCTTAATGCAGGTAATATTCTAGTTCTAAATTCCGCATCAGGGGTTAATAGGGACATAAAATCAAGCATTCCTGCTCTATAGCATTTCTTTTTAAAATTATCGTCATCGTTGTAAGCCATGACAATTATGGGTGTTGATTTGAAGATGCTAAGTAGTTCAAGAGTTTTTTCTTTTGCGTTCTCGCTATTGACAATTAGTACACTAGTTTCAAGTAAATGTATTTTGTCAGGAATATCATCAAAATTGAAGACAAAGAGTTCGTCACTCTTTCTTAATTCAAGCTTACATCTTAGATAGTCAAAAAAGTTTGAATCATCAGAAATGAGAACGATTTTGTTAGTCATGAGTCACCCTAATTATGTTAATTCAGAGATAAGAAGATCAGCTTTTTGTCTTATAGCTTGCCTTAAATCTTCAATATCATCTAAATCAATACCCAAAGTTTTCATAAAGTCTTTATCTAGTAAATTAGGGTTGAAATTTTCTTGCATTAATTTATCAACCGCACAAACTAAGTTACAAGGAACAGGGATTGAAGATAAGCTTGGATTGTGGTGATATGAAATTATATTTGCTAATAATATAGGTAATTGCCATCTTTTAGCAAGTAATGAACCTGTTTTAACGTGATCTGAGTCGAAATACTTACGTTCTACATCTAAAATATCTGCACCATCGTTAGTTGCATCTATAACTTTATTGTAGAGTTTAGGATCAGTCATGTGTAAAACAATTTTACCAACGTCATGTATAAATCCTGCAATAAAAGCTTCATCTGAGTCCATTATTTTAGTTAATTTAGCAAGGTATTCACAACCGGCTGCAACTCTAATAGAATGTTTCCAAAGTTCCTTATCGCCAGCATTAGACATCATTGGCTTCATTGCTACTGCAACAATAATGTTTTTAACCTTAACCATTCCAAGTAAAGAAAGAGCAATGCTGATTGAACTAATCTGTTGAGAAAAACCGTAATACGCAGAGTTTACAAGTGCTAGTATTTTAATTGTAAGTGACTGGTCATACATCACGATATCACCAAGCTCTTTCATACTAACAGTAGGTTTTTTCATTACGTTTAATACTCTAACTATAACACTAGGCATTGCTTGAATGTCTTTGATTGCATTTACTAGCTCAATTGTCTTGTCCATATTTTACCTCATTCTATACTTGCAAGTGTTTTTTTATTGATAATAAGCTACCACTAGCCCCAAAAGCAGTTCCGATTAGGAGTAATGATATTATAACTATATTTTGTGCATAAGCAGGCGCAGGAATCAAGAAAAATTTATGAATGTTAAGCAATAATCCTTGAATCCAGTTTAGTGGAAGTACAGCAATTATGGATGCTACAAAACCATAAAATGCGCCTTGCATAACTAACGGTGTTTTTATATACCAGTTAGAAACCCCCATTAGTCGCATTATTTCAATTTCTTCTTTTCTGGATTGAATTACGAGTTGTATAGTGTTGTTTATAATTGTAATTGTTAGTGCTGCAGATATTATCACTACAAAAACCATTGTTGTGTTAACTATATTTGTTAAGAACTGTATTTTTTTTGCAAGTTCTTTTGCGTAGCCCATATCTTCAACGCCAGAAACTGATTTTATTTGATTAAATACATCGGTTATATTTTCTGGTTTATCAACTCTAACTCTTAAGGTATCAGGCAAAGGATTTGCCATGTCGTTTTGAAGTCCTAGTTCTTTCCTTAAACCATCCCATGACTCTGCTTTTGGGATAAGACGAACGCTTTTTACATGCTTAATTTCGCGTACTCTATCTTTTATTATGCCCGAATTTGCATCTTGTCTTAAGTATACAGAAATCTCTAAAACATTACCTAGTTCACCAGCAAATGTTGAAAGTGAAATTGTAAATCTAAACAATATACCAAAAATGGTTAAAATTGCTGCCATTGTTGTTATAATAACAAGGTTTATAATTCCTGTTCTTTTAATATCATTAACTGCTTCCATAAGGATTCTATAAGCGATTCTTAATTCACAGAGCCAGTCCTTAGGAATATGTTTCTTCACTTGTTTTTTTAATTGATGCCTGCTATTGTCCATAAGTACCTGCCTGTATATCTCTTATGATTTCACCATTTTCTAGAGTGAGAACTCTTTTTCTGAAACGATCTACTAATGTGTAATCGTGTGTCGATACGATTACAGTAATTCCTCTTTGGTTAATTTGTTCTAGTATTTGCATAACTTCTAAAGAGTTTTTAGGATCTAGGTTACCAGTAGGTTCATCTGCAATTAAAAGTGGTGGTCCATTTACAAGAGCTCTTGCAATGCTTACTCTTTGCTGCTCCCCACCAGATAATTCTGAAGGTTTTGCATGAGCTTTATCTAAAAGACCAACAACTTTTAATGCCCCTGTAACTCTTGTTTTTATGTCTGATGAGCTTATACCTAATGTCCTGATAACGTAAGAAATGTTGTCGTATACCGTTTGATTCTGCAAGAGCTTATAGTCTTGGAATACAATTCCCATGCATCTTCTTAAGTTTGGAACTTTGTCGGAAGGTAAATTAGCAATATTAATCCCGCCAATTAAAACTGTTCCAGTAGTAGGTGTTTCTTCTTTATATAACATCTTCATTAATGTTGATTTACCAGCCCCTGAAGCCCCTGTAATAAAAACAAACTCTCCTGATAATATATCAAGATTAATATTTTTTAAAGCATAGTTATTTTTATAACGTTTAGTGACAGACCTTAATTGAATCATAATTTTCCATTATCCTATTTACAATACTTTCAGCATCTAATTTATAATGCTTTAATAAATCTTTTGGAGTCCCGCTCTGTCCGAAAGTGTCATTTACTCCGATTCTTAAAACTCTTGTAGGTAAGTTTTCTGACAGTATCTCGCAAACAGCAGAACCAATTCCGCCATTTATTGAATGATTTTCAATGGTGATAACAAATTTTGTTTTTTGTGCACTTTTAATTACAGTTTCAATGTCGATAGGTTTAACAACAGGTAAGCTGATAAGTTCAGCATTAATACCGTTTTTGTGTAATATTTCAGTGGCATTAAAGGCTTCAACTAAAACATCTCCATTAGAAACGATTGTTACATCATCACCTTCTCTTAATAATACAGCTTTATTTGGATTAAATTTGTATTCCGTTGGATATATATCTGGCAAATTGTTTCTTGGTATACGAATATAGACTGGGCCATTAACCTTAGCTGCATATTCAACCGCTTGAGCACACTCGTTACAATCAGCAGGTACTATGACGGTCATGTTTGGAAGTCCTTTCATTAGCGATATATCTTCTAGTGCTTGGTGAGTAGCACCGTCTTCTCCCACAGTAATACCGCCATGTGTGCCGATTATTTTAACATTTGCTTTTTGATAGCAGACAGATGATCTTATTTGATCATAAGTTCTTCCTGTCGCAAAAACGGCAAAAGTTGCAGCGAATGGAATCTTGCCGGTTAAAGCTAAACCAGCAGCTGTTGTTATCATGTTTTGTTCTGCGATTCCGCAATTAAAAAATCGTTCTGGAAATTCTTTTGCAAAGAATTTAGTTTGTGTAGAACAAGACAAATCAGAATCTAAAACAACAACATTGTTATTAGACTTTCCAATATCAACCAATGCTTTTCCAAAAGCTTCTCTTATTGATTTCTTATTCTCATAATCTACTGTATGCATTAAATCCCCCGTTGTTACAATTATAACATAAATTAAAAAAAAGGGGGAATTTTTTAGTTAAAATAATCGCAAATTAGTTTTTCTTGATGAGGCATGATTTTTTTTATTTTTTCAACAAGCGGATTCTTATTTAAGTTTTCCAAATCTTTTTTTAATATAGCTTTTTGCAAGATTAAAGAATTATGCAAACTCTCACTAACTTCATTGCTTGAAGTGCTTTGAGAAAGTCTCTTGATTTGTAACTCAATCTGTTCTATACGTTTTTTTAATAGTTGTTTATTGTCCATCTATTTTAGAATACCCCTTTTTGACTTGATTTTCAATCAATCTTTTAGTGGATAATTTTGTTTTTATTTGTAACAAAATCTTAATATTATCGTAGATAAAAATTTTATCCTTTGATTTTGCTTTTTGGATCTAGAAAGTCTCTTACTGCGTCTCCAAGTAGGTTAAAAGCTAAAACAGCTATAAATATTAGCCCACCTGGTGCTAAAAGCCAAGGTCTGTAAAGAATATTAGTGAATTCTTGAGCTTCTTTGAGCATATTCCCCCAGCTTGCATCTGGTTGCTGAATCCCAAGACCTAAAAAACTTAGGCCAGATTCTGCTAAAATATATGACGGTACCGATAATGTCATTGCTATTATTACATAGCTTGTTGTTTGAGGCAAAATGTGTCTTAGGATAATCCTTATATTTGATGCTCCGATTGTTTTAGCAGAAGAAATAAAATCTTCATTTTTGATAGATAAAACCATTCCTCTCACTACACGGGCAAAGCCAGCCCAACCAATAAGCGCAAGTATTACGACGATGAGGCAAAACCTTTGTATGCTTGTCATTCCAGATGGAAGAATTGCAGCTAGTATTATTAACAGGTAAAAACTTGGAATTGCCATTATAGCTTCGGCAAATCTCATCATCATGGTATCAATTAATCCACCAAAATAACCAGAAACACCGCCATAAAGTAAGCCTATTGGAAAAACTATGAATAGCGACAAAAAGCCAATAGTCATAGAAATTCTACCGCCAAATAATAATCTTGAGAATACATCACGCCCATTTATATCTGTACCTAATAGATAAATTTGTCCGTTATCGCTAGTGCCAAAAAGGTGTATATTACAAGGAATAAAGCCTAGTATTTTATATGTTTCGCCTTTAACAAATAGTTTTATGTAGTGTTTTTGGCTTCGGTCTTGTTTATATATTGTTTGCATTAGTGTAGGTTCAAACTCCCTTATATAGTTATAAGTATAAGGAAAGCTTATTTTTCCGTCTGTTGTAATTGTATAAATTTTGCTAGGTGGTGCATAAGACAAGTCTCTATTTGAGTAATATTTGCTATAAGGAGCTATAAAGTCAGCTAGGAGAATCACTATGTAAAGAAACAACAGTACGAAAAACGCTACCTTTGCAAATTTATCTTTTAGTATTTTTCTTATGATATTCACTTATTTTTCTCCCCGCCTTAGTCTTGGATCTGTAATCATTAATAAAATGTCAGCTATTAAATTCCCTGCGATTAGCATTATGGTTCCCATCATTAGTGACGCCATTACGAGATTAATGTCAGACTTCATAACGGCTTCCAATATTAGTCTGCCTAGACCTGGATATTGAAAAACATATTCAGTTAGTGCAGCACCGCTCAATAATCCTGCAAATTCAAAACCAAGTAATGTTATCATAGGATTTATAGCATTTCTCAAAGCATGTTTAAAAATGACTTTACTTTCGCTTAATCCTTTAGCTCTTGCGAACTTAATATAATCAGAATCTAATACCTCAAGCATGTTTGCTCTCATTTGGCGTTGTAACCCAGATAATGAAATAGTAAACAGTACAGTTGCTGGTAAAAATATATGCTTGGCGATATCAAAAAATTTTGAGAATATATCCATGTCATTGAAATTGTAGCTTGTTAATCCGCCAACAGGAAAAAACCCTGTTCTAACAGCAAAAATTAATAAAAGTATTGCAAGAAAGAATGATGGTATTGCCATGCCTATACTGGCAAGAACCGTTAGTAGTCGGTCTAAAGCGGATTCTTTTTTTATTGCAGACAGTATTCCTAGCGGTATTCCAACCGACCATGTCATAAATATGACAACAAGGGTTAAAATTAATGTGTTTGGTATTCGTTCCTTAAGCTTGGTAGAAACTTTTTCTCCTGCAGATGTGTATCCCAAATCTCCTTTTATAAAGGATTTCGCCCAAGAAATGTATTGGATTCCAATAGGTTTATCTAAATTAAGCCTTTTTATTTCTTTATCGAGTGTTTCTTGTGAAATTGACGGATTAAGTCTTAACTCAGCTATAGGATCGATTGGTGATAATCTGATTATGAAAAAGCTTAGTAAGGAAACAATTATTAATAGTGGAATTGTCTGCAAGGCTCTTTTACTTATATAGCGTAAATATTCCATATTAGTTGTCTCCTTTATTTAAAAAGATTTCATCTAGATTATGGACTACACCGCTTAGTGAAGAAGGAAATATATTTCCGAAAATTTTTCTTATTGCAATTATTCTGGTAGGTGAATAAAGATAGATTATAGGGTTCTGTTCATAGATGATTTCCTGATATCTGTCATACAGGGGCTTACGTTCTTTATAAGAAAGTTTTAAAGCTCCGGTTTCAAATATTTTATCAATTTCTTTTTCCCAATCAAATCTATCATCAATTTTATAGTTTTGTGGTCTTTGGTTAAAAAGATGCAATGGCCCGTTGGATTTCCAAACATTTTTACCATCGTGGGGTTCTAGTGGAGATCCTGTAAGCCCCATTATTGCCATATCCCAATTATTGGTGTTTGATAACTTATTGACTAAAGAATTAAATTCAATAGGTTTAAAATTAACTTTCATTCCAAGTTCTTCTAAATCTTGTTTTATCATTACACCGATTGCTTCTCTTTCAAGGACGCCAGCGTTTGTGTATAAATCAAACTCAACACGGTTGTTTGCCTTATCGTATAATTCGTTGTTTTTTAATATAAAACCAGCCTTGCTAAGAAACTCTTTAGATTTGTTTAAATCGGTGGGATGCCCTTTTATTGATTTATTTAGATAAATCGAGTTTAAGCTTTCAGCTGTATATAGAGGTTCGGCTACACCGTGAGCTACATTTTGAACAATTGATTTCCTGTCAATTGCCCAAGCTATTGCGTTACGGAAGTCTTTATTCCTAAACCAATTTTGTTTTTTAGGTTCTACGTTCCAAGCGCCATTTGTACCTTTTCTGTTGTTTAAATTTATAACCAAAAATAATGTTCCAGTGTCTGGACCTAGATTATGTATTTTATAATCTGAATTAGCTTCCTTTAACTTGTATCTAGCAACGTTAGCTCCTCGAATAGATAATACATCGATTTCTTTTGCTTCAAATTTTAAAATTTCATTATTTGTATCACCAACTATTAAATAAACTAGCTTTTCAAGATATGGAAGCTTTTCGTTTTTTAGATTTATCTTGTAATAGTTAGGGTTTCTTTCAAAAACTACTCTTTGTGCTGCTACATATTCCTTTAGCTTAAATGCACCGTTAGAGACAATTTCTTGTGGTGGAGTGTTAGGGCTGAGAAAAGCATTGAATTCGGCATCACCCATATCGGAATAAGGCTTAAAATAATGTTTTGGCACTATTGGATATGTTAGCTGTCTTAAAAATGGAGCAAAAGGTTTTGGGGTTACAAATTTAACTGTAAAGTCATCTATTTTATAGAGCTTAGGAAGCTTACCTCCTATCATCATTGCATCACGAGTAGCAGTGTTCCCCAATCCTTTGAATACAATTTCCCAGTATGTGTAAAGTACATCATCTACTGTTATAGGTTTTCCGTCAGTCCATGTTAAGCCTTTCCTGAGTTTAATGACGTATTCGTTGTTATTAACTTTAAAAGATTTTGCTAATAATGGTTCTACTTCACCGGTATATGGATTAGTTGTTAATAATCCGTCATACATTAGTGAGGCCATTGTAGAAGACGTCGCATCTTTAGTATTGCAAGGGTTGAATGTTTTTGGGCCCTCTCCGATTGTGGAAATTACTAACTCTCCGCCAAAAGTTCCTAAAGGAGCTTGAGATTGCAAAAAATCTATATTGTTAATTGTAATATTTTTATTGCGGTTAGGGGGTTGAAGCCTATGCTCGCCAGATAAAACCTGTTGAGTTGTGTATTCATAAGGAATGTCTTGTTTCATACAAGATTTTAGACATAACCCTATAAATATAATTAATATAGCCCATAACATTACTTTTTTCATAAATATTAGAATAACATAATATTTAATCACTGGTAAGTAGATAACTGTTTATTAAGTTTTGTAACAATCTACTACAAAACGTTAAAGTTTTGTCCAAAAGTAGCCGTAAACCATGTCAAAGGGACAAACAAAGGACAGAAACCATGGGAATGGCGGCATCACAAGCGCGCTTGTTGTCAATAACAG
>SUTX01000019.1 GCA_015152465.1 Cyanobacteria bacterium SIG31 | reverse complement strand
ATTCTTAGTATAGTTTAGTGAGAAAAGGAGAAAATTAAATGGCTCAAAAGAGAGTATGGTTATTCCGTGAAGGTAATGCCGATATGAGAAACCTCCTTGGTGGTAAAGGTGCTAACCTTGCTGAAATGACAAATTTAGGTCTACCAGTTCCACCAGGATTGACTATCACAACAGAAACATGTATGGATTACATCAATGCTGGTAACAAAATGCCAGAAGGTTTGATGGATGAAGTAAGAACAGCTTTAAAAGAAGTAGAAGCACAAAAAGGTCAAAAATTTGGCGATCCTGTTAACCCATTATTGGTTTCAGTTCGTTCAGGTGCTAGAGTTTCAATGCCAGGTATGATGGAAACTATCCTTAACCTTGGTTTAAACGATGAAACTGTAGAAGCTATGATTAAGCTTACTAACAACCCTCGCTTCTGCTATGACTCATACAGAAGATTCTTAACTATGTTCGGTTCTGTAGCTTGGGAAATGGACAGACAAAAATACTTCGAATCTGAATTAGAAAAAGTTAAAGAAAGAGAAGGCGTTAAACAAGATACAGAAATTTCTGCAGAAGGCTTGAAATCTCTTATTCCTGTTTACAAAGCAGTTATTAAAGAAGTTACTGGTAAAGAATTCCCACAAGATCCATATGTACAACTTCAAGAAGCTATTGAAGCAGTATTCAGATCTTGGAATATTCCTCGTGCTGTTGCTTATAGAAACATGAACAAAATTGACCACAACTTTGGTACAGCAGTTAACGTTCAATCTATGGTATTCGGTAACATGGGTGATGATTGTGCTACAGGTGTTTCATTCACTCGTAACCCAGCTACTGGTGAAAACAAATTCTACGGTGAATACCTAACAAACGCTCAAGGTGAAGACGTTGTTGCTGGTATCAGAACACCAAAACCTATTGCTGAATTAGAAACAGAAATGCCTGATCTATACAGACAATACGTTGATATCGCTAAAAAACTTGAACTTGGCTACAAAGACGTTCAAGATATGGAATTTACTATTGAAAAAGGTAAATTATATATTCTTCAAACTCGTAACGGTAAAAGAACTGCAGCAGCTGCTGTAAGAATTGCTGTTGAAATGTGTGAAGAAGGTATTATTTCTAAAGAAAGAGCAATCCAATTGGTTGATCCATATTCAGTTAACCAAATCTTGCTTCCTTGCTTTGATACAAAAGCAATGGCAGAAGCTAAGAAAATTTCATCAGGTGTAAACGCATCTCCAGGTGCAGCTGTTGGTAAAATCGTATTCGATACTGAAGAAGCTGCTACAAGAGGCGAAGCTGGTGAAAAAGTTATCTTAGTTCGTATTGAAACTTGTCCAGATGACATTCACGGTATGGCAGTTGCTCAAGGTGTTTTAACTCTACGTGGTGGTGCTACTTCTCACGCAGCAGTAGTTGCTAAAGGTATGGGTAAACCTTGTGTATCTGGTTGTGAAGATATTAAAATTGACTTAGACAACGAAACATTGACAGCTGCTGATGGCACAGTTTATAGAAAAGACGATGTCATCTCTCTTGATGGTGGTAAAGGTCTTGTAATGGCTGGTGCTGTTAAATTAGTTGAAGCTCAAATAGATGATAACTGGAACAAATTCTTCTCTTGGGTTGACGAAATCAGAACAATCAAAGTAGAAGCTAACGCTGATACTCCAAAAGATATCATCAATGCACTTAAATTCGGTGCTGAAGGTGTTGGTCTTTGCAGAACTGAGCACATGTTCATGGATCCTGAAAGACTACCTTGGGTACAAAAAATGATTATTGCTGGAACTCCAGAAGCTAGAAAAGAAGCTTTAGCTAAACTTCTTCCTATGCAATATGCTGACTTCTATGCAATGTTCAAAGAATTGGGTGATAAACCTCTTACAGTTCGTCTTTTAGACCCACCTCTTCACGAATTCTTACCTAACAAGGAAGACTTAATCGCTGAAGTTGCTGCTCTTAAAGCTACTGGTAAAGATGCTTCTGAAAAAGAAGAAATGCTTCACATCGTTGAAGGTCTAAGCGAATCTAACCCTATGATGGGTCTAAGAGGATGTCGTTTAGGTTTAACTTATCCTGAAATTAATGAAATGCAAGTAAGAGCAATCTTCGAAGCTTGCTGTGATTTGAAAAAAGAAGGTTATGCTGTTAAACCTTGGGTTATGATTCCTCTTATCGGTCACGTTAACGAATTAAAAGTTGCTAAAGAAATTTTAGTTCGTGTAGCTAAAGACGTTATGACTGAAAAAGGTGTTGAAGTTGAATACAAATTCGGTACTATGATTGAAATTCCTCGTGCAGCATTGACAGCTGATGAAATTGCTGAACACGCTGAATTCTTCTCATTCGGTACTAACGACTTAACTCAAATGACATTCGGATACTCAAGAGATGACGCAGAAGGTAAATTCTTAAACAGATATGTTGAACAAAAAATCCTTCCATCTAACCCATTCGAAACACTTGATACAAAAGGTGTTGGTCAATTAGTTGAAATGTCAATGACTAAAGGTAAAGCTGTAAACCCTGCTCTTGTTGGTGGTGTTTGTGGTGAACACGGTGGTGACCCAGATTCAGTTAAATTCTGCCACAAAATTGGTTTGAACTATGTATCTTGTTCTCCATTCCGTATTCCTCAAGCTAAACTTGCTGCAGCTCAAGCAGTAGCTGAGGGAAATAAATAGTTTAGGCCAGTAGTATAATAACAAGCTTAAATTATTATTAAAAAACAAAAAAGACTAGTAAAACAATTGTTTCACTAGTCTTTTTTTTGTTATTACATAATATTTATTATTTTCCTTATAATACCATAGTTTCAAAAGCAATCGGATAATAAATACTATGGACTGTTCTTAACAAAACGTTACAAATATAAAGAAAAAAGGCAATTTTTTAGAATTTATATACTTTATATATATGTAAGAGTTATATAAGTAAAGAGAGTATTTGAAAATGGCAACAACATATTCAGCAATTGAAAGAAATAAAAAACCTGCAGGAGCAATTGAAATTCCTGAAGATTTTGATTTTTATTATTTAAATAAGAAAGACAGACAAATGAGATTTAATAACGGTGGAGATCCCATTTACGCTATTTTCGATAAAATTGATCAAAGACCTCTTTCTAAAATTGCAAGAGATTTTGTTAAAGAATTAAAAGATGATGCTATTAGATTTATTTCTACAACATTAAAATAAAATTTACCCTTTGATTTTTTTGATAAATACATTAAAATAGTTGTATGTTAAAGAAGAGTTTTGTAATTATGGCTTTGTGTTTTACACTTCCAGTGTTCTCTGCATATAATCCTTTGTCAGATGAGCCGATCGAAAGTGTGGAACAATTTCATCAAGAACAAATGGATGAAACCAGTCCTCCGGAATTTGAATATACGGCAGGAGAAGCTCCAACCCCACTTGAAGTAAAGCCAGCAAAAGATTACGCAGGTATTTATAATAGTTTAGAAGTGCCAAAACATTCTTATTTGCATAATATTGACCCAGATCAGTATTATGATATGAAAGATGCATCTTGGGCACCCTATCCACTTTTGCGACTTAATTCTTATATCTATTTCAAAGATAAAGCAATCGAACCAGGATATTATCTCTTAACACCTCGCGAACATAAAGGGAAATGGTACTTATTATTTAAACAAAATGGTAAAGTAGTACATATTATACCAGTATACGAAAGAGATATTACACCAGAATTCTTCTATGACAAACACTTACCACAACCAAAACTTACTCGAGCTCAAAAAATTCACATGGGCGTATTAGATTTCCTTGGAAAATTTAATAGCACAAAAAGAAAAGAACCAATAAAATCATATATGGAAATTAATGACCTAGAAAATCATTTTGTGTCCATTATCATTTATTATGGTAGTCACAAATATTCAACAATATTTAGAACAATTAAGCTATAAATCAAAGGGCGGGCCTCTAAAAAGAAACCCGCCCTCGTTTATATGACCATTAGATGTTAAACATTTGTATCTTCTAAAGCCTTTTTACGGGAAACAGAATATCTTGATTTATAATTTTCATATTTACTTATAAATAACATGTCATCATCTTTGTTTCTATGGTTATATTCGTGTTTATCAATAGTCTTGTCTTGAAGTTGAATAACACTTGTTGCAACATTACCAGCATGAGCTGCAATTCTTCTTAAATCATTCAATAAGTCAGAGAATAAGAAACTCATGTCAGGAGTGCATAATCCATCCTTAAGTCTTTGTATGTGACGATTTTTGACTTTGCGTATAATTCTTTTAATTACAGCTTCTAAAGCTTCAACTTCACGAGCCAGTTCAACATTATCCGTTTTGTATGCTTCAAAAGCCACCATAAATATTTCAGATACAGCATGTACAATAACCTTAAGCTCTTCTATTGCTTCTGTAGAAAGCTTTCTATCATTGTCTTTTAATTTCTCTGCGATTTGCAACATATAATTAGCGTGGTCACCAATTCTCTCAAAATCACCAATTGTAAGCATTAATTGAGAAATCCGATTATTGTCTTCTTCTGAAAGTTCTTTAGCTGACAACTTAAGCATGAAAGAATTAAGTTTATCTTCGTACATGTCAATCTTTATCTCATTAGCTTGAATCTGTTCAGCCTTTTTCTTATGGAAACTCTTTAACATTTTTGTAGAATTAATAAAGTTGAATTCAACCATTTCTGCCATTTTGATAGTTTGTCTGTAACATTCCGCAATAGCAAAAGATGGAGCAAGCAACAATCTGTCGTCAAGAATAACATTCTTATCTTTTGATTTTTGCTCAGGGACAACAGTAACTGCAATCTTCTCTAATAGCTTAGTGAATGGGAATAAAACTATTGTTGCAACAATGTTAAATATTGAGTGTATAACCGCTATACCAAATGGGGAAATATTTGTATTATGCAAACTAAATTTAGCAATAGAATACGCAAAATAGTAAACTGAAAGTAATATTACTGTACCTAAAACATTAAACACAACATGAACAGCTGCGACCCTTTTAGCAGCTGTGCTTACGCCACTAAGACAAGATAGAACTGCAGAAATACAAGTACCAATATTCTGACCCATTATAATTGGAATTGCCATCCCATAAGTTAAGCCTCCAACCATTGAAAGAGCTTGTAATATACCAATGGAAGCTGCTGAACTTTGAATAACAGCAGTAACAACAGCACCAATAAAAACACCAAAAACCGGATTATGAAACATTGTCAAAACTTGTTGAAACTCAGGCATATCCGCTAATGGAGACATTGCTCCACTCATAACTTCCATACCAAACATTAAAATTGCAAAACCAACAAGAACAATCCCTACATTTTTGCGTTTACTACTTTTTGCAGCCATCATCATTATAACACCAGCAAGAGCCATTAATGGCGAAAAGGATTCAGGCTTTAACAATCTAATAAAGAAGTTAGTACTCTGAATCCCCGATAAACTTAATATCCAAGCTGTAATTGTCGTCCCAACATTCGAACCCATTATAACTCCGATTGCTTGAGATAGCTTCATTATACCGGAGTTGACTAACCCAACGAGCATAACAGTTACCGCAGATGAAGATTGAACCGCTGCTGTTATACCAGCCCCAAAAACAAGTGCTTTTATTGGATTTGCTGTCATCTTCTTCAAAATCTTTTCCAATCTTCCACCAGCAATCTTCTCTAAGCCTCCGGACATGATTGTAATACCGTACAAGAAGAACGCTAGCCCTCCGCACAGTGTAAATATTGAAAATATATCCATATCTTTATCCTTTTCTACTTCGCAACTTGTTAGTTACTGGGAAATGGTTTTAAACTGTTCATTTACCCCACCCATATATTTTTAGTGTATCATAAGAAAAATTTTTATTCGACAAATCTTTAAAATATTTAGAAATATTTACAAATTTGAAATTTTAACGCCAAAATGTTACAATTCTTAACAAAAGAAGCACAAAAAGGCAATTTTTTTAGATATAAATACTTTATATATACATAAGAGATATTTATATAAAAAAGAGAGGCATTTATGACTGAAAAGAGAAGTCGAGGCTTCACTGTTATTAGTAATAGTGAACTCGAACAAAAGAATAATATTATACAAGAATATTCTGATAATATAAATTATCAGACAAATCCAATGTATGAAAAATTGCTGAACTTTAGAAATCTGCAAGAGGCACAGAAAAAGAAATTTTCGGTGGACGACTTATTCAAACTATGTTAAACTAGCCATGCAATAAGCATCTAGGAGTTAACATGTACCAAATAAAATCTCGCATATACCACAATTTTGATAAAACTCAAAAGAGTGGTATTTGTAATTATATAAGGGCTTTGGTCAAACAAAATTTAGATTTAAGCTGTTCTGAAATTTTAGATAAATTTATTGAAGATGAAAAATATTACCTAGAACTCAGCTCATCAAGGTTTCCTTTTTTAGCAGATTTTATTGATACAGAATCTTTTTTAAAAGATACGAATGATTATATTTATGAATGCAAAAAATATTATTCATACAAAGAATCTCAACGGCCTTTTATAGAAAAGCAAAAGGAATTTGAAAAGAAAAAAAGAAAATTTTTACAAGAAGTGAAAATGTCTAAAGAAACACCTACAAAGAAACAACTATATTATTATGATAAACTGTGTAAAAGATACTCATTAGAAAGAAAAGATGTAGAAAGCTTATCTAAGCTAGATTTAAGAAATGAGATAGAAAGAATTTTAAATGAGCATTCAGAATTTTAGTAAAATATTAATTAATGCAGGCATAGAAGAAAACGAAGCTAACTATGAGATAAAAATGCTTCTTGAACATTTTTGTAATTATACAGAAATAGACAAACTCAAAGGCAGAGAACTTAGCCTCGAGGAATTAAATCTTATTCAAGAAAAAGTGAAACTGCGAGCAGAAAAACGAATTCCGATACAGCATATAATTGGACAAGCTTGGTTTATGGGGGAATATTTCAAGGTAACATCAGATGTTTTAATTCCAAGAGATGAAACCGAAATCCTTGTACAAAAAGCAATAGATATAATTAATGAAAATGAATTTGAGGATGTGTTAGACATTGGAACTGGCTCCGGATGCATAGCATGTACTATAGCAAAAAATACTAATGCTACCGTTTTGGGAGTTGATATTTCTTCCGATGCACTTCGTATTGCATTAGATAATGTTACAAAGCTTGGTATTAATAATAAAGCCATCTTTAGAAAATCTGACCTTTTCGAAAAAATCCGAGACGGAGAAATTTTTGACATTATCATTTCAAATCCACCATATATACCTTTTGGCACAGTGCTAGAGCCCGAATTGGCTTACGAACCACAAATGGCATTGTTTGCAGGGGAAGACGGTATTAAAATATACAGACAAATAATAGAAAAAGCTCCTGAATTTTTAACAGAAAAGGGCTATCTAATGTTTGAATTAGGTATAAACGAATCCCAAAAAGTTAAATTACTTATGGAAAAGGATTTTGAAAATATTTTTATTGAAAAAGATTTAGCTGGCATTGATAGAATTATTTGGGGACAGAAGAAAAAATAAAAAGCAAATTATTTTTTTAGCAGTTTTATAAATAAAAGTATGAAAATTTCTTTAGGTATAACAGATTACGGATATTACACCAACAAGAAAAAGAAGATTAATTCTGCCCAAAAAACAGGACTTTTTTCTATGCCAAGCTTCAAGTCTATAACAGCGGGGGGGAATGTTTTAAAAGCAGAAGTTTACGAAGCTTTTGAAAAATTCAAAACTAGAAATGCGCAACCTTTTAAAAACTTGCCAACAGAAGAAATTGATAAAATTTTCAAAATATTTTCAGTTTTTGAAGAAAATTTTATCTGTAGTAAAGATGCTATAGAAGAAGTTTTACAAGAGAAAAAACCAGCTATCGATAATTTATATAATTTAGTTTCTAGATTTAAATCTGATAAAATCTCTCTGGGTTATTTATTACCACTATTAAACTTAGGACGTAATAATGAACAAAAAAAGATAGATTTTAAAGTTATAGAAGAAATACTAGATTTTAGAAACAAAGCTGTAGAAAATAAGCATTTACTAGACACATACAAGAAAAAAACACTTATACGCGAAGTCGATGAATTACTTCTAAGAAGCCCTATACCAACGTATAAAACACTCAAAGTGCTAGGCGAACAAGCTTTTATATATTCATTTAAAGAAAAGAGAGACAATGTAGTTAATTACATTAGCGAACTAGGATTAAAAGAGATTCGCTTCAATACACTACGCAATTTAAAAGCAATTACGAACCCAAAACATTTACACGAGTTCAAAGAGCTAGAACATTATATAAAAAATTTAAAACAAAGTTTAAAAAAGGCAGACTCTACAGAATCTGATAAAATAAAGCAGGAAATAAATAAAGCTTCTTCAATAAGAAACTCAATACTTAAAAGGGCTTTGAAAGACCCTAAAGATATTTTGGAAAGCGCATTAATCGTTTCTGCTCTTGACAATAATGGCTTGCACGATGAGGCTCTTAATATAATTCCACTATTAACACAAAAAAGTAAAGACGGGATAGAGAAATTAAATAGATATCTCAACAAAACATTATATGAGTTCTATAAACTTGATCCTGCTTCTGAAGAATTATTACAAACACTAGATTTTACACATAGTAAATATTTAATGAAACTTTTTTACGCAAGAAGAGATTTTAAAGAAAACTTCAGCAAACTTTTAAAACTTATAAATATAGAGACAAAAAAAGGTAAAACAATCCCAGAAGTTCTTGACGATTTAAACCATAATAAAATAACAAGAGAAGAATTTGGAGCTTTAGGACTGAATTATGATGCTTGGAGCAAAGCCAATCCGAATTTAAAATTTGAAACAAAAACTCAGGACGGGAATGTATTAAAGGTTCAAAAAGTCGATATGGATAATATCACTCATTCCATTTTCTTAGGAGAAGATGCTTGTTGTTGTACCAAGACTAATGGAAGCTATGCTAGAAGTGCAGTTAGTTATATAACTTCAAAAATGATACAAGCTCTTGAATTTTATCATAATGACATACCGATTGGTAACACAATGTGTTATTTGGCAAAAGTTGGAGGAGAAGTTTCACTAATCCTTGATAATATAGAAATAAAACCTCAATATCAGTCTAACTTAGATACACTTATAAAAAAATTAATAAAACAATATACAAAAAAACTCGCTCAAGATATTGGAAAACCCGATATGCCAGTATATCTATCAGCAAGAAGAAATGATATCAGTACACATAGTTATAAAACTGGTATTCAGGATATAAGTATAATCGGCAATAGTGGCAGTGATTTAATCTACTTTGATTTTAAAGATAGTGATATTAGTATTAATGATTCAAGCAGAAATTTTGAAAATGTTCGTTTGCACCAAATATCTGAAAAAGGACCAGAGTTTAAAAAAATATGCACAAATGATTATATAATAGGTTCCTCAGAACTATATATAAATTTTCCAATAGACCTACAATTTGATTAAAAGAGTTGTTATTAAAAATACTTGCAAATTTCTTTAACTTCTATTAAGATATATATATTAATATTAAGAAATTAGAAGAAATGTAAAATAAATTTAAAGGTGGTAGCATGGCGGAAAATGAAGAATTACTAGAAGAGATGAGTGAAGGCGAAACTCGTCAAAAGATTTTAGTTGCTGATGATGAAGCAAGTATCAGAAGAATCCTTGAAACTCGTCTTAAAATGGTCGGATATGACGTTGTTGTTGCTGAAGACGGCGAAGAGGCTGTAGATGTATTTAATAAAACTAACCCTGACTTGGTAGTTTTAGATGTTATGATGCCAAAAATGGATGGTTATGGAGTAACCAGAGAAATCAGACGTACGTCAGATGTACCTATCATAATATTAACAGCTTTGGGCGATGTTTCAGAAAGAATCACAGGCTTAGAACTTGGTGCAGATGACTATGTTATTAAACCATTCAGCCCAAAAGAACTTGAAGCTCGTGTTAAAGCAGTATTAAGAAGAACAATTTCTAAAGACGTAATTATTCCTGGCAGCCCAAGTGCAACAGCTGCAACAAGCGGAAAAGGTTCAAAAAATGTAATTACAACTGGTTGTATCAAAATTGATACAGCAAGAAGACAAGTATTCAGAAAGAATGAAAGAATCAGACTTACAGGTATGGAATTTAGCTTACTAGAGCTACTTGTAAACAATTCAGGTCAAGCATATTCTAGAAATGAAATCTTACAACATGTATGGTCATACCCTGCTGATCACAGGATTGACACTAGAGTAGTTGACGTACACATTTCAAGATTACGTTCTAAACTTGAAGCTGATCCTACAAATCCAGAGCTAATTCTAACAGCTCGTGGTATAGGATATATGTTCCAACGTATAAACTAGAAATTCTAAGATTTTCAAGAGGGCGGGTTTTAAAAAACCCGCCCTCTTGATTTATAAAATTGATTTGCTATACTGGATTTTGTCGGAAATATGGCGCCTGTCGTCAAGTGGTCAAGACCTCGGATTGTGGTTCCGATATGCATGGGTTCGAATCCCATCAGGCGCCCCATTTAAAGAAGCACTCGTAAGAGTGTTTTTTTATGCGCCCCTGAGGATGAGAACCCATTTGAGGGTTCGAGCGAGGAGCGAGCAGAGTGCGAAGTGCTTTTACGAAAAGAATGAAATTCTTTGAAGTAAAACACGTAGACACGTTTAACGCGAGCGACTCAAGACAATCCCATCACCCGCCCCATTTACCTTCGGCACCTTCCCCATCCAAGTAAGAGAATTTTACCAAATCCATATAAAATCCTATTTGAGAACTTTTAAAGGAAAATAATAAAGTCGGGGTAAAACCCGACCTATAAACTATAAACTACGCACTATAAAGGAGCGTTGTAAAAAACGCTCCTTTATTTTTAGATTCTCATTAAACTTGATTTACTATGCTAGGGCAATAAAATTTTTAAGCTGTTCTGCATTTAACTCTTTTATATTATTGCCAATTTTTACCTCCGCTAACACTTCCTTGTTACGAATATGCTTAGACAATCCAAACTTTTCAGCATGTGCTTTATTAAAAACATCTTTTACTGTATAAATTCTTTGGACACCTTTTTGAGCAAGCTTTGAACCTTTATTTGGTATAATTTCGCTAAAGACTCTATTCCCTACTTGAGTTTGTTCTGGGCCTCTAGATAAACACTTAAATATAGATTCTTGATATCTAGCAATAGTAGAAGTTGGAGTTGTTGTTACTCTACCCGGAACAGGATTTGATATAATCCATCTTTGTACCCCTTTAAAATTAGTTGTTTTTGCAGCTCCACCAAACACTTTTTTAGCAGCACCTAATACTAAATTAATCCCCCTAACCATAATCAAATTCTCCTTTCTAAATTTACTTACTTTTTAAGATAATTGGTATTGTACTCTAATAAAGTCTTTCAAAAAAGAGAAATTGCTCCTCACCCATCCCATCATATCATATCATATCATATAGGGCATTATACCTGAATTTCAGCCTTATCAAAACTCGTCTTTACATTTCTTAACAATCCTAAAAAATCACACCCAAACAAAGCAAAAAATTTTTTTTCTTGTTTTATAATGTATACAATTACTCATCGTCAGGAGTATATTATGTTAACAATCTTACCAATAAAATCAGCAGTACCAACAATTAAAAAAGCTCCAACTAAAACATTTGAGCGACCTCAAGGTTACATACAAACACAGAGCTACGATATAACGCCTGTACCATATACAGCTTTTGTTAGAATAAATCAACCAACATTCAAAGCTCGTATTGTTGAAGATATTGAATTTGACGAATATAAAGCTATGCCAGAAGAAGAAATAGAAAAACATAGAAAACTATATGATGATTTCTATAAATTGGTGGATATTGACCAGCTTTACATAACCCGAAATAGAAATGTTAATTCAAAACTGCCCTTAACCCACGAAAAAGATATGGATGATTTCATCAAAGTATCTAAAGCCTATAACAAGTACAAAGATAATAAGATTATATGCGTTGGCAGAAGCCCAAAATGGTTTCTTAACACTTCCATTTGGATGAAAGACGGTATTGAAGATTATGACTTTGCTGCCTTTTCTTCAAACTGGTATAGCAGAAGAGGATTAAGCGATAAGCAATTCTTAAAAAAAGATAAACTCCCTACTCAAGAAGAAAGAATTGCATATCGTAATTATTTAGAAAGAGTCAATTGTACTCCTCAAAACATTGTTGATGCAGCGAAGAAAACAGGCAAACCTGTAATAATTACTGATTATATCCACTCAGGCTGTGGCTTGGCTTCTTTCCTTGATATTTTAGCACAATTTGCAAAAGAAGACGGAATCCTTGAAGAATTCGCTAATTCAATAAAATTATTCACATTATCTTCTATAGAATATTTTGATTATTTAGAGATTGATAACACATACTCATATTACCCAGCATTAATTTTGCCTGACATCTTAAAACCTTTCAAAATAGAACAAGAATACCATGATATGCCAATGGAGGTAATGAAAGGGGTTCTAATCGACAAGAACACAAATGAATGTCGCTCAACTTATTATCCACCTATAGCTTGGCCAATTTATGACCCAGATAAATATCGTACCAACCTTATTCCAGATGACGAATTAAGAAAATTAAAAAAGGTTGGGAGCAGAATGAAAATTAGGTTTACAGATAGCATGAGAGACTACAGAAATCTAATGAACTTTAGAATATTAGATGCTCTCAATACTAGAAAATTATTAAAGGCTACACATATTACTCGATAACTATTCGATTAAATCCCTAACCACTACGCCTGCAATAATCAAACCTGCTACAGACGGCACAAAAGATATACTTGCTGGCAATCTCTGCCCTTCATTTTTGTGCGGTAACTCTTTTGAGTAAACAACTTTTAGTTTTTTTATACCACGCTTTTTTAATTCTTGTCGCATAACCTTAGCTAATGGACAAACTGATGTTTTATAAATATCAGATATTTCAAATAACTCAGGGTGTAATTTATTTCCCGCACCCATAGAAGATATTATAGGAACATTTGCTTCAATAGATTTTTGAACTAATTCTATCTTTCCAGAAACACTATCAATAGCATCTATAACATAATCATACTGAGAAAAATCAAACTCTTTTGAGACTTCAGCATTAAAAAATGTTTTATATGTATTAACATTAATATTCGGATTAATGTCTAAAGCACGTTTTTTTGCGACTTCAACCTTATTTTGCCCAATAGTAGAATGAAGTGCAATTATCTGTCTGTTCAAATTTGTCAAACTTACAGCATCATTATCAATCAAATCTAAAGTTCCGACCCCAGAGCGAGCTAAAGCTTCCACAACATGTCCCCCAACACCTCCGATACCAAATATTGCAACACGAGAAGATGAGAGTTTCGCCAAAGCTTCTTTCCCAATAAGAGTTTCTGTTCTTGAAAATTGATTTTCCATAACCTTAGAATATCATAGAAATAAACTACTTAACAATACGTCCTGTTTGTGTTTTTGGTTTGGTAAGAATTGTATGTATTTGAGCTTTAGCATTTAGCCCTAAAATATATTCTCTGTCAGTAAGCTCAATTACAACCTGAGCACCTTTTTTATTTGTTATGGTTCCATCTTTTTTCTTTGCACCATAGTCTGATATTACAATATCTGAGTAATTTTCGATTAATGTCTTTAATTTATTTACTTGTCTTGTTGTTACCTGTTTAATAGCTTTTTTAGGTTTTGCTATTAATTCTTTATCTTCTTTAAATAGAATTCTGTCTAAGAAACGCATTCTACCGTGTACGCCATCAATTAATCCTTCAAAAGCTTTGTTATTGATGATATCAACTAGCTCATACATTTTGAATTTGAGTGAAGCGCTATTCAGTAGATTGTTTAAATCAATACGAGCTTCATCTAAATCTTTGTCTTTTATTTCTTCATTTATTAATTCCATTTGACCTTCATCTACTTCAAGAAAATCGAGAATGCTTGCATAGTCCCCCTCTTTGCCATAAACTATTCTATCTACAATTTCAGTTCTAACATTTTCTTCTGTATAAACATCAGAAGTAGCTCCAGAAATCATAGAATTATCTGGCACATTAAAAATTATTTGATAGCAATCAAGTATGGTTTTTAGTTTTTCTTCTGCAGAGAGCCTGTCAGGAGAATCTGAACTTTCAATTACAAAAGGCATTTTAACTTTGTTAGCACCTTTGTCATATAACTGTACTCCGTAATATTTTATCTTAGAGTTTTTGTATTCATTTAATCTGTCAAATTCCTCTTTTGTTAAATCTCCACCATAGATATGTTTGTTGGTTTGGATTTTATGGAAACTCAAGAAATCAATTTTTTCTGGCGTTCCATTAGTTAATTCATAATAAAGATTAACTATTTTCCTACTGTCTTCTTCACTTAAAATCTTAAGTAAAAATTTTTCCATTTTTTCTTTTCCGCTATAAGTGTCATAGATTTTTTGAATGAAGTCGATTTTATCACCATATAATTCTGGTTTGATATGTGAATCAGGGTTAAAACCTTGTCTGAAAATTTTAACAAATTCTTTGTTTGCTTCGGTTTCAACTATTTCTTTATAAATATTGGCTTCTTCTTTTTCTCGCATTCGTGTTAGGTAGCCTTTTGTATCTCCTAAGTCGATTTTCCCTAAAACGCTAGGACCTGTTAGTTGAACTTCGTCTTTTGCGGAATAATCAACAGCTTCTTCTACTTTTTGAGTAAAGGTTTCAACCGCTTCTTCTGACGCAATCTCTGATTCTACTATATCTGTTTTAGGCTCTTCTTTGCCTAATATTTCTTCTTGATCAGACTGAGTAGCTTGAGTTTCTGGGGAAATAGGCGCTTCCTCTACGGCTTCTACTTCTGTAACAACTTCAGCCTCAGAATTTTTCTTGGTAAGAACTGAATCAATAAAATTAGCTATAGCACTCATTTTTACAATATCAGAAATTCTCGAATATATTTCAGCAACTTTTTCATTTTTACTTAGCTTGTCAGCTTCCTTAACCAAGCCTGACAAATTTTTATCCAAAGACAATGCTAACTCTTCATAATTCCCGCTAGCTGAAATTGCTTTCGCTTGAGACAAAATTGACTCAAGTCTTCTATTACTAACTTGTGCTAAATATGATTCACCATATTCGCTTGATAAAATATTTTGCCTTGATTCAGTACTATATTGAGGGATAACTACAGGCTTTGACTCTGATGCCAAACCTTTTGTCCATATATTTGCTTCTGTAGCATCAACTGAAGAACTTGTTTCAAGATACAAATCAATAGTTTCAGGATTAGTAAGATAAGCATTTGCTCTTTCTTTAGCATTATTCGCAAGAATCTCAAGATTAGCTTTGTCTTCTTGAGTAGGTTCATTATCTATACAAGAGTGTAAAAAAGTTACAATACCTGTAAGCCCCGCCATAGCAGATAGCTTTACAAATGCTTCTTTTGCTGGCCCAGATGAAACCTCAACAAGCTTTGTCTTCGCAGCTGGAGATAATGACTTAAAATTAGGATTATTATTTGCATTTTTTTGAGTTTTCAATTGATAATTAAACAAATTTTGAACTTTCACTACACTACCTCCATAGGTTTCACTAAAAACTTAAGTTTACTGAATCGGTAAAATTGACAAAATTAGCTATTTTGTAACAAAATATTTACAATTGTTTAAAAACAGCCAAAAGCTTGCTATCTATACATTTTTTTCGTATGATTGAAAGGCAGGGAGGAATGGTAAGTAGAATATTACCGTCTTGCAGAAAAGGGGATATTTATGAGCGGACACTCAAAATGGTCTACGATTAAACATAAAAAAGCTAAAACAGACTCAGCAAGAGCTGCAGAGTTTCAAAAATTTTCAAGAGAGCTCATTGTTGCGGCAAAGCTTGGAGGTGGTGATCCAGCAGGAAACTTCCGCCTAAGAACAGCTATAGAAAAAGCTAAAGCTGGTGGGCTTCCAAATGATAACATTAAAAGAGCTATTGAAAAAGGCTGCGGAGCTGGTAGCACTGAAAACTATGAAGAAATGATTTATGAAGGCTATGCTGCAGGCGGAGTTGCTGTAGTTATTGAAGCTATGACTGATAACAAAAACCGAACAGCTGGTGATGTTAGAAGCTACTTTACTAAATTCAATGGCAATTTGGGTGAAACTGGCTGTGTAGGTTGGATGTTTGATAAAAAAGGCTGTATTACTTTTAGTGCTGATGCAGTGGATTACGAAGCTCTTTTTGAAGCTGCAATCAACCTTGATGCGGAAGATATTGTGGACGAAGAGGGTGAATATAAAGTCTATACTTCTGTACCGAATTTCCAAGCAGTTGTTGAGGGCCTTGAAACAGCAGGCTTTAAATCAATTAGTGCTGAGTTTACAAGAGTTCCACAAAACACTATTGAAATAACTGACGAAAAGACTGCTACAAATATTATGAGATTATTGAGCAGACTTGAAGAGCATGATGATGTGCAAAATGTTTACGCAAATTTTGATATAGACGATGCTCTAATGGAAAAACTAGATGTATAAGTATATAAATTCTTAAGGAGGACAACAATTATGATGAACATGATGAATATGATGAAACAAGCTCAAAATATACAAAAAAAATTAGTTGATGCTCAAAACGAACTAACCAATATGAGTATTGAAGGCTCTGCAGGAAATGGCTCTGTTAGCGTTATCTGCGACGGTAAAGGTCAATTTAAATCAATTAAATTATCAGCTGAAGCTATTAACCCAGAAAATCCATCTTCTGTATCAGCTGATGATATTGAAATGCTTGAAGATTTAATCACTTCTGCAATGAAAGTTGCAACTGACAAATCTAAATCAGAAATGGAATCAAAAATGAAATCTGTTACTGGCGGAGTAAACATTCCTGGTTTAACAATGTAGAAATCTTTTATTCCCTCGCCCTACGGGAGAGGGGTAGGGTGAGGAGGCGCTCCTCAAGGTAGAATATAAAAAAAGATGATTTATCCAAAAAGCATAGCAACATTAATAGAACAGTTTCAGAAATTTCCATCCGTTGGACCTAAGTCAGCTCAACGGATGGCTTTTCAAATTCTTAAAATGCCATATTCCGAAGTGGAAAAATTTGCTAATGCTATTTTGAACGCAAAACGTAGCGCAAAAACTTGCGAAGTATGTTTTAATATATCAACTCAAAGCCCTTGCGAAATCTGCGAATCAACCAACAGAAATCGCTCAGTAATTTGTGTTGTTGCTGAAACAAAAGATTTAATAGCAATTGAAAAAACTAACGAATACCGTGGACTTTATCACGTCTTACAAGGTCTTATTTCACCAATGGACGGAATTGGCGCAGAAGATATTCGTATAAAAGAGCTTTTAACAAGACTTACAAATGATGAAGTTCAAGAAGTCATACTTGCACTATCACCATCAGTTGAAGGCGAAGCTACAAGCTTGTATTTAACAAAATTAATTAAACCTTTTGGTATAAAAATTTCCAGAATAGCTTTCGGATTGCCCGTCGGTGCAGATTTAGAATACGCCGATGAAGTCACTCTTGCTCGTGCAATAGAGGGAAGAAGAGAATTATAATAAATTACCCTATCTTGTATAAACTCTTGGTAAACGAACCTTTAGTCTACAGGTAAGTTCGTAGTTTATAGTTCCTAATAATTCAGCCCAAGAGTCGAGAGTTAAATCGTCTTCGTTTAAAAGTGTTATAACATCACCAACTTGCGCATCAGTATCGCCTAAATCAAACATCATTTGATCCATGGTGATATTTCCAATTTGACGAATTTTTTCTCCGTTTACTTCAGCTTCAATTTTATTAGAAAGTAGCCTTGAAACTCCATCTGCATAGCCTATAGGTATTGTTGCGACTTTGGTTGATTCATAGGCTGTATATGTATGTCCATAACTCACACCCTCGCCAGCTCTTAGTTCGTGGATATTGGTTATTCTGGCTTTTAAGCTTAATATTTGTTTTAATTTCGGTTTTTTTGTATCAATAGGTAAATCTGGATAAAGCCCATATAATGAAATACCAACTCTCACCATATTAGAATAAATATCGTAAGCAAATGTTCCAGCTGTATTTTGGATATGCAATAACAAGCCTGTTTTATCAATTTGTGAAATAATTTTATTCCAAGCATTGACTTGCTCTCTAGTAGGTTCAAGCTCCTCAGCTGCTGCTAGGTGAGTAAATACGCCCTCGAAGTTCAAATAATCAGCCTTTTGGACTTCTTCTATAAATTCAACAGCTTCTTCTGTTCTTACACCGATCCTGTTCATACCGGTATCAATTTTTACATGAACTTTTGGTTTTATGCCTGTTCTTTCATAAACTTCTTTGCAAGCCTTTAAATGAGTTTCGTTAAATATTGAAAATGCAATATCATTTAACGTAGCAGTCTCAACCGCCCAAACAGGAATTGCACCGACAACTAAAATCGGAGCTTTTATTTTAACCTGCCTCAAATCAAGCCCCTCATCTACAGAAGATACTCCAAATGCGTCTACACCAGAAGCAAGCATTGTTTGAGCAAGCATTTGTGCGCCGTGTCCATATGCATCTGCTTTGACAATAGCCATAAGTTTTTTGTTCTTAGGGACTGTTTTTTTTATCTCGATAATATTTTGCGCCAAATATTCAAGGTTTATTTCAACCCATGCATCCTTGTGAATATTAACATTTGCTTGTCTAATATTTTTCATTTTAACACCTACCCCCTCTTGGTAAGAGAGCTGGAGTGAGGGGACTAGCCCTCACTTACTTCCAAGTTTTCCGTTTTTATTTCTTTTCGATAATTACAAGTCCTATTTGAACAAGATTCAAATTCTCCGTTTTTAGTAACTTTTTTAACTAGAAGTTCTCCGCATTCAGGGCAATTTGTACCAGTAGGTTCATCCCATAATGCAAAAGAGCAATCTGGATACTTATTACAACCGTAGAAAATTTTACCTGCTTTTGATTTCTTTTCTATAATTTCACCATCACCACATTTAGGACATTTAACTCCTGTTGAACGCACATATTTTTTGCGGTTTTTACATTCATTACACTCTACATATTTACCATAAGGTCCAGTTTTAAGAACCATTGAACCACCGCATTTATCGCATTTTTCTTCTACAGTTTGTGTACTTTCCGCATTATCATTCTCTGAGTCAAGCTCGTTTGCGTGGTTTATAGAAATTATAGTTTTACATTCAGGATATCCTGAGCAACCTAAGAATTGATTGCCAAATCTACTTGTTCTAACAAGCATTTTTCGACCACAATTAGGACAAAGCTTATCACTTTCTATAACGACTTTTTGACCGTTTTTCATAACAGAGTTTACAACTTCCATAAATGGTTTGTAAAATTCTTCTAATACAACATTCCAAACAAGTTTTTGCTCTGCTATAAGGTCAAGTTTTTCTTCCATGCCAGCAGTAAACTTATAATCCATAATATTTTCAAACTGTGTAACCAATTGCTTACATACAGTTCTACCTAACATTGTAGGAACTAGCGCCTTGTCTTTTTTCTCAACATATTTACGAGTCTGAATAACTGTAATTATAGTTGCGTAAGTAGATGGACGACCGATTCCATGTTCTTCAAGAGCTTTAACTAAAGACGCCTCATTATATCTTGGAGGTGGTTGTGTAAAGTGTTGTTTTGGAGTGATTTCTTTACAACTAACTTTATCACCATCATTCAGGTCCGGAATTTTTGCATCAGCTTCTTGTTCGTCTTCTTCTGCATCGTTATATAGCTTTAAGAACCCGTCAAAAAGAATTTTGCTTGTTCCAGCTCTTAGTGTATAATCACCAGCAGCAATTTCTACAGTTTTATTAGCAATAGTTGCAGGTGCCATTTGAGAAGACATGAATTTATCCCAAATAAGCTTGTACAATTTATATTGATCTGGCGCTAAGTATTGCTTAATGCTTTCTGGAGTCTTATCAGGATATGATGGACGAATCGCTTCGTGCGCGTCTTGTACATTTTGTTTCCCTTTAACATAATTATTAGCAGAAGTTGGATAATATTCTTTGCCATAATTATTAAGAATAAAATCTTTTGCCATCTCCTGAGCATCGTCTGAAATACGAACAGAGTCTGTTCTCATATAAGTAATCAAACCTACTGGGGTTCCGTCGATTTCAATACCTTCATAAAGTTTTTGAGCGACTTGCATTGTTTTAGAAACGCCAAACCCAAGCTTTGTACTGGCAGCACGTTGCAAAGTTGATGTAATAAATGGTGCTGTAGGTTTACGTTTTGTTTCTTTTTTAGTTACTTTTTCGACATTGAATTCAGTTGTCGGATTCAGCAAATATTCTTTTATAGCATTTGCTTCATCTTCATTATTTATGTCAAACTTTTTACCTTTATGTTTTGTCACTTCAGCTTCAAAAGTTTTTCCATCTTTGTCCATTAAAGCGTGAATTGACCAATATTCTTTTGGAACAAAAGCTTCAATTTCTTCTTCTCTCTCACAAATCATCCTAAGAGCAACTGATTGAACACGACCTGCAGAAAGATGATAATTATTCATTTGTTTCCATAAAACAGGAGACAATTTGTAGCCAACAAGTTTATCAAGAATTTGCCTTGTTTGCTGAGCCTTTACTCTATCCATATCGATTTGTCGGTAGTGTTCTACAGCGTATTTAACAGCTTTTGGAGTAATTTCGTTAAACTCGATTCTAAAAACTTTTTCATCAGGAACTTGTAAAAGTTCTCTAACGTGCCATGCAATAGCTTCTCCCTCACGGTCAGGGTCAGATGCTAAATAAATTTTATCAGAGCGCTTCGCTAGCTCATTAAGCTTAGTAACAACTTTCTTTTTATCAGGAATAATAACGTATGTTGGTTTAAAACCATCATGAACATCAAAGCCGAGAACGTTATCAGGAAGATTTCTTACATGGCCAAAGCTTGCTTCTATCTGAAAACCATCTCCTAAAATTTTCTTGATCGTTTTAGACTTAGCAGGTGACTCAACTATCACTAATGCTTTCTCTTTTTTTGTTTTTGTAACTTTTTCTTCTGCAAACGCCTCTGCCATGCTTTATTAAATTCCCCTCTTGTATCTGTCACCCTCGACTTGCTCTATTAAACCGCTAAGTTCCATTTCTGTCAAACGGATTAGTAATTCATCGGTGCTCAAACCTGTTGAGATCTGAATTTCATCAAAACCTTTCGGCTCAACTCCTATTATATCAAAAATAATTTGCTCTGCTTCACTTAGATTAAGCTTTGTTTCAAAAACATCTTTTCTTTCTATTTGCCAATTGAGAGCATTAAGTATATCATCACCTTTTGTAACCATTGTAGCGCCATCTTTAAGGAGTTTAAAAATCCCCTCAGTGTTAACATTATTAATAGCACCAGGAATACACATTAGTTCACGACCTTGTTCAAGAGTAAGGTTTGCACTAATTAAAGCTCCGCTTTTAATTGCAGCCTCCCCAACAACAGTTCCATAAGAAAGGCCTGTCACTATTCTATTTCTTTGAGGGAATCTGAATTTTATAGGTTCAAATGTTGGATAATATTCTGTAACAACTGCACCAGCTCCATCTTCTAATTTTTTATACAAATCAGCACTTGTAGCGGGATAAGTATAATCAAAACCACTAGCGATTACACCAATTGTTTTTAATCCATTTTCAATTGCGCTTCTATGTGCAGTTGCATCAATTCCTGAAGCAAGCCCTGAAACTACTGTTAAATCAGTTCCTCTTAGGTCTGAAATAATACTACTTACTCCATCTTTGCCTGCAAAACTTGCACGTCTTGAACCAACAAAAGCAACTGTTTTTTCCAGATTACAAGAAAACAAATCTCCCTTATAAAATAAGGTCATTGGGGGATTAGAAATTTGTCTTAACATATAAGGATAATCTGGATTATCATAAGTTAAAATTTTTATACCTTTATTAAGAACAAAATCTTGGGTTTCTTCAGGATTTACACCTTTTTTCTTAGAGAAATAGTTGTTTGTTTTTTGGATGCTCAATCCCTCAATTTGTTTTAAATCACTTAAGGTTGCATTCCAAGCAATTTCAATATCACCAAAGTAATTGTATAACCTTTGGATAAAAGTAGAATCAAGTTGTTCAATCGACGCAAATGCTGTCCAATATTTTGTCTTCATTCTATCCTCTTTTACTAAAAATGCCTTACCTGAGGGTCAATTAGAGTATTCGCCAATTTATTTGCACCCGCAAAGTTTCTACCACGAAGTTTCATAACCGCACGATCAATGTTATATTCTACAAACTTATGCTCAAAAACACATTTACCATTATTGATAGTTATCTTCAAATAACAAGACTTAGGTTCTTGAGTAAAAGGTCTACCGACACTTCCGACATTGACAACAGTCTTTTTAGAAGATGTTTGGAATCCACAAGGAATGTGAGTATGACCGCATAAAATCACCTGTGCATCTATTTCTCTAACCATTCTTTCGACTTCATTCATTGGTGTATCAGGTAAAATATCTTCATTATTTTTTCTTGGTGATCCGTGAACTAATAAAATTTTAACACCATCTTCTTCTGCTTCTAGCTGTGCAGGAAGACCCCGTAAGAAATCTTTTTGTAACACATTTAATTGAAAAAAGTCATCTTTTAAAGCCTCAGCCATAATCGGAGCTTTTTCTTGCAACATCATATTTAATTCTGCATTATAATCTGCAATCATTAAATCAGTATTGCCTTGAATCATCTTAAAGTTTTCATCATTTTTTTTGTTCATAAACCAATTAACTGTCGCCCATGGCTCAGGACCTGCCATTGCATAATCTCCAAGTGCAAAAATTTTATCACATTTTTCTTTTTCAATATCAGCCATTACAGCCTCTAGAGCTTCCATATTTCCATGTATATCAGAGATAACAGCTATTTTCATAAAAAACTTTCTCCTTTAAAACTGACGTTTTTTTCTTTTCGTTATACAATTGTATCATGATAAAAAGAAGAAAAACTAAACAAATTTCTATAGGAAATGTAAAAATCGGCGGAGATGCCCCTATTAGTGTACAATCTATGTGCAACACCGACACTAGAAATGTTGAAAAAACTATAGAACAGATTAATGAACTAGCTTCCGCAGGCTGTGAAATTGCAAGGCTCGCAGTCCTTAATAAGGATGCTGCTTCAGCGATTAAGGAAATTGTTAAAAAAACACAAATACCACTTGTTGCTGATATTCATTTTGACTATAGACTAGCCCTACAATGCATTGAAAATGGAATACATGCACTTAGAATTAATCCAGGTAACATAGGGAAAAAAGAACATACTATCAAAGTAGTTGAAGCAGCAAAAGCTCATAACATTCCAATAAGAATTGGTATAAACGCAGGCTCTTTAGAAAAAGAATTTGCTGAGCTGGATTTACCACTACATGAAAAAATGATTAAGAGTGCTTTACGCCATATAGAAATTCTAGAAGATTTAAATTTTTATGATATCAAACTTTCACTAAAATCTTCTGATGTACTAACAACAATAGAAGCATATAAAAAAGTTGCTGAAGTAATCGATTATCCATTGCATTTAGGTGTAACAGAGGCTGGGACACTAAAATCTGGATTAATAAAGTCATCTATAGGTTTAGGAACACTTTTAAGTAGCGGAATAGGGGATACAATAAGAGTTTCATTAACCGAAAATCCTGTTGAAGAAGTTGATGCTGGTTTTGGGATATTAAAAGCTTTGAATCTTAGAAGCAGGGGGATAAATTTTATATCTTGCCCAACATGTGGAAGAACTCAAATTGACTTAATAGGACTTGCTAAGAAAGTAGAAGAACGTTTTAAGAACCTAGATTTACCTATAACAATTGCAGTAATGGGTTGTCCTGTTAATGGACCAGGAGAAGCAAAACATGCCGATTTTGGCATAGCAGGAGCAATAAAGGAGGGCTATATTTTCAAAAAAGGAGAAATTATTGCAAGAGTTCCTGAAGCTGACTTGATTAATTCATTAGAAAATATTATAATTGAGACATATAGTTTAGATAAATAAGAGTAGGTGCTATGAAAAGAAGTTTATTATATTTAACATTTTTAAGTGTTTTATTTATTGCTCCAGCAATTGCAGATGTTACTGTTGAAGAAACAACCGATGCTGAATATTTAATCAATGCTGGTTATTCGCAAGTTATGGCAGAAGATGTTTTCATGCAAAAAAACAGAGTTAATGGAAAATCCATTGAACCATTATATGAAAAATCTCAAAATAAATTAGTTAAAATATGTAAAAAACTTTATGCATATTTAGATCCATCCATAGATGAACCAGATAGACTACACCACGATATAAAACCATCACCGTCTGTTTCTGATTTATAATTAAACTTTTAAACAATAGAGCGCAGATAATCTGCGCTCTATTGTTGTATAAAAAACATTTATTTTATATAATATACATATGACTACACGAAACTTTAGATTTTTGACTTCTGGGGAAAGTCATGGAAAATGTTTAACTGCAATTATAGAGGGTGTTCCAGCTGGAATACGAATTAAACCTGAAATTATAAACGAGGATTTAGCTCGCAGACAAATAGGCTACGGACGAGGCGAAAGAATGCAGATAGAGAAAGACTCCGTTGAAATTAAATCAGGTATACGCTTAGGCAAAACAACAGGGGCTCCTATTTGTCTGGAGATAAAAAATAAAGATTTTTCTAACTGGGAAGAAGTGATGAATCCTCTTAATTATGAATACCCAACAGAAGAAATGCTACGAAAAATAGAAGAACGTTCGTTCACTAGAGTACGTCCAGGACACGCTGATTATGCTGGAGCCGTAAAATATAATTTAAAAGATTTAAGAGATGTATTAGAACGTTCAAGTGCTAGAAAAACCGCAATTGAAGTTGCAGTCGGCTCTGTTGCAAAACAAATATTAAAAGAATTTGGAATAATGGGTTTTTCACATGTCATTCAAATTGGAGATGTAAAACTCGATTTCTATCCAAAAACCTATACACTTATCAAAGAAAAAGCAGAAAAGTCCCCTTTAAGATGTTCGGATGATTTGACAACAGATAGAATGATTAACGCAATAAATAAAGCCACACAAGACGGTGATACACTAGGAGGAAAGTTCGAAGTCATATTTGGCAATTTACCTATTGGTTTAGGTTCTTATGTTCATTGGGATACTATGCTAGATGGCAAAATCGCACAAGCAGTAATGAGTATACCTGGAGTTAAGGCTGTCGAAGTTGGTGCTGGTGTTGACGCTGCTCATTTAACCGGTTCTCAAATGCACGATGAACTTTTTGTAGACAAAAACAAAAACATCTATCGACAGACAAACAATGCTGGCGGTATTGAAGGTGGTATGACAAATGGGGAAACTCTTATCATTAAAGGGACAATGAAAGCCATACCAACAATGAAAAAAACTAAAGCAACGGTCGATTTAAAAGATATGACACCTGCGGTTGCCCACTTTGAACGTTCTGACACTTGTGCAGTTCCAGCTTGTGCCGTTGTTGCAGAAGCACGAGTAGCTATCGTGCTTGTTGATGAATTATTATCTAAAATAGGTGGCGATAGTTTAGTAGAAATGAAAGCTCATTATGGAATCTAATATCATCCTTATAGGAATGCCAGCAAGCGGCAAAACAACTATAGGCGCACTACTGGCCGATAACTTAAAAAATTATACCTTTATTGATACTGATAGTGTTATTGAAAAAACTGAAGGGCTAACAATAACAGAGATTTTTAAAAAGCACTCTGAAGATTATTTTAGGAAACTTGAATATGATACAATTAAACTAATTTGCTCAAATGGAAAACGTAAGATTATATCTATTGGTGGTGGTGCTTTCGAAAATCCTGATAATCGTTCTACATTACTAAACTTCGGAAAGGTCTTTTATTTGAAATCTGACCTTGATGTATTATATTATAGGATATCAGAAGATGTTACGAGACCTCTTCTACAAACAGAAAATCCAAAATTAGCGTTGGAAAAACTACTAAAAAAAAGAGAAGAGAACTTTTTAAAAGCTCATTTTATTGTAGACACCAGTAATTTAGACGTAAATGAAATAATTAAATTTATTATAGGAAGTATTAATGAGACAAATCCTCAATGTTGATATAGGAAACTATAAAATTCATTTAAGTGATGACGAATTTTCAAAATTAATGGAAGATATTAATTATCAAACGTCTGAACAGAAGAGGTTATTTGTAATTTCTGAAAAAGTTTATAAGCTATACCAAAAAAAGCTTAAGTTAAACAAATCTGAAATATTAATTCTATCAGATGGAGAACCTGAAAAGAATTTTAAAAATCTACAAAAAATCTTAAGTTTTGCTACTAAAATAGGACTGACTCGTAATGATGTTATGGTTGCAATAGGCGGTGGCGTTGTTGGTGATATAACAGGCTTCGCGGCTTCAATTTATATGCGAGGGATAGATTATATCCAAGTTCCTACAACATTACTTTCAATGGTTGATTCATCAGTCGGTGGAAAGACTGCAATAGATTTGAATGGTATTAAAAATATAGTTGGTGCTTTTTATCAACCAAAAGCTGTTTTTATAAACATAAACTTCTTAAAAACTTTAGACAAAAAACAGTTTATGTCTGGCATCGGAGAAGTATTAAAATATGCATTTATTGAAGATAATTGCAATTATAAACATTCTTTATTTTTCTTTGAATATCTTACTTTATGCTGCGAAAAATTTTTAGAAAAAGATTCTATGACTTTAATGAGAATCATAGAATACTGCTTAAATCTTAAAATATCAGTTGTAAATCAGGACGAGAAAGAACAAGGTCTTAGAAAAATACTCAACTTGGGACATACATTAGGCCATGCAATTGAAGCTAAAGGGAATTTTAAAAAATTTACTCATGGTGAAGCGGTAATACAAGGGATATTCTTTATATTTGATTATGCATATTCTAAAAATCTAATAACTTACTCTTATTATAAATTATCCATAGATTTATTAACCAGATATGGCTTTAAACCTATTAATATAAGGTCTAAATATCAAGTTGATGAAATTATTGAAATAATGAAAAAAGACAAAAAAGCAACTAAGGATAAGATAACTTTTATCGTCCCATCAGACAAGAAAAAAGTTAAAGAAATCAAGCTTGCAATAAATGATGTCATTGAAGCATTATGCTAAATTATAAAATCCCCAACCTTAATTTCTCGAGTAATATAATTTCTAGTAAATGGTCTATCATACTTTTTATATAAATTAACACCTGCCATTTTAAGAATCTTATTATCAGCACATAAAACCGCAATTGTTTTTGTCTCAGGATTACACTCCACAATAGTTCCACATTCAGTAAATTTAGAAGAATTTTCCTCTATAGTTATTTTATGCGGATTTAAAGAAAACGGTGTTATATTATGATAAAAGTATGCTTCATTCCAAGGATAAATAGCTCTTATTAAGGCATAATTTTCTTCTGCAGTTTTTTTAAAGTCTAATTCTAACCCCTCAGGATGAGAATAATAAGAAGCTTTGTCTTCTCTTTGCTGTAATGGTATTATTATATCTTCATTTAAAGCCTTTAATAACTCACACACAGCACCTCGTGCAACAAGTACAGTCTTATCTTTTAAACTTTTTCCAGTATCAGATGGATAAATCTTAACCTCTTCTTGTGCTAAAATTGCACCGGTATCAAAACCTTCGTCCATCAAATGAAAAGTTACACCACTTGTTTGTTCTTGGTTCCTAATTACCCAAAAATAAGGATTCGGTCCTCTATATTTCGGTAATAAAGAAGGATGTGCATTAATAGTAGCTATTTTAGGAATATCAAAAGTAGCTTTTTCAAATTTTTCTCCCCAAGAACCCACCAGAACGACATCAGGGTTCAAATTTAAAAGTTTTTTTCTAAAATCTTCCGTATTAACCCCTCTTGAATACAATTCCGGTAGATTGTAACTTTTTATATAATTATATTCTATGGATGGATTAAACATATCTTTTAACCATCTTAAAAAACGAGGGTACTTAACAGAATCTTTTCTCAAAACGCCAACAATCTCCATGCCAGAATCTAGCGTACCTGCGACCAAATTTGTAAACATTTCACCATAGCCAACTACAACAACTCTGAGCATTGTTTTATATCCTCATTGATTTGAAATTTTAGAGCGTCCAAATTATTAAACTTTTTTTCATCTCTAATCTTTTTTATAAATTCAATCTCTAAACCTTTTCCGTATAAATCACCTGTAAAATTTAAAATATGTACTTCAATTATTTCATTCTCACCAGATACTGTTGGTTTAATCCCCCAATTTAAAATCGCTGGTTTATTGAAAACTTTGACACAATAAACTCCGTAAGGTAACTTTATTATATCTTCAGGGTAGTGCATATTTGCTGTAGGATAGCCTAATTCTCGTCCTAATTTAGCACCATCTACGACTTTTGAAACAATAGAAAAATTACGGCCCAAAAGATTATTTGCTTTTTCTACAGCCCCTTCTTGTAATAATTCTTTTATCAATGTTGATGAAACAGTTTTTTCATTTTTTTTACATTCTTGTACACAAAAGAATTCATATCCATATTTATTTTGGTTTTTTTCCAAAAATTTTGGATTACCTAACTTATTTTTACCAAAAGTATGGTTATATCCTGTAAATATTTTTACTGGAGAAAACCAGTCTACTAAATTTTTCAAATATGTATCAGCATCTAAATTCGCTAATTCTGCAAAATCAAATTCTAAAATATAATCTACACCTAGTTGCTTTACGCACTCATATGAAAAACCCCTTGGATATATATATTTTACATTCTTACCAAAAAATTCAGCAGGTGATTTTTTAAATGTCACTAAAACTGTTTGATATTCACCTAGCGCAGATTTAATAACTTCTTGATGTCCGATATGAATTCCATCAAAAAAGCCTAAAATCAAAGAAACATTCTTTGGGAAAGTTGAATTTTTATTTAGAATTTCCATAAAACTACACAATAACATCAAGCTTGCCATTTAAAATCTGTTTATGACAAAACTCTTTCCACTCATTAATAGAACTGTAGAGGCTTAGTTTTTCACTATTAATGCTCTTACCCTTTTCAGCAATCGGTAAAGAATTAAAAATCAATTCTGTATTTTCCGATAGTACCTGCTTATTTTTATTCAGATTATCAGCTATTTTTTTAGATTGAAATTGGTTAGCAGACACTGCTGAAACTAGCATATAAACCCCTTTCGTAAAGAAAATTCTATCATAAATAGGCTTTTTTGACAATCTTTTTTTTACAATAAATCTTTAGATATATTACACTACAAAAGAGCCTTTACGCCTAAAACCACCAAAATTATACCGGCAAGAATTTCAAAATAATTTGATGGCATGCTTTTTAATCTTCCTCCAAGTATAAAACCTAAACAAGAGTTTACAAAAGTAACCAAGGCGATTAATATAGCAGGTTTTAAAATATGATTTCCATATAAAGAAAGAGAAATACCAGCAGAAAAAGCATCAATACTTGTTGCTATACCTATCAAAAACAAACAACCAATACTAATACAAACAGGAGCTACATTTTTTTTATGAATTGCTTCAATAATGAACTTGATTCCTAAATAAACAAAAATAGCAAACACTATTAAATTTGCATAAGGAGCAATATGATTTTTGATAATTGATGTTAAATAATATCCAAGACAAGGCATCAAACCTTGAAACATCCCTGTAAAAAAAGCCAATGCTAAGGCATTTCTCAAACGATTTTTATTAAAAACTAAGCCATACGAAAACGATACAACACAAGCATCAACAGATAATGCGAGTGCTAAAAGTATTATTTCTATATAGCTCATGAGTTACCCTCTACTTACTTCTCTCAAAAAACATTAGCTTTTCACGCCTAAAAAACATCGGTTTTAATAGGGTTTTTAAATTTTGTAATATTGCTTTGGAAGAGCAGTTTAACAGTGCCAACAGGGCCGTTTCTATGCTTAGCAATTATTATTTCTGCTTCACCTTTATTAGCTGCTTTTTCTGACATTTCTTCATCTTCATTAGCGTTTTTATAATATTCATCACGGTAAATAAACATAACAATATCAGCATCTTGTTCAATAGATCCTGATTCTCTCAAATCTGACAACATAGGACGTTTATCTGTTCTTCCCTCAACAGCACGAGATAATTGAGAAAGGGAAAGAATAGGAACATTAAGCTCTTTTGCAAGAATTTTTAGACCTCTTGAAATACTTGAAATTTGTTGCATACGATCTTCACGTCCTGAGCCTTCAATCAATTGTAAATAGTCAATTACAATTAATCCCAAGTTCTTTTCGGCCATTGCCAGACGACGACATTTTGCTCTTAAATCAGTAATCGTACACCCAGCAGTATCATCGATATAAATTGGGGCTTGAGAAAATGCATCCATAGCTACAGCTAATTTTTCCCAGTCTTTAGCCTGCATATTGCCTGTTTTCAATCTCTGCGTATCAACTTCTGCTTCAGAGCAAAGTAACCTTTGCACTAACTGTTCTTTGGACATTTCTAAAGAAAATATCGCAACCGGAATATTTGCTTTTAAAGCAACATTTTGAGCAATATTTAAAGCAAAAGAAGTTTTTCCCATCGCAGGACGAGCTGCTAAGATAATCAAATCAGATTTTTGAAGTCCATTCATTAAATTATCTAAATCATAGAATGCCGTAGGGGCACCAGTTAATTTATCTTTGTTATTATAACGTTCTTCAATTTTTGCATAAGATTCATAAACTAAATCTTTTATTGGAGCTAACGCCTGTGACGCTTTCTGTGAAGCAATATCATAAACAAGCTTTTCAGCTATTTCTAAAGATTCTTCAATAGGATTCAAATCATAACCTGTACTTATAATCTCAGATCCAGCATTTATAAGAGATCTTTTAATAGCTTTTTCTTGAACAATTTTCGCATAATATTCAACGTTAGTAGTAGTGATTGTTTTATAACTTAAATCATTAATAAAAGCACGTCCGCCAACAAGCTCTAATTTTTGATTAATATTTAAAACATCTGAAACAGAAACAATATCAATTTTGTCTTCGCCATTGTATAGCTGCAACATAGCTTCATATACATATCTATGTGCAGGTTTATAAAAAGATTCAGGACGTAGATGTTCTACTACTTTATTCATACAAACAGGACTAACTAAGATTGCACCTAATATAGCCTCTTCAGCATCAATATTTTGTGGCATTAATTCTGATAGTTCTTGAGTATTATTTCTCTTTTTACTTCCTGAAAATGATGTTGTCATATATTTCTCTCATGTGCTAGTTGTACTTTATATTATTTTGCCAGCAAAAAACTTTGCTGGCAATAATTTGTAACTGATTATTAATAAAATTACTTAATCTTTATAAACAAGATTTGGTTGCCTTGCAGCAAGAGTCTCATCAACCTTTTTAATTGGAGTTGTTCTTGGAGACTTCAAAACTTCGGCAGGATTTTCTTCAATTTCTTTTGCTATTTTTAACATAGTTTCAATAAAACCATCCAAAACCTCTTTAGATTCTGACTCAGTAGGCTCAATCATAATTGCTTCATGAACAATAAGCGGAAAATAAACTGTTGGAGGGTGATAATTTGAATCCATAAGACGTTTTGCTATTCCAAGTGTAGAAACACCCTGATGATGTTGCTTTTCACCTGACAAAACAAATTCATGCATACAAGGTTCGTCATAAGGTAAGTCATAAGCACCTTTTAATTTTTCCTTAATATAATTAGCATTCAATACTGCATCAGCACTAGCAAGCTTTAAGTTAGTACCCATCATTAAAATATAAGCATAAGCTCTAACAAGAACGCCGAAATTGCCATAGAAACTTCTAACCTTACCAATAGATTTTGGCAAATTATAATTTCTAATGTATTTACCGTCCTTATTTTTTTCGATAATAGGTACTGGTAAATATTCTTTTAATTTAGCAACAACACCAACAGGCCCAGCACCAGGACCGCCACCACCATGAGGGGTAGCGAATGTTTTATGTAAATTTAAATGCACAACATCAAACCCCATTAAGGCAGGATTTGTCCATCCCATAATAGCGTTAAAATTCGCACCATCATAATACAATAGCGAACCGTTTTTATGCATTAAATCAGAAATCTCAAGTACCTGTTCTTCAAAAATACCTAAAGTATTAGGGTTCGTCATCATAATCGCAGCAACGCTATCATCAAGAAGAGTCTTGAGGACTTCTACATCAACTTGCCCTCTCTCATTTGACTTAACCTCAACAATATCAAATCCACACATCTTTGCACTAGCAGGATTTGTACCGTGAGCTGAATCAGGAATAATAACTTTGGTTCTATTTAACTCTCCCTTATCTTCAAAATACTTTTTTATAACCATCATGCCTGTCAACTCACCATGAGCACCTGCAGCTGGCTGAAGTGTAACAGCATCCATTCCTGTTATGTATTGAAGTTTTTCTTGAAGATTATACATAAGCTCCAATGCACCTTGAGAATCCTCATCTGCCTGTAACGGATGTAAATTGCTGAACCCTTCAAGAGATGCTAAGAACTCATTGACTTTTGGGTTATATTTCATTGTACAAGAACCCAAAGGATAGAACCCTTTCTCGATACAGAAGTTTCTATCAGACAGCTCTTTGTAGTGTCGCATAACTTCTAGTTCACTAAGTTGCGGCAGCCCAATACTTCCTTCTCTTAATAAAGACTTCGGAATTACATTTTCCAAAGCGCATACATCACTATAATCATCCCCTAATTCAACACCACACACACCTGTGGATTTCTCAAATATTGTTTTCATCTATTTGTTCCTGTTTTAATAATTCTTTTTTAATCTTATCCAATGCATTTTGAATAATTCTTGAAATTCTAGACTGAGAAATATTAAACTCTGCCGAGATATCTTTCAATTTTTTATCATAAAAATACTTCGCTTCTATCAAGTCTTGCTCTCGTTGCGGAAGCCTTTTCATAACCTCTTGTATACGTTTTTTGAGTTCCAAAATCTCAGCTTTTTCTTCTGGAGTTCTGGAAGTATCCTTGATTATTGTAGGATTTTCAGCTTCTGCCATTTCTTCAATAGACAAAATCGTTTTGTATACTGCATCCTTAACTTTTTCCTGTTCAGGATCTTGGTTTTTCATTGTATGCCATTTGTAACGGCGACGCATTTCGTTTCTTATCGCCCATTTTATAGCTTTTGTTAAATAGGCTTCATTATATAATTCTTTATTTACAGAATTATTAACAAGATAATAAACCGTATAAGTTGCAAGGTTTATCACTTCAGACAAATCAATCAAACCTAAATTAGAGAATTTCTTATATTCAACCTTTGATATAGTTTCAATTAATTCTTTATGCTGAGAAAGATTAATACGTCCTTCCCTCTCTTTGTTAATAGTCTCTAAATCTTTCATATTTTATAATATACCAGAAAGGTCAAGTTATATCAAATTAATTTTTTTTACTTTACACTCATAATATGATACAATAGTAAAATAAGAAGAGGTTTATTATTATGGTCAATTTTAAATATATCAAAGCGGTGTTGCTACTAATTTCTTGTTCAGTTGTTCTTACTGGAAGCAATTTTGCAGACAGAGTTACAGCTCAACCAGTAAATACCCCGACTGTTACTGTTTCTGCTCAATCAATTTCTCCGATTACAATAGTAAGCTCTCCTAAAAATTATCTTAATCAAACAGTACAAATGGAAGCAAAATTTGATAAATTTTCAACACTTGGATTAGACTACAAGCCAGCATTCAAATCGTCAGAAGATTATATTTCGTTCTTAATAAAAAGAGATGATACCCAATATGATATACCTCTTTCAGAAATGAAATTATTTTTAAAACGCTCTGAGGCTGAAAAGCATATCGATTTAAAAACAAATGATGAAATATCAATTATCGGCAAAGTTTTTTCCGATGCACTTGGAGATGCTTGGATAGAAGTTGAAAAACTAACACTAGTCAAAAAAGCACCTGAAAAAGACGGAGTTAAATAATATATGGAAAACAGCTTAGAAAAAGATAAAAATAAAGTTTTTTTAACCGTTCACGGTCATTTTTATCAACCTCCTAGAGAAAATCCGTGGTTAGAAGCAATCGAGCAACAAGACAGTGCGCTTCCTGCTCATGACTGGAACGAAAGGATTAATAACGAATGCTATAACCCAAACTCTGTCTCAAAAATTGTTGACTCAAAAAACCAGATTTTAAATGTAGTAAACAACTATGAGTATATGAGTTACAACTTTGGTCCTACATTACTTTCGTGGCTTGAAGAATTTGCACCTTTGGCCTATGAGCGAATAATTAAAGCTGATATCACGAGCAGAAAGCTTCATGGCGGACATGGCAATGCAATTGCACAAGTCTATAACCATATGATAATGCCCCTAGCTAATGAAAGAGATAAACAAACCCAAGTAAAATGGGGGAAAAAAGATTTTGAATACAGATTCGGAAGAGAACCCGAAGGTATGTGGTTAGCAGAAACTGCTGTTGATGACGACACACTAAGAGTCCTTGTTGAAAATGGGATTAAATTTACAATACTTTCACCTTACCAAGCTCAACGCATTCGTAAGAATGGTGAAGAAAATTGGCAAGACGTAAGTTGGGGGAATATAGATCCTGCTCGTTCTTATAGATATTACATTAAATCTGCGCCAGGCAAATATATTGACCTATTCTTTTATGATGGTGCTATTTCTAAATCCGTTGCTTTTGATGAGCTTTTGAAAGACGGTAATAAATTCATAAATAGATTAAAAGACGGTATTTCAACATTGAGAAACTATCCTCAATTGATAAATATAGCAACAGATGGCGAAAGCTACGGTCATCACACAAAATTTGGAGACATGGCTTTAGCTTATGTAATGAAACTTAAGGTCAAGGATGCAGGTTTTGTAGTAACCAACTATGGCGAATATCTTGAAAAATATAGAAGCGATTGGGAAGTCGACATTAAGCCTGTATCATCTTGGAGCTGTTTTCATGGCGTTGGTAGATGGTCTGATGACTGCGGATGTTCTACAGGTGGACATCCTGGTTGGAATCAAAAATGGAGAAAGCCACTAAGAGAAGCTCTTGATTACCTTAGAGATGAAATGGTTTCTATATATAAAAAATGTGGTAAAAAATATTTCTTAAACCCAGAATTAGCAAGAGATAACTATATTAACGTAATCCTAGACAGAAGTGATTCTAGTATAAAAAACTTCCAAGAAGAGTTCTTTTTACCAGAGCTTAGTACAGAACAAAAAGTTCAAGCAATGGAACTTCTTGAGATTCAACGCCAAGCAATGCTAATGTATACAAGCTGTGGTTGGTTCTTCTCTGAAATATCAGGGATTGAAACTGTTCAGATAATGAAATACGCAGCAAGAGTTATGCAACTTGCAAAATCATTTACAAAAAAAGATTTTGAACCTAGATTTTTGGAAATCTTATCAGAAGCAAAGAGTAATTTAGCAGAATTTGGTTCTGGCAAAGATGTTTATGAACGTTTTGTAAAACCTTCAATAGTAACCCCAAAACAAATTGTAAGTTTATGGGCTATTTCATCTCTATATACTGATATTGAAGACGAGGAAAACGTTTACTGCTACAAGATAAAAAAACATTCCTACAAACGTGTAGCAAAAGGAAACTCGCAGCTAGTTATTGGTCATATTGAAGTAAAATCTCAAGTAACATTAGAAAAATCTAATCTCGTTTTCGCTTTACTTCAATTCTCTGGCGGAGATTTCCATTGTGCAATAAAAGAATACTCTGACAACTTCTTAGAAACAAGAAAAGAGCTTATAAGAACTTATCTTGTTTCACCTTTAACAGAAATAATAAGAACCATCGACAATTATTTTGGTAAAGAATACTTTACACTTAAGGATATTTTTATAGAGGAACGTCGCAAAATTCTACAAACAATGCTTAAGGGTAAATTACAAAATTTTGCAAACACATACGAGTCAATGTACAGCGAGGGCAAAGGTTCTATATATCAAATGCAAACTTTGGGCTTAGATATACCTAACGAATTTAAGATTTCTGCTCAATATGTACTTACAAAACAGTTTAACGACTTATTTGTTGATTCAAAAGGTTTCTTGAATAACGACATTCTACAACAAGCTTCTGATATTAATTTTGAAGCGAAAAGAATCGGTATTGATATTGATAAATCTGCTACAGCAAAAATATTTAGCAAAAAAATTGCACAAAATATTAGCAGATTAGCTTATGCACTCGATTTACAGCAAGTAGAAGCAACGTTAGAAATCCTTGATTGCATTAGCAAGCTTGAATTAAGTGTCGATATAGCAGAAGCCCAAAACTATTTCTTCTCAAAAATTGTTAATAATATTGAAGAATTAATCCAAAACATGACTTGTTCTGCCGATAGAGAGCTTGTTACCTTGTTGTTTGAAATAGGTGAAAACCTAAATATTAATATGGACTATTACAAACAACAATTCAACAAAGCGTTAGTGAGAGGTAAAGGCTAATAGAATAAAAATCTTCCCAAGATAAGGAAGGTACCTGAAAGGCGGATGGGGTGATACAAAACACTTTCGGAATAGATAAAAGCTGGATAGATGGTGGATTAGATATCGAACTAATCAGTAATGTTATGTCTATAATTTCTGAGAAAAGAAAAGATAGGACTATTTTGCCATCTAAAGACGACGTTTTGAACGCTATTAAACTCACATCCTTAGACAATGTGAAAGTTCTTATTATTGGTCAAGATCCATATCCAAGTGCCGAACACGCACACGGCTTAGCTTTTTCTAGTTTATCAACTAAAACCCCAGCTTCATTAAAGAATATTTTTAAAAAATTAAAAGAGGATTATCCTGAGGGCAAATATGAATCAAACACCTTAACCGAATGGGAAAAGCAAGGTGTTTTGTTGCTTAATACAGCTTTAACTTTTGAGGGGAAAGATTTAAAACTATTAAAAGAACATACACAATTATGGGAACCTGTAATAAAAAATATTTTTGAAGTACTTATCAAACGCAATAAGACACTCATCGTAATGCGTTGGGGAAATTATGCACAAAAAATTGGCGAGTGTTTTGACAATAAGCCTAACATTTACCCCCTTGATACAACTCATCCATCACCTTTTTCAGCAAGAAACGGCTTTTTAACCTGTAACCATTTCAAAAAAAGTGATGAAATTTTAGGCAAAGATAAAATTTGCTGGGATACTTAGATTTACAGTAATGCTATTACAGACACTATTTCCCATTGCCTAGTCGAGGATTGTTGGTGTAAGGAGACAATAATTCCCCTCTTCCTTGGAGAGGGTGAAATTTCTTAAAACTAGATTGCTTTACTACATTCGCAATGATAATAATTCGTGAGCGTAAGCGAACTTAAACGCTTATTTCCTCATTACCCTATTTCCTTATTCCCTTTTAAATCAATTGCAAAGCTATCGCTGGTGTTTGGTTTGCGGTTGCCATCAAGGTTGCACTTGCTTGTTGTAGAATCTGTTGTTGGATATATTGACTACTTACCTCTGCGATATCTGCATCTCGAATTGTTGAACGGGTTGATACAAGGTTCTCGTATTGTGTTGATATTTCTTCAAGAGCAGATTCTAATCTATTTTGCACAGCACCGTATTCTGTTGCTTTATTGGATACTACAGAAAGTAAATCATCTATTTTTGTTAAATAATCTGTTGTTGTATCTAACCCGATACCATACAAATCATTCACCCCATCAAGAGCGAATCCAAGATTCAATGTGATATTGCTTGATTCGCCTGAATGGATTCCGATTTGGAAGTTTATTGCACCAGCTGGAGTACCACCTGTAGCTGGTGGGTCGAATACCATTAAAACAGGGACACCATTTTCGATTCTCCAGCCTGCATCTCTTGTGTATCCCATTGATTCCAAAAGTGCTGGAGATTGTAGCTCTGCTAGAGTTTTAGCTTCATAAGTCATTGTATTGCTAGAACCATAATCATAACCAATAGCATCTAGTCCTGTTTCGCTATTGTAATAGTTGCCTGTTCCGCTTAAATCACCATCTGCACACCCAATCAAACCGCCGTTATTGGTCATATCAGAATAAGCGCTACCAGTAGCATAGCTGTTGGTTATTTCCATATTAACCGCATACCCAACCAGACCACCGGTATCAAATGCACCCGATACACTACCAGTTGCATAGCTGTTGGATATTTGAACATTATCTGCAAACCCAACCAGACCGCCAGCACTATCACCACCTGAATAAACTTCTGCTGTTGAATATGAATTAGATATTGAACAATTTTCAGTACCACCAACCAAACCACCTGCAGAGCTCATCTCAGAATAAACACTACCAGTAGCATAGCTGTTGGTTATTTCTACATTTTCAGCATCACCAACCAGACCACCGGCATAATAATCATAGGATTCTACACTAGCGGTTGAATATGAATTAGAGATTGAACCACCATCCATCCAGCCAACTAGACCGCCGGCATTAGAGTAACCACCATGATAAATAGTAGTTCCAACCACAGCACAGTTTTTTATTGTTGTGT
>SUTX01000030.1 GCA_015152465.1 Cyanobacteria bacterium SIG31 | reverse complement strand
GAGATTGTCATTTCTTTCCTGCTGTTTTAGTTCCGTTCTCTTAAAGCAGTTGGGGTATGGGAAATATTTCTCTTCTCCTCTGGAGCACAGTATCTCCAAGGGGTAATTTCTCTACAAGGCAAAATTTTAGTGGCGCCAAAACAACCTTGTAGCAACGGTATTATCCGTTTTGGGTAAATTTTTCTCGTTACATCGCTGCTTTATATACTTAGTATAGCATGTTTTCTATACCTTTTCAACCCTTTTTGTGATAAAATTTTTACAAAAGGAAGTTTTGAAATGTATAAAAAAATAAGCAATTTGTTATTTGATTTAATAAAACCTATCGCAATAAAGGTTCTACAGAATGGAAACTACCCACAAGATGCTATAGAAAGAAAATGCGCAAATATACCAGAAGACGGATTCAAGAAAGAAGACCACGTCATTATGGTTCACGGTGTATCTGTCGGAGAAACCAACGCACTAGAAAATTTGATAAAAACTATTCGTAAAGAATTCCCAGAATCAAAACTTGTATACACAACTGGAACTTGGACAGGGCAAGATTTAGCTAAAAAGAAGTTGGGCGATTACACAGATTTAATTACATATTTTCCAGCCGACTTTCCTAAGATTGTTGAGAAATTTTTTGACAAAATTAATCCGGATATAGTTATGATTGCAGAAACTGAAATCTGGCCAAATTTTGCAATTGAATGTAAAAATCGAGGAATAAAATTATATGTAATTAATGGCAGGATTTCAGATAACACATTTAAAACTTACGAAATGTTTAAATTCATTTTTAAACCATTTTTAAAACTATATTCAGGAATTTTTACGCAAAGCACAGAAGACAATAATAAGTTTTTAAAACTTGGTGCTAGTCCAGAAACAACAAAAAGAATGAATAACCTTAAGTTTGATATTAAACAGCCTGAAGAATTGAGTTTTGATAAGACAGGTGCAAGAGTATTCTTAGCTGGCTCAACACATCAAGGCGAAGATGAAATAGTATTAGAAAACTTCAGAAAACTTAAAGCTAACCACAATGATTTAAAACTAATCATTGCTCCAAGACATTTAACAAGAGTTGAAGAAGTTAAAAGCTTGGTTGAAAAGTTTGGATTTGTTTATGATTTGCGTTCAAATAGCAGAAATTCTCTGAATGGTATTGATGTTATGATTTTAGATACTTTAGGCGAACTTGGTAAAATGTACCGATTTGCAGATTTGTCTTTCATAGGCGGAAGCTTTAATAAAACAGGCGGTCATAACCCGCTCGAATCAATTGTGTTTAATGTCCCTGTTATATCAGGACCATCAATACACAATTTCAAGGACATTTATGCAATTATTAAAAATGCTGATGCAGGCTTTGTTGTTGAGGACGAAAAAGAATTCCTTGAAATCTCAGATAAGATTTTGAGCGACAAAATTTTCTACTCTCAAACTGTTGATAATTGTGTTAATGTTTTCAATGAGCAACAAGGAGCTCTTCAATTCGTTATTGACGTTTTAAAAAACGCTTAGGAACTTTTTACAAACCTTAATAATCTTCTGTGCTACTATGTTTTTATGGCGAAATTGATTCCACTACACATTCACACAGAATTCTCGCTTTTGGACGGTATGATAAGGGTTGGCGACCTTGTAAAATATGCTGTCGATAATGAGTTGCCTGCAGTTGCGATTACTGATCACGGTGTTATGTATTCTGCTATTGAATTCTACGAAAAAGCAAAAGAGGCTGGGATAAATCCTTTGATTGGATGTGAATTCTACGTTCATAATGACGACATTCACAAACAAGATCCACATAATAATCCTCTCTACCACTTAGTTCTAATCGCAAAAAATACGCAAGGTTATAAGAACTTAATCAAGCTAGTATCAGTTGCTTGGTGCGAAGGTTTCTACTACAAACCTAGAATCAATTTTGAATTGCTTAAACAATATCACGATGGTTTAATCTGCACTTCAGCTTGTTTAGGCGGTGAAGTATTAAAACACCTACAAAATAATGACAAAGAAAAAGCTAAAGCTACAGCTATCGCATACAAAGAGCTTTTTGGAGAAGATTATTATCTTGAACTTCAAGACCACGGATTAGAAGAACAAAAACGTACCAATCCAGAGTTAATAAGACTAGCTCGTGAACTTGATATCAAGATGATAATTACACACGACGCACACTATTTAAACAAAGAAGATTGGGAAGCTCAAGATAGTTTACTTTGTCTACAGACAAATGCTGATATTGCAGATCCTAAACGTTTTAAATTCCCTAATCACGAATTTTATATCAAATCACAAGAAGAAATGCGCCAAGCTTTCTCTTGGATGGATGATGCAACTTTTGAAGAATGTGTTAAAAACACAGAAGAAATCGCTTCTAAATGTAATGTAGAAATAGAGCTAGGGAATGCTCCATTACCTTATTATGAAGTCCCTGAGGGATATAATAACGAAACTTATTTAGAAAAAGTAGTCTATGACGGTGTAAAAAAACGCTATGGTGAAATAACTCCAGAATTAAAAAAACGTGTTGATTACGAATTAAGTGTAATCAATAAAATGGGATTTCCTGCTTATTTCTTAATCACTTGGGATTTTATACATTATGCTAAGACACACGACATCCCTGTTGGACCTGGTCGTGGTTCTGCAGCAGGGTCAGTAGTTGCATATGCACTTGAAATTACAGACTTAGATCCAATTAAACACAATCTGTTGTTTGAAAGGTTCTTAAACGAAGAGCGTTTTACAATGCCCGATATTGATATCGACTTCTGCATTGAAAAACGTCGCCAAGTTATTGACTATGTAACAGAAAAATATGGCGAAGACAAAGTTTGCCAAATTATAACATTTTCAACATATGCACCAAAAGCAGCATTTAAAGGTATCGCAAGAATACTAAAAGTTCCTTTTGCAGAAGCTAACCGCTTAACAGGATTAATTGAGCCTGCAATAGAGCTTGCTACAAGTGAAAACCCTAAAGCAAAATGGATTAAAGATGCTTTAAAAGTTGACGGTTCAGAGTTGAAACAACTATACGATGAAGACTATCAAATTCCAAACCCAGAAACAGGAGAAAGTGTTAGTTTTAAAAAAATTATTGACATGGCTTGTGCAATAGAGGGACTAAAATGTGGTACTGGTACACACGCAGCAGGGGTTATTATTTCCCACGCTCCTTTAGATACAATTATACCGGTTCAGCCGTCAAAAGACGGTATTGTACAAACTGGCTATCCTCCTCACGAAGTCACAGAAGTATTATCACTTCTTAAAATGGACTTTTTAGGATTAAGAAACCTTACAATGATTTATAAAACTGTTGATTTAGTAAAGAAACACCAAGGAATTGATGTTGATATCAATAACATACCACTAGATGATCCTGAAACCTATAAGATGCTTGTTAGAGGTGAAACTATTGGGGTATTTCAGCTTGAATCACAGGGTATGATGAATCTCGTTAAACGACTTAAGCCAGACGTTTTTGAGGATTTGGGTGCATTAGTTGCATTATTCCGTCCAGGCCCTTTAGGCTCAGGAATGGTAGATGAGTTTGTAGATAGAAAACACGGTGTCAAAGAAGTTAGCTATGCACACCCACTTTTAGAACCTATCTTAAAAGACACCTACGGTACAATTGTTTACCAAGAACAAATTATGCAAGTTTTCCAAACTTTAGCTGACTACTCACTAGGACAAGCGGATATTGTTCGCAGAATGATGGGTAAGAAAAAAGTTGAAGAAATGCAAAAACAAAAAGGGAAGTTTATTGAGCTTGCTTCAACTCGACACGAAATGAAACCTGAAGATGCAACAACTCTTTTTGAACAAATAGAAGCATTTGCTTCATACTGTTTTAACAGATCGCACTCAGCTGCTTATGCATTTGTTGCTTATCAGACAGCATATTTAAAATGTCATTATCCTGTTGAATACTTATCAGCACTTCTTTCAAGCGTATCAAACGATAAAGATCAAACTCAACTTTATATTGAAGAAGCAAATCGTTATGGAATAAAAGTTTTACCGCCAGACATCAATAAATCATTCTTAGAATATGCACCTGACGGAAAAAATATTCGTTTTGGATTGGCAGCTATTAAACAAGTCGGAGAACCAGTTGTTGAAGCGATAATTAAAGAACGTGATGAGAATGGTGAGTTTACGAGTATTTTCGACTTCTGTAAACGTGTTGATGCAAAATATGTAAACAAAAAGTCTCTAGAAGGTTTAATCAAAGCAGGAGCTTTCTCTGAGATCGAAAAAAGCAGAAAACAACTTTTTGAAAATATTGAACATATTCTCGATGTTACATCAAAAGAAGCCAGAGATAGAGCAATGGGGCAAGTCAGCTTATTTGCTTCTGTAGAAAATGCTGAAGAATTTACAGGGGTGCAATACCAGCTTGTCGGCAGAGACGAAGAGTACACAGATAAAGAACTTCAACTCTTTGAAAAAGAATTCTTAGGTTTTTATGTAACCTCACACCCACTTTTCTCAATAAGGGATAAGTTAAACTTTTTAATTTCGCACAAAATCAGCGAGTTAAATGAAGTTCCAGAAGAGGGTGTTGTTTCTATTTGTGGACTTGTAACCGCAACAAGACAAATCCCAACAAAAAAAGACCCAAGCAAATACCTCAGATTTGTCACTATTGAAGATTTAACAGGAAAAGTTGATGCGGTCTGTTTCCATAAAAAGCTACAAGAATATGCCGATATTTTACAGGTGGATAATAAACTTGTTATAACGGGAAAAGTTCAACACAGGGGCGAAGATCAAATAAGTTTAGTTGTGGACAACGTAAAATCTGTTGACAATTCTAATATGGTAACAATTGAGCTTTTAGAAGAAATTAAGTATGAAGAATTGTGTGGAATAAAAAATGTTCTTGCTAAACACCACGGTGACGACCCAGTTATGATTAAACTTCCAGAAATAAACGGATATTCTTCAAGAATAATGACATCGTCAATGTTTTGGGTACGTTCAACTAGCGATTTAATCAACAATTTAAAGCAGGTTTTTCCTAACAAAATAGAAGTGCATATTGATACACTTGACGCACCATTAAAATAACATCAATATTATAATTCTGGGGTTGAAAAGGTATAAAAAATTTGCTATACTAAATATATAAAGCAGCGATGTAACGAGAAAAGAATAGTTAACGGCTAAAACCGTTGCCATAAGGTTGTTTTTGGCACCACTAATCTTAACCTTATGCCCCACGCTTGGAGACTTATGTCTTCAAGAGAAGAGAAATATTTTCCTATACCCCCACTGCTTTGACGACGGAACTAAAAACAGCAGGAAAGAAATGTCAATTTC
>SUTX01000018.1 GCA_015152465.1 Cyanobacteria bacterium SIG31 | reverse complement strand
TTACGACAATATTACGACAATTTAAAAATAATATGACAAATTTTGCACTAAAAAAGCGGGCTAAAACCCGCTTAAAAAGTAAAAACTCCCCAGGTTGGACTCGAACCAACAACCTACCGGTTAACAGCCGGTTGCTCCGCCATTGAGCTACTGAGGATTATTTTCAGTTTATTCAACTAGCATAAGAGCTAAAGCCCTTACAACTATTATATTAACAAATAAAAATAATTTGTAAAGAGGGTAAATGAATATTTTCGACCCAAATTTGTTGCAAAAAAATAAAAACTTGTCGACTGTGACAAGTTTCTAAATTATCCCATTAATCTCCTACCCAAAAATCTGTGTTTTCCTATAATTTGTTTAAAATAAATTGATTTGTGTTTTTTAAAATTTTTTTTGATTTGTGAGTCTAAAATTTCTTTACTCAATATCTCCCGAAAAATTAATTAACCTCTTCCCTATAATCTAGTTGCCATCACTCCTTTCGCTGTGTATGTTATTATAATAAACTTTCAAATTTCATTATCAAGTAAACAATTTTATAAAAAAATTTACAATTGACCATGCCCCGCATGAATACTAAGAAAAACTGATATTTACAAAAATTTACCTCGTCCATGCCATTTTTTCTATTGACAAAAAATTTTCTAAACCATGTTCAATATTGATAGACATTTGCCCCTGTGCTAAACTTTTTATTATGATGAAAGTAGCGTTAATTAGTCACGGATGTGCAAAAAATTTAGTTGATTCTGAACTGATACTTGGTACTCTTTCCAAAGCTGGTTATGAAATCACACTTAATGAAGATGAAGCAGAAATTGTTATAATAAATACTTGTTCTTTTATCTCTGATGCTGAAAGAGAATCTATACAATCAATTTTACAAATGGTTGATGTTAATAAAAAAGTCATTGTTACTGGATGTCTTTCTCAAAAGCATGCAGATGAATTAAAAGTGGCTATCCCAGAAATTAAAGCTGTTGTAGGTACAACTGATTTTGTGAAAATAGTTGATGTTATAAAAAGAATCGAAAAAGAGGATTTTGTTAATGAAGTTTCAAAAAATCCTAATTACATTTATCCAGAAAACATTGAACGACAACAAATTACAATGGGTGCAAGTTCATATATAAAAATAGCTGACGGATGTAATTATCGTTGTGGATATTGCGTAATTCCATATCTAAGAGGAAATTATAATTCACGCAAAATAGAAAATATTATCGATGAAGCTGAAAAACTTGTTAAAAAAGGGGGTACAGAAATTATTCTTGTAGCTCAAGATACAACAGGTTATGGTGTAGATATATATAAAAAACCGATGTTACCAGAGCTTTTAAGAAAGCTGAATAGTATTAATGGCTTAGGTTGGATTCGTGTAATGTACGCATATCCAACACAAATGACTGATGAATTATTGCAAACTATTCAAGAATGTGAAAAAGTGGTTAAATATGTTGATATTCCTCTTCAACACTCACATCCTGAAGTGCTTAAACTAATGAGTCGTCCAGCTTTTGATTATCGTCCGATGATAGAAAACATTAGAAAGCTTATTCCAGATGTTTCTATAAGAACAGCTTTTGTTGTTGGTTATCCTGGAGAGACAGAAGAACATTTTGAGCATTTATGTCAATTTGTGCGAGATATGAAATTTGATAGAATGGGTGTTTTTACATATTCAAGAGAAAAAGGCACTCCATCCTATTCAATGAAACCTCAAGTGCCAAAGCGTGTTGCAAAAGCTCGCTGGAAAAAACTTATGGAGATTCAACAAGAAATATCTAAAGAACGTAACAAAAGGTTTGTTGGGAAACTAATACCTTGTATTATTGAATGCTATTCAGATGATGGAGAGGTTATTGCAAGAACCCAATATGATGCCCCTGAGATTGATGGTGTTGTTAATATCACAACAGATAAGCATGTTGTTCCTGGTGATATTGAAATGGTTAGAATTACAGGAGCTAGTGAATACGATTTGCTTGGAGAATTATAGGTTCTTTTAAATTTTTATTTTGAATAAGGGAGATAATATGGATATAAAATTCTTTAAAAAAGCTGGTTTTGTTTTTACCGGAGTTTTAATTACGGTTTATGCACTTTTTTTAGTGATACCTTTTATTGTTTCACCGATAATTAACAAATATATTCCGACAATAAATGAGGAGATAAAAAAAGCGACTGGACTTAATTCTCAAATAGAAAGAATTAGGCTTGTAACAACTCCAAAGTTTACTGTTGGTGCAAATGTTGGGAAATGTGCAATACTAACGCCTGATAGTAAAGAAATACTGGAGATTGAAGATTTTGCAATAAGGTTATCGCTACTTCCGTTAATATCAAAAAAAATTGAGATAAATTTGGTTCAAATAGGCAATGTTGATATGAGCTTGGGTGTCAACAAAAACGGATCTTTTGAGATAGAAAAATACTTACCTGCTCAGCCGAAAGTGACAGAAGAGGAAAATAGTACAGAAACAACATTAAATAGTTTTGTTTTACCTTTTGGCTTGCGATTATCTAATCATTTACCTGATATAAAAATAGGGGAGTATGATATAGAATTTGTTGATCTCATTGGAGGCAAAAAATACGAACTTGAGGGAGATAAAACAGAGATTACTGATTTTGTTCTTAATAAAGGTTTTAAGCTCGTAGCAAATGGAAAATCAAAACTTCTTGATAGAGAACAATTTGTTTACAAAATTAAAATTAATAACAAAATTATGCCGGATCTGGATTTACATGAGCTCGTTTTTAATCCTACTATCACAGAAGAAAAAAAATCTGGTGAAGACTTTAATTTTGAAATTAATATTTTAGATATTTTTAAAGGTATTTATAATAACAAAATCACGGCAAATATTAATGCAGATTTAATTATTACTAAAGACGGAAATAGTGGTTATATTAAGGCAGACAATCTTTCTATTGTTGACTTGCCACCTAGTTTTGTAAATTTTATTTTTAAAGGTCATAAAATTAATATTGATTCAAATATTTATACTGCAAAAAGTGAAGTTTCTACCCTGAATGGATATGTTCAGACAGGCAAGAAAACTAACATTGATTTGAATTTTAAGTCTAAGGTTGAGTTTAATAATATCATAAAAATTTTAAACGCAATCGCAATGACATTTAATATAAAAGACTTGCAAACTTTGACTGCGAATGGTTGTTTTGATGCAGATTTCAACATAAAATCTAATTTGAAAACGATTAATTCAAACGGTTATTTTAGTATACCTACTGCAAACGTATATTATGGATTGTATAAAGTAGGTATTGATAATATTAATGCTGATGTTGTTTTAGCTAATAATAATGTAGATATTAAGAATATAGGATTTTCTATTTTTAATCAACCGTTGAAATTTTATGGTTCAATAAAGCAAGATGCAATGGCTGATTTACATATGATCGCAGAAAATCTAAGTCTTAAAGGTTTATTGATTGCTTGCGGTCAAGCTCCTTTATTAAAAGAGAATCCAATTAACTCAGGGACTGTAACTTTAAAAGCAGATATTGTTGGAAAATTGGATAAGATAAAACCAACAGCAACGATTAGTCTAAATAATATTAATGTTAAAAATATACCATCAAATACAGCATTAAAACTCCCAAATACAAAAGTTGAAATATTATCTGACGGTAAAACTTTTTGGGGAACTGCTGAATCTACAGGAATTGCTGTAATCAATCCTGCGGCAAAGGTGAATATATCAAAAATAATTGCAGATATTAAAGAGAATGAAATTGTAATATCCCAAACACCTGTTCAAGTTGAAAAAATTAATTTTAGTGTTGCTGGTAAGATAAAGAACTATTTAACAGAAAAAATAATTCTTGATTTTATTTCAACAGGTGATATTAAAGCAAAATTAACTGGTGATATGAACGTTATTAAACAAACACTGAACCTACTTTTTGCGACAACAGAGAAGTCAACTATTATTGTACCGATGTTCGACAAATCAAGTTTAACATTCAATGGTAATATTATTATTTCAGGTAGTATGTTAAATCCGATTTTATCAGGCACAGTGAATGTTCCGATGCTTTCCATTCCAGAAATTCCTGTAATCATGGAAAATCTTGTTGCCAAGTTAAATGGTCCTATTCTTAAGGGACATGCTACGCTAGGCAAATTTGCATCAGGAGGAATTGTTGCAGAAAATTGTACAACAGATTTTTTGATGAAAGGTGCCGATTTTTATCTAAATAACTTAAAAGGTATAGCTTTTGACGGTAAAATAAATGGAAATATTGTTTACAACATGTCGAATTTGAATACACATATTGATTTTCATGGTGCAGGCATGAATGCAGAAAAAGCTGTAAAAGGTGCTGTTGGAATTTCAAATGCTTTAACAGGAACGCTTGGCTTTGACACTAAGCTTATTTTGAAGGCTGTTGACTATGAAGAAATGATGCGTTCTATGCGAGGTAATTTAAACTTTAAGATAGTTGACGGATCTTTTGGTAATATTGGTCGTTTAGAAAATTTCTTTAGTGCGGGAAATATTGTTGGCAATGCTTTATTGAAAACTACTGTTGCAACATTGTCAAATTTGGGTGCGGTTAAAAATACTGCAAAATATGACTACATAGCTGGCAACATGTCTTTTTCAAATGGTTGGGCAAACCTAAGTTCGATAAAAAGTTCAGGACAAACTCTAGCTTATTTTGTATATGGCAAATTGAATTTGATAAATATGTCTACCAATTTAACCATTTTAGGTAGACTAGACCAATCAGTAGTAGCGCTTTTAGGGCCTGTTGGTGAACTTAGTGCCGATAAGTTGTTATCTGCGATCCCTAAATTTGGCTCGCTAACAGCATCAATTTTTAATACATTGACTACAAATCCAAAAGGGGAAAGAGTTTCTGAAATTCCTGCTCTGGCAAATGGAAGCAGTAATTATAAGGATTTTAAAGTAGTATTCAATGGTGGAATAGAAAGTTCGAATTCAATAAAATCATTTAAATGGTTAACAGTTGTTGATACTAGTGCTATAGAGCCTCAACAAAATATGGTAGAAACAATTAAATCATTGAAAGACACTGTTGGTGATGATGTACAAAATGTAATAGACTCTGTAAAAAGCCAAAAAGATGCTTTAAAAAGCACTGCAAATGAGTTGAAAAGTTTGTTCAAGTTTTAAAATGAAGCGGGGTTGTTACAATTTAACAACTTCGCTTTTATTAACGAGATCTAAACCCTTTTTCTTTTGATATTGTTCTTCCGATAGCCGCAAATTTTTCTTCAAGCTGTTGTCGTACTTCTAATTCATTATCATTTACCCCCGCTTTGTTTGGATAAATTTCATATTTTTTACGATTACAAATATCTGAAACATTAGGCATAACAACATTTGCACCACTTTGAAGCGCTATTAATCTTCCGTTTGGAATTATTGTTTCCATTGCTGTTGTTGCAGGAATATTTATGTTTGGAAGATTTATTCTTGTAAGTGCCATAACTTTCAAAGCGAGCCAAAAATCTCCTTGCTTTTCATCCTTGAGAGGTGTTTGATGATGTGGAATAAATGGTCCTATTCCAATCATATCAGCATCAATTTCTTTAAAAAATAAAATGTCATTTGCTAAAGATTCAATTGTCTGATTTGGTAACCCTACAAGACAACCTGTTCCGACTTCGTAGCCAAGAGTTCTCAAATCTTCAAGACAACGAACACGATTTTCAAAGCTAGCGTATGGATGCATTTTTTCATATAAATCTTTATCAGTTGTCTCAATTCTTAAAAGAAATCTATCTGCGCCAGCTTCACGATAGGCTTTGTATTCTTCAAAAGTTTTTTCACCGATACTGAGAGTTAAAGCGACATCTAATTCTTTAATAGAGCGAATAATATCGCATAATTTGTCTGAATAATAATTATCATCTTCACCAGATTGAAGAACCACAGTGCGATAGCCTAAATCAACTGCTTTTTTAGCAGATAATAATATTTCATCTTTAGTAAGTCTATATCTTTCGACTTCTTTATTTGGGGAACGAAGCCCGCAATAAAAGCATTGGCGTTTACAGATATTAGAAAATTCTATTAAAGCTCTTAAATGGATTTCATCACCGACATTTTCACGACGAACTCTATCAGCTTCTTTAAAAAGCCAATCGTTTTTAGAATTATCAGATAAAATGTCGATTATTTCTTGCTTATTCATTTCTAAAGATTTCCATAGACCTTTCTAAAATCCCATTCATATAAGCAATTGCCATGCCGTAATTCACTATTGGAATATTTTGTTCATTTGCTTTTTTTAGTCGTGATTTCATTTCAGCCTCATTTAGCATACATCCGCCACAATGAACGATTAGAGCAAATTTTGATAAATCTTGTGGAAACTCTCCGCCCTGAGTAAATTCAAATTCAATATTTTTATTGGTATATTTTTTAATCCAACTTGGAAGCTTAACTGTTCCTATATCGTTGCATTGTCTGTGATGAGTACAACCCTCTGAAATCAAAACTTTATCGCCGTCTTTTAACTCAGAAATCTTTTTAGCACCATTTACTAAAATATCTAATTCGCCTTTATAATTCGCCATAAGAATTGAAAACGATGTAAGAATAATATTTTCTGGCACTATTTTTTTGACCTCATTAAAAGCTTGAGAATCAGTAATAACGTATTTTGGCGTAACTTTTTTTAAGATATCTTCAAGTTCATTTACTCCACAGCAAATTGCGGTAGCGTGAGCGTCTAAAATCTCTCTAAGCGTGTTTTGTTGAGGGAGAATTATTCTTCCTTTTGGTGCGGATTCATCGATTGGAATTACCATTATTACGATATCACCAGCTTGAAGTCGGTTTTTTATAATAAATTTTTCTTTTTTATTTTCGTTTATTAAATGTCCAATTTTTTCTTTTAATTCGTTTACGCCATCACCCGTTAAGGCAGAGACTTGAAGTACCCCTCCCTCAAGGGGCGGGGAAATTAATAAATCAACTTTATTCCAAACGACCAAATAAGGAATTTTTCTCATTTCAAATTCACTTATTAAATTTTTATCGAACTCATTTTCACCAACCAATGAATCAATAACTAAAACCGCAATATCAGTTTTATCAAGAACTTCTTTTGTTTTTTGTGTGCGTTGCTCACCAAGCTCGCTTAAATCATTTACCCCAGCGGTGTCTATTATTACAACAGGCCCAAGAGGTAAAATTTCCATTGATTTAGAGACTGAATCAGTTGTTGTACCTTTAACATCAGATACAATCGAAAGATTTTGGTTGACAATAGCGTTTACTAAAGAAGATTTACCACTATTAGTACAACCAAAGAAAGCTATATGCGGACGTTCTGATTTTTGTAATTGTTGCATTTTGCCTCCTTTTTAAAATCAATATCTAAAATCTCTATTTCCTTTTTCGATTTCAGCTAGATTATTAGCAATAGAGTTTCTTAAAGCTTCATTTGTGATTTTTGCTAATTCTTTTTCTATAAATTCTTCACCAATTTTTTTAGTCTCATCAGTTGCATAATCAACTAAAAACTCTTTCAATGTAATTAAAGCATTTGGCTGACAACAATTTTGGATAAGTCCAGTTTTACAAAGAGACATGAATCTATCGCCAGTTCTTCCCTCACGATAACAAGCTGTGCAGAATGATGGGATTTTCCCTAATTGCATTAACCATCTAATTACTTCGTCTAAAGTTCTTTGGTCTGATACGTCAAATTGCTCTGTATCAACAGGTCTTTCTTCTTCACAATAGCCGCCAACAGAAGTTCTTGAAGCTCCTGAAACTTGAGATACACCGAGTTTTAGAAGTCTTTCTCTTACTTTTTCACTCTCACGAGTAGAAACAATTAATCCAGTATAAGGAACTGCGATTCTTATAAGCGCAACAAGTTTTGCAAAAGTCTCATCATCAATTCCGTTATCAAATTGTTTTGAATCAATACCGTCAGCGTTTTTAATTCTTGGAACAGAAATTGTATGAGGTCCGACTCCATGTACAGCTTCTAAGTGTTCAGCATGCATTAAAAGTCCTGCGAACTCATAACGATATCTTTCAAGGCCGAATAAAACCCCTAGACCAACATCATCAATTCCACCTTCCATTGCTCTATCCATAGCTTCTGTATGATATGCGTAATTATGTTTTGGCCCTGTTGGGTGAAGTTTTTCATAACTTTCTTTATGATAAGTTTCTTGGAATAAAATATATGTTCCAATTTCAGCTTCTTTAAGTTTGCGATAGTTTTCAACACTTGTCGCAGCAATATTCACATTCACACGGCGAATTGCGCCATTTTTGTGCTTAACAGAATAAATTGTCTTTATACATTCTAAAATGTATTCGATTGGATTATTAACAGGGTCTTCGCCAGCTTCTATTGCTAAACGTTTGTGCCCCATATCTTGAAGCGCAATAACTTCCGCTTTCACTTCTTCTTGAGTAAGTTTTTTTCTTGGGATAGTTGTGTTTTGCGCATGATAAGGGCAATAAACACATCCGTTTACACAGTAGTTTGAAAGATAAAGCGGTGCGAAAATTACGATTCTATCACCATAAAAAGCTTCTTTAATTTCTTCTGCTAAATCAAAAATCTTTTTAGTGATTTCTGGGTTATTGTTAGCTAGAAGAACGCTTGCTTCTTCGTGCGTAAGTCCTGCACAATTAGTTTCATTACCTGTTTTTGCAGGACGAGCTTTTTCTAAAAGTTTATTTATTAAATCTAAATTATCTTTATTTTTTTCGGCATAATCTAAAGTCTTAAGAATTTCCTCGTGGTTTATAAATTCTTCAGCTTTTAGCGATTTTTTATCGTACATTTTTTCCCCTCTTGTCTTTTTTTATTATGGAATAAAGAAAGTTTTTTTTCAAATTAAAAAAAGATTAAAAACTGTCTTGTTTATTTTGTTTGCGTTATAATTTACTTAGGTTCGGAAGAGTAGAAATGAAAGGGAGATACTCGATATGACAAAAAAAACAATCACAGTTGACGGTAACTACGCTGCAGCGCATATTGCGTATGCATTAAGCGAAGTTTCTGCAATCTACCCTATCACTCCATCTTCTACAATGGGAGAATGGGTTGATGAATGGGCATCACAACACAGAAAAAACATCTGGGGCAAAGAAGTAAGAGTTGCTGAAATGCAATCTGAAGCTGGTGCTGCAGGTGCTGTACACGGTTCACTTGCTGCAGGTGCGTTGACTTCAACTTACACTGCATCACAAGGTTTGTTATTGATGATTCCTGTAATGCACAAAGCTGCTGGGGAAATGCTTCCTCATGTAATTCACGTTTCAGCTCGTGCTCTTGCAGCTCAATCATTAGCTATCTTTGGTGACCACACAGACGTTATGGCTTGCCGTAACACAGGTTATGCAATGTTAGCAGCAAACTCTGTTCAAGAAGAAATGGATTTAGCTTTAGTTGCTCACTTAGCTACTTACAAAGCAAAAGTTCCATTCTTGCAATTCTTTGATGGATTCAGAACTTCTCATGAAATCCACAAAATCGAAGAAATTTCTTACGAAGATATTGCAAAATTAGTTGAACCAAAATATATCGAAGAATTCAAGGCTAGAGCATTACGTCCAGAAGCTCCTGTTTGTAAAGTGGGCGCTCAAAACGGCGACGTATACTTCCAAGGTCGTGAAACTTCTAACAAATACTACGACGCAGTTCCTGATATCGTTCAAGAATACATGGACAAAGTTGCTTCAGTTACTGGCAGACAATACCACCCATTCGATTACGTTGGTGCACCTGATGCTACAGACGTAATTGTTGCTATGGGTTCTGGCTGTGAAGCTATTGAAGAAACAATCGAATACTTGAACGCTGAACGTGGTACTAAATACGGTTTGGTTAAAGTTAGATTATACAGACCATTCGACGTTAAGAGATTCAATGAAGCTCTACCTAAATCAGTTAAGAGAATTGCTGTTCTAGACAGAACAAAAGAACCTGGTTCAATCGGCGAACCTCTATATCTAGATGTAGTTGCAGCTTTAGAAAATAAAGAAATTAGAGTAATTGGCGGACGTTATGGTCTATCTTCTAAAGAATTTACACCATCAATGATTCTTGCTATATTCAAACACTCAGAAGCTAATGGCTTCCACGGATTTACAGTTGGTATTAACGACGACGTAACTAACAAATCATTAAAAGTTACTGAAGAAATCGTTACTGAACCTGCTGGTACAACTAACTGTATGTTCTGGGGTCTTGGTTCTGACGGTACTGTTGGTGCTAACAAAAACTCAATCAAGATTATTGGTCAATATACAGACAAAGATGCTCAAGCATACTTTGCTTATGACTCTAAAAAATCTTTCGGTGTAACTGTTTCTCACTTGAGATTTGGTGACAAACAAATTAAGTCAACTTACTTAATCACTGCACCTGATTTTGTTTCTTGCTCAGCTCATGCTTATATCGGCAAATATGACCTACTTAAAGGTATTAAAGAAGGCGGTACATTCTTGCTTAACTCACCTTGGTCAAAAGAAGAAGCATTCTCTCACTTAACAAGAGATATGCAAGAAACTATCATCAACAAAAAGATTAAATTCTACAATGTTGATGCTGAAAAATTAGTTAAAGAACAACCAGGTCTTCGTGGTAAAGGTGCTAACACAGTTATGATGGTTGCATACTTTAAAGTATCAGGCATCATTCCATTTGAACAAGCATACGAAGGCATGAAAGAAATGACAATCAAAACCTTTAAGAAAAAAGGTGATGACGTTGTTAACATGAACTTAGCTCTTATTGATGCAGCTGTTAACGCAACTGAAGAAGTTGTTATTCCAGCTTCTTTAGACGGTGTTGCTCATGCTGATATGGTTGAATTCTTACCAGCAGATGCTGATAAATTTGCTAAATCAATTATTGAGCCATCAATGAGACAAAAAGGTGATGATATCCCTGTTTCAGCTATGTCAGTTGACGGTGTAATCCCAACTGGTACTGCTAAATTAGAAAAACGTGGTATTGCTCCTCGTGTTCCAAAATGGAATTCTGAAACTTGTGCTCAATGTGGAGTTTGTGCTTCTGCATGTCCACACGCAGCTATCAGAACTAAATTGGTTGAACCAGCTGATGCAGCTAAAGCTCCTGAATCATTCACAATGGTTGATGCTAAGCCAAACGACCATGGTGAAAAATTCAAAGTTCAAGTTTACTGTGACGATTGTACAGGTTGCGGTGTTTGTCTTGACCAATGTCCGATGAACAAAATTCCTGGCAAAGAAGCTTTAACTTGGTCAACTATTGAAGCTGAAAAAGAAGCTGGAGAAAAAGAAAACGAAGTATTCTTTAACGAATTACCAGATAATGTAATGGGTAAAAATACAACTAAAACTATTAAAGGTGCTATGTTAAGAACTCCATTATTTGAGTTCTCAGGTGCTTGTGCTGGTTGTGGTGAAACTCCTTATGTTAAATTAGTTTCTCAATTATTTGGTGAAAACGCAATCGTTGCTAACGCAACTGGCTGTTCATCAATCTACTCTGGTACTTTCCCTACAATTCCTTATACAACTAATAAGGATGGTAGAGGTCCAGCTTGGGCTAACTCATTATTCGAAGACAACGCTGAGTTTGGTTTCGGTATGAGATTAGCAGTAGACCAAAACAGAGAGACTTTAAAAACTTATGTAGAAAAAGTTTTAGCTTGTGAAGAAGCTCCTGCTGATTTGAAAGAAGCTTTAGAAGGTGCTATGGCTCACTTCGATAACTCAAAAACAGAAGAAGCAATTGCTGCTCAAAACAAAGCCAAAGAAGTTCTTGCTAAATACGCAGACAAAGATTGTGCTGATTTAGCTAAAGTAAGAGAGCTTCAAGACTACTTCACAGATAAATCTGTATGGATTATAGGTGGTGACGGTTGGGCTAACGATATCGGTTACGGCGGTATTGACCACGTTCTTGCTCAAGGTCAAAACGTTAACATCTTAGTTCTTGATACAGAAGTTTACTCTAACACAGGTGGTCAAGCTTCTAAATCAACACCTACAGGTGCTGTTGCGAAGTTTGCTACAGGTGGTAAGAGAACTTACAAGAAAAACATGGGCTTAATGAGTATGTCTTATGGTTATGTTTATGTTGCATCAGTTGCTCTTGGTGCTGATAGAATGCAAACTCTTAAAGCATTCCAAGAAGCTGAAGCATATAATGGACCATCAATCATATTTGCATACGCTCCATGTATCGCTCACGGTATTGATATGTCTAAGACTCAGACAGAACAAAAACGTGCTGTTGAAGCTGGTTACTTCCCATTATACAGATACAACCCTGATAATGAAGTACCATTCACTTGGGATGCTAAAGACCCTAAAGGTAGCTACCAAGACTTCATCAGATCTGAAGGCAGATATAAATCATTGCTTAAAACAAACCCAGAAGCAGCTGAAGATTTATATCAACAAGCAGAAAAAGATGCGACTCAAAGAATGTCTGTTTACAAGGCAGTTGGCGAGTTGATGAGATAGGATTAAATATTTTTAAAATATTTGATATGCAAACTAAAAGGTCTTGGTTTTATTAAAACCAAGACCTTTTAACATAATAATTATTATTTAATACTTAGACTTTTTGTGATATAAGTTTGTAATATCATGTTTAAAATTTTTAAAATATATACAAACAATTTATTAAAAATAGCCTTTCCAATAATATTGGGTAATTTAGGTTTCATTTTGATTGGTGTTGGAGATGTTATTGTTGCAGGTAGGCACTCTACTGATACATTAGCAGCGATAAGTATTGCTACTGCAATAATTAATTGTGTAACAATAATGGGAATAGGTATTCTTGGTAGTATTTCACCTGTACTTTCTAACTATCGAGGTGAAGATAAAGAGGCTGAAAAATATTTCTATCCGTCTTTAAAATTTACTTTTATATTATCAGTAATAATTGGTTTTATTATTTGGGGAATGATACCTTTGATTGATAAGCTTGGGTTTGAGAACCATTTGAATCCATTAATAAAAGATTATTTCTTCATAACGGCATTTTCTGTTTTTGGAGCTTATTTACATTGTATGTCTAAAGAGTTTTTACAAGCTTTTGAAATAGTGCTTTTTCCTAATATTTTAACGATTTTTTGTATATTTTTAAATATATTTTTGAATGTGATTTTTGCATTCGGCTGTGGCTTTATTCCTGAAATGGGCACAAAAGGTTTGGCGATTGCAAGCCTTTTGGTTAGATATTTTATGGGAATAGTTTTATTTATTTATTGCTATAAAAGAATTCATATAAAACGTCATGAGGATAAAAATTACTATAAAGATTTATTGAAAGTTGGCATTCCATCATCTTTGGCGATAATGATTGAGTTTGTTGCTTTTAACAGTATAACAGTAATAATGGGAAGAGTTTCTGGAATATATGCAGCTGCACAAAATATCATTTGTACTATAACATCTATTGCGTTTATGGTTCCTCTTGCTATAGGAAACGCAGCTGGAGTAAAAGTTGGTTTTACAAATGGGGCAAAACAATTTACTAAATTGAAAAAATATTCGTATACTGCATTGGCAATTTCTACAATTTTTATGGCAAGTTCTGCTATAATAGTTGCAATTGCCCCCGGTGTAATAACAAGTTTATTTACAAGCGATCCTGTCTTAATAGATGTTTGTGTACCTATAATTTATACTTTATGTTTCTTTCAAGTTTTTGACGGACTCCAAGCAACTTTTGCTGGTATATTTAGAGGGCTAAAACGTACAGAAGTTATTATGGCTGGTAATTTTGTAGCTTTTTGGTTAGTAGCTGTGCCATTAGGGAGTATTTTAGCTTTACATTTTGATTTAAAACTTGCGGGTTTTTGGTATGCTCTTATTATTGCCGCAATAATTCTTTGTTCAATAATGTTTTATAATATGTTGCATCAATTTAAAAAAATGGATTTATTAAAAATATAATCATTTTATATTATGGTGCTTTTTTAATTTTTTAAAATTTTAAATTTATTTTTTTGTATATGTTTGTACTTTTCTTTCTCTTTATTTGCGAACCAAAGAGAAAGAAAAGTACGAAAAGAAAGAGAAAAGACGCTTTTTGCAGTTGGTCTCGTCGATATTAATCGACTCGACTAAAGCTCTAACGAGCTTTATATAAATTATCTTCGCCGTACTTACGGCGAGCGTAGGTGGTTAATACCGCCGAAGCTAACAGCTATTGCGTGTTTTCTTTCTTTTCTTTCGCCGTTTCTTTTCTTTCTTTACCTCGCAACTAAAGAAAGAAAAGAAACGGTAAAAAAATATTAAAAATTTTTAATAAAAAAAGCACCATAATATAAAAATGTTATTTATTATAAATTATTGACCAATTTTCTTAAAAGTATCATTTTTTCAGCCTTTGTAAGGTTTAAAAAATTATTCAAAACTTTGTGATAATTTTTTGAAACAAAGCTTTCATTCGTTCCTAAAGTTGCTTCTAGTATTGAAAATTTTAAGGCAAGTTCTTTTGTTTTTATTTTAAAATTTGCATAGTCTTCATCTGACCAATCTTTTGGTACTCTGAATTTATTAATAAATGTCGCAATTCTGTTTATCCATAAGTCATTTGAGACGTTTATCTCAATTACATTGTTATACAATATTTTTAGCTCTTTTTCTCCAATAAAATCTTTAATGGCTAAAAATCTGTCAGATAATTCTTCTTTGGATTTTGCCTGAAAGCATTCAAGTATAAAATTCTCTAGTTCTTTTGTGAGGTTTTTAGTACAATTTTTTAGTTCATTTAATGCGATTTTTAAGTCATTTAAAAAAGCTCTATCACAATCCTCTAAGCTTTTTCCTGATAAACCTCTTGGAATATCACGAGTAAATAAGTTTATCGGGTCTTTTGCGTTAGTGATTATATTTCTTAAGCGTAAAGTTTTTTTGCTTAGATTTTCTGTGTTCATTGAATATTTATCTAATTGTTTTATGGTTGTATAAAGACCTTTGGTTATTTCTAAAATATTATTGCTCTTTTTGTTTAAGATTATTTTAGAAACATCTTTTAGAATAAATTCATCATCTATTTCCGTCTTTTGTATCTCAAAATTTTCTGGGCAAGCAATCATTCTGTCAAACATTAATGAATCAAATTTTAGCTGAAATTGAGATTTTTCATAAATTGCTACTCTGTCCAAATTCTTGACAAGTATTGCTAAAATGAGTACTGAAATTAATGATTTTGTAAGCCCTAACTCAAGATATTTATTATTAATAGTTTCCAAATTGTTTTTTTTATTATTCAAAAGCTCATTTTCTAGTTTTATAATTAATTTCTCATATTTTTTAATATCTTCAAAGAGAGCATGTTCTAAAGAAAATTCTTTCAAAGGCTCTTTTTCAATTAAATGTTTTGCTAAAAGACGAATAGCTCTTGATAATACTGGTACCATTTTTTCATCTTTTAAATATTCAACATTTACTATTGGCCTCAAGGGAAATTCTTTTGTATTCCAGATCTGAGGAGAATTTTGTAATAAATAATCTTCTCCTTTTTGTGTTAAGAAGTATTCCTGTTTTTGTGAAAATATGTACCCGTTTTCTGTAGCATATTTTTTTAAATCTTTAATTTTACCGCTAGCGAGACCTAATTTTAGGATAACGTCTTTACTTTTAAAAATGTTCGGGTCTTTTTTGATTGTTGTAAGTAATTTGTCTAAATAAAGCATTTTTAAATCCTTTCAAAAAGTGTGGGGTAATATAAATTTGTTTTTATTGTACTTTTTTAAACTTTATATAAGATGATTATTAAGAGAAATTTACATCTAAATTGTTTTTGTTGTAGATACAACATATAAAAAAATATTTAATATGCTATAATAATCTTGAAAGTTAAATACCTCGTTTGAAAAAGAAAGGAATTGATTATGGCAAAATTTGTATGTTCAGTATGTGGTTACACTGCAGAAAATGAAGCTCCGGATAAATGCCCTATTTGCGGTGCAGTGAAAGAAGTTTTTACAAAAATGGATGAAGGCAATAAAAACTATGCAGATGAGCATAGAATTGGGGTTGCTAAAGATGTTGATCCTCAAATCCTTGAGGGTTTAAGAGCAAACTTTATGGGTGAATGTACAGAAGTTGGTATGTATCTAGCAATGTCAAGACAAGCTGACAGAGAAGGTTATCCAGAAATTGCAGAAGCGTTCAAAAGATATGCTTTTGAAGAAGCAGACCATGCATCAAGATTTGCTGAATTATTAGGTGAAGTTGTTACAAATTCAACTAAAAGAAACCTAGAGTTAAGAGCGGAAGCTGAATTTGGTGCTTGTGATGGAAAAATGATGATTGCAAAAAGAGCTAAAGAATTGAACCTTGATGCAATACACGATACGGTACATGAAATGGCTAAAGATGAAGCTCGTCATGGACGTGGTTTTGATGGTCTTTTAGCTAGATATTTTTCATAAAAAAAGACTTCTTCAAACGAGGAGCGGACGAAAATCTTGATTTCGTCCGCCCCTTTTTTTATACTTAAAATATGCTTGAAGAAAAATTTACACTTAGAAATTACGCACACATTGGTGACGCTGTTTGGGAAGTCTTTGTTAGAGATTATACAATATCAAAAACATCTAATGCGAAGCTTTTACACAAATTGACAACAGATAGGGTTAATGCAAGTTTTCAAAAAGACATGCTAAATTTTATTTCTGAGGATTTAACCGAAGATGAAAACGAAATGGTACGACGTGCTAGAAATCTTCCTATACCTGTTGGTAGACGTCATATACAAGCTATATACAGACAATCTACAGCGTTTGAAGCTCTTATTGGATATTGGTATTTACACGATAAAATTCGCCTAGAAACTTTTTATTCTAAGTTCAAATCAATTGACTTTTTCTCTTAAATTTTTAGTTCTAGATTTATTTTATTTAAGTGTTCTTTGACTATGTCATCTTCTGGGAATTCTTTTATTAATACTTCAAATTCTTTTTTAGCAATCGCTAAGTAGCCAGCATCATGAAGAATAACAGCTTTAAGCAAGCGGGCTTCATAAAGCTCGCTTTTGAGTTCTTCCATAGCTCTTTTGTAATTTTTTTCTGAATAATATAAATTTGCTAAAGCTATATGATAACTCGGATTATTAGGGTTTTTTGAGATAGCTAAATTATAATATTTTTTAGCTTGAATATTGTCTCCCATTTTAAAATATGTACTTGCACAGTTGTAGTAGCAAATGTCTTTTTCTTTTGAATATTTTAATGAGTTTAAGAAATAGTCTATAGCTTTTTTATATTCACCACGTCTTTGATATACAATTCCTGCAAAATTTAGTAAAGTATCATTTTCATTTGAGATATTTAATGTTTTCAATAGTTCATACGCTTCTTCATCATTATTTAGCTGAAGAAGGATGTTTCCTTTTAATAAAAGTAATTTTGTGGAATCTGGGGAAATATCAAGAGCTTTGTCAATAAATATTTTAGCTTCGTTTAACTTGTTTGAATAAAATTTTGCAAAAGCTTTTTCATATAAAGTATCTGCAGTTTCGATTTTGATATTATAGTCAAAAATTTCCTCATACCTTTTTTGCTTATTAAGAAGCTTAAATATTTCGACTAAATCTTCGTTTTTTTCTGAAATACAATATATGTTTTTTGCTGTTTGTTCGGCTTCAGCCAATGCTTCTTTTTGTATAAAAATATTTTTTAATAATTTTAAGCTGTTAATATGAGAGGGAGCTTTGTCGAGAATTTGTTCTATATACTCCAGACATCGTTCTATATCTCCCATAAAGAAATATGATTCAGCAATTTCAAATAATAATTCCAAGCTAGAGTGATCATTTTCTAAAGCTTTGTATAAGGTTTCTATTGCATGTTTATAATACCCTTTATTCTTTAGAATAATAGCTTCTTTTAGTATTTCTTTAATCATGTTTTATAAAACTCTTTATTTTAGATTTCTCTTCTTTTTCTTCTTCTTTTGGAGTATTAATAATCACAAGAACTTCATCCTCTGAGGACATTTTTAAATTGTTTCTCGCAATTGCTTCTAAACCAGAGATGTTAGAAAAATTATTGATATTGTCTTTTAGTTGTTCATTTAATGTCATCGCAGCATTTCTTGTGTTGGTGATCTGAACAATTTTTGCTTTATATGAGATCACTTTTGAAACATTTAGTACTGCGCTAATTGTAATTTGAATTAGACAAAGAAGTAATATTATTGTTAAAAAAGAGTAATAAAAACCATTAGAAGAACTTTTTGTTTTATTTTTTTGTTTAGTCTTATTTTCTTCTTTGTTTATGACTTTTTTAGGTTTTTTACTATTTTGTTTATAATTTGCCATATCATTAATTATATAAAATTTTTGTGTTTATTACAACTTAAAGCCAGTTGAGAATTGAACTGCATTCCTTTGTTTTCCGCTTTGATAATAATATTGAGCCAAACCTAATTCAAATTTTAAAGATTCTGCATATTTCTTTAAGGCTGGTGTATAAACAAAAGTTACTTCATTTTTATTCATAGGGCGTCCCATATATGCCGTAAAAGAGTCTTTAAGAGTTAATCGGTCAGTTATATGCCATTCTGGAACAATCCGCAAAGTATTATACTGTGTACCTATATCTTGGTTTGATGCTTGTTTGATAGCCGATGTTAATGAGAACCATTTTGGTGCATCGTATTTTAAGAAGAATGCAGTTGCGTGTTCCATTTGTGCGTAGTTTGAAAGCTCTTGATCCCAAGTTTGTCCATAAGAAAAACCACTACCAAACTGTTCTGTTAAACTCCCGCTTAAAGGTAAAATATCTTTTAAGCTACTTCTGTTAATTGAGGCTCTCGCTAGGGCACTTCGGTTGGTATTTGTGTTTGAGGTTATATTTAAAAATCCTACAGGAAGCGTTAAAGAGCGTTTTGGAATATTCACTTGTGGTTTGTCGATGTTTTCATCCAGATAGATTGTATCCACCGGATTGTCATCATATTCTACCAAACCTTGTAGCCTAATCGTTTCTTTTATTGGTTTATTATCTATGCCCATTTCAGTTTCAGCAAAAGCTGAAACCGTGAATAATAGAGATAGTACAAATATTAAAAACCCTCTTTTCATACCAATATTTTAATTTAAATTTTTTATCTTTTCAATCGTCTATTTGCTATAAGAATTAAGCTAACTGCGTAATTGTTTTTTTGAGTTGAAAAATATAAAACAATGTAAAAGGAGGTTTATTATGAATAAAAAAGCTACATTTTTATTTGCAATGTTTTTAGTATCTTCATCTGTATATGCTAATGATAAGATAGCTGTTGTTGATTTACAGCAAATTGTCAGTAATTCAGCTCAAGTGAGACAGCTTAAGCAAGATCATTCAAAAAAACTTGCAGATTTAGATAAAATAATTGTTAATGCTAGAGGAGAAATTTCAGGTGAAAAGGATCCGGCAAAAGTATTGTTGCTGGAAGATAAATATATGAAAGAATTTAATACAAAAAAAGAAGCTTTGGAGCGAGATTACAATAATAGGCTTACTACAATTGAAAAAAATATAAAAGCAGAAATAACTAAAAAGGCTCAAAAAGATGGATATGATTATATTTTTGCTAAAAGTGTAGTTCTCTATGGGGGAAAGGATATAACTAACGAATTGTCAAGCAGTATCAAATAATTTAGCAAATTTATTTTTGTTCAGTTTTATACTATAATTAAAATATAGAAGTTAGTTCTCAAGGAGAAAAATAATGAAAAAGTTTTCTATGCAAATTGGTATTGTTTTTAGTTTGTTATTAACATCTTCAACTGTTTTTGCTGAGATTCAAAGTCCTATATATACGGATGATATTGGTCGAAGTCATTTTCTTGGACGAGGCGGATATTCAACAATTCGTCAAATGAATATGCAAGGCATGGAGGCTAGTGCGGTTAACGATGCAATAAACTATCATACCGAAAAAATGACAAAAGAAGTTGAAAGCGTAGAAAATGAAGTGGCTAAAGATATTGAAGAAACTAAGAATGCTCTTGAAACTGATATAACAAGCGTTATAAAAGAAAAAACAACAGTGCCAGTTTCTTCTAAAGCTAAAGCAACATATACATCAGAACAAAGAAAAATGGATGCTTCTGCACCATTTGGGTATGGTACAACAAATATTAAATCTGGTGTAAACGAGTCTAAGACAATTTATACTGATGATTTGGGACGTTTACACTTTTTTGGACGAGCAAATGTTATAAAAGAATAATTGATTATTAAGATTTGTAAAGTTTAAGAGAATTGTTAAGAAAGTTCTTAACAATTCTCTTTTTTTGTATCCCATTTGTAACTCAAAAGTAAAAAAATATTTCGTTTTGTAACAAACTCCTTAAAACGCCTAAAGAAAGGTGAAAACGAGCCGATATCAATAATATCGGAACGTTAAGGAGTATGTAGAATGAAAAAAGTGTTAGTTGCATTATTTGTTTTTGTTACTTTAACAGTTACACAAGCTTTTGCTTATAATCTTAAATCTTTTACATCTGATTCAACAATTTTAGCAGCGATGCAATTATTGGAACAAAACGGTGAATATGATGTTTTTGCTAATCTTAAGAGAAATGCTGTCAAAGTAAAATTTTATACTCTTTCAATGAGTAATGTTTATGCAGCTAATACATATGATAATTATGGAAGAAGAGTTATTCTTATAAATTCTGCATACAAAAATGCGCCAATTGAGCAAATTGCTTGTTTAATTGCTCACGAAAGTTGTCATGTGGCAAGAAAAGCAACATTAGAAGAAGAAACAATTGCAACATCTAAAGAAGCTGCTTGTTGGGCAAAATTAAAAAAAGTAGGGGTTACATATCCTCAAACCAAATTAACTAAAAGATTAAATAACTTAGCAGAACTTCATAATGAATCAGTTCAAGATGGAAATAATTATATTGGCGATAAAATCGCTAGTAGTAGTTTTTACAGAGCACAATTTAATTTATAATAAATTTTCATTCACATACTTTTAAATCCCGAGTCTTAGACTCGGTTTTTTTTATTTTAATAAGTTTATATCTTTTGATTCTATCAAGTTTTCTAAGGTTGACTTATATTCTTCTATGGATTGTTTGGACAAAAATTCATTTGGAATAACAGGTATAAAGGTGCTATTTAAGTCTTCTAGCAAAATTTCGGTTGCCTTGCTTAGTTCTAGTGGTGTTTTATTTATTAGGTTAGCTACAGGTTTATTTAGTGTACCTACTAATTTTTCTTCTGCACGGTTAGTTATTTGAACAGTTGCAATCTTTTGAAAACTGAGCGAATAATCAATTCTTTTGATGTTCATTCATTCTCCTTTTTTAAACTAAGACTCATCAAAATTTTTTTTGCTATGGGATTAAATTTATATAATATAACAAAAACGGGGCGAAGCCTTAAAGGCTTCGCCCCGTTTTTATTTAAAAATAAACTATTCAACAATAATAGCTGAAACAGGGCATGCAGCAGCAGCTTCTTGAACTGCATCAGCATTAGCTTCAACAGCACCTGCATTAACTACAGCTTTATCTTCGATTGAAAATACAGCGTCACAAATTGATTCGCAAGCGCCGCAAGCAATACATGAATCTTCAACAATAACGTTCATTTTTTTCTCCTTTTTTAAATTAATATATGTTTCTCATAAGAGAACAATCCCATGATACATCTAAAAGATTTTTTTTCAATATAGAAAAGGGGCTCTTAAAAAGAGCCCCTTTTTTTTATTCACCAACTGAAATGTAACAGTCTTTGCGTCGATTTCTATATGTTGTATGTAGTAACTCGTGAGCTTTGTGTGAATTTGGCTGTTCAAGATGTTTGTCATATAGTTCTTGAACATCTGGGTTTTTATGTGATTTTCTTAATTCACCCGTTGCGTCATCATTATACAAGCCTTGAGCACGTTTTTCTTTGATTGTTGAATCATTGCAGCTCATTGGTTGGCCACCGCCATTAATACAACCACCAGGACAAGCCATAACTTCAAGAATCTGATAATCTGCTTTACCTGCTTTAATTTCTCTCATGCATTTTTCAGCTTCTCTAATTGTATTAACTATTTTAACTTTAAGAGGTGTGCCTTTTAGGTTAAGTTCAACAGTTTTAACCCTATTTGTACCACGCATTTCGTTAATTACAACGTCTTTGAGCTCTTCACCAGTTACAACTTCGTATGCTGTTCTTGCAGCAGCTTCGGCTACACCACCAGAAACTCCGAATATAGTTGCTGCACCGGTGTATTTGCCAAATGGAGAATCTGCTTTTTCTCCTTTAATCTTCTTAATATCAATACCTGCAGCTTTAATCATTCTTGCAATTTCTTGAGTTGTAAGAACATAATCTATTTCGTAGGTTCCATCTGGACGTCTGAACTCTTCACGTCTTGCCTCTGCTTTTTTACCAGTACAAGGCATGATTGACACGCTTACAAGGTTTTCAGCTTTGAATTCAGGATAGTATTGAGGAATATATTCTCTAATAATTGAACCCATCATTGCTTGTGGAGAACGACATGTAGATAAATGATCTAACATATCAGGGTGTTTTAATTCTAAAAATTTAACCCAGCCAGGACAGCAAGATGTGAATAATGGAAGCTTACCACCATTATTTAGCCTACCTAAAAACTCAGTTGCTTCTTCCATAATTGTTAAGTCAGCAGAGAAGTTAGTATCGAAAACTAAATCAAAACCTAAAGCTCTTAAAGCTGCGTTAAGTTTTTCAGTCATGTTTTCACCTGCTTCTAGGCCGAACATTTCACCGATTGCAACACGAACGGCTGGAGCAAATTGAACAACAACTTTCTTTTCTGGGTTCATTAATTCTTCCCAAACTTGTTCGGTATAAGATTTAATTGTTAAAGCGCCTGTAGGACAAACAGCAGCACATTGTCCGCAGCCAATACATTCACTTTCTAATAAGTTTTTGCCAACCATCGGTTGGATAACAGTTCTGCTACCACGGTTTGTGAATCCTAAAACAGCGATTTCTTGGTGCTCTTCACAAGCTCTTACGCAAGCTCCGCAAAGAATACATTTGTTAGGGTCTCTAACGAGAGTATGAGCACTGTCATCGATAGGTAGAAGCTCTTTTCTTTGAACAAATTTTTTCACGTCAGAATCTTTAATACCATACTCTTCTGAGTATCTTTGTAATTCGCATGTTCCTGATTTATCGCAAGTAGTGCACTCTCTGTCGTGGTTTGCTAATAAAAGTTTTAAAATTGATTTTCTAATTTCTCTAACTTTTTCTGTATTTGTTTTTACAACCATGCCATCTGCAGGTGGTGTAGTACAAGAAGCTTGAATCATTCTTCCATCGATTTCAACAACGCACATTCTGCAAGCACCAAAATCTTTTGTTAAATCAGGTCTATAACAGAATGTTGGTACATTAAAACCGTTATTTCTAATTACTTCAAGAACGTTTCTTTCATTTGTAAATTCACATTCTTTACCATTTATAATCATTTTTCCCATATCTGCCACCTATTTTCTTTCTATAGCCTTGAATGGACAATTGCTTACGCAAGCACCACATTTAATACATTTATCTTGGTCAATTGTGAATGGTGATTTGATTTCACCAGTAATTGCACCAACAGGGCAATTTCTTGCACATTTTGAGCAACCCTTACATTTTTCAGGATCAATAACATAAGATGTCATTGAAGAACAAACTCCTGCAGGACATTTTTTATCTTTGATGTGAGCAATATATTCGTCTCTGAAATATTTTAGAGTTGAAAGAACTGGGTTTGGTGCAGTTTTACCTAAGCCACAAAGTGAACCGTCTTTAACAGCTAAAGCAAGTTCTTCAAGTGTATCTAAATCTTCCATTGTACCTTTGCCGTCAACTATTTTTTGAAGAATAGCTAGCATGTTCTTTGTACCTTCTCTACAAGGAACGCATTTTCCGCAACTTTCGTTCTGAGTGAAATTCATGAAAAATCTTGCAACTTCAACGATACAAGTTTTATCAGACATAACAACAAGACCACCTGAGCCAACCATTGCTCCTGCTTTAATTAGGTTGTCATAATCCATAGGAATATCTAAGTGCTCTTCTGTTAAACAACCGCCTGATGGCCCACCGATTTGAACAGCTTTGAACTTTTTGCCATCTCTCATTCCGCCACCTATGTCAAATACAATCTCTCTAAGAGTTGTACCCATAGGGATTTCGATAAGACCTGTGTTATTAACATCACCAGTAAGCGCAAAAGTTTTTGTGCCTTTTGAAGTTTCTGTACCCATTTTAGCAAACCAATCAGCTCCGTGTAACATAATTACAGGAATGTTTGCCAGTGTTTCAACGTTATTAATCAATGTTGGGCGTCCAAACAAGCCCTTATTAGCAGGGAATGGTGGTTTTGGTCTTGGCATACCACGTTCACCCTCGATAGATGCGATTAGGGCTGTTTCTTCGCCGCAAACAAAAGCACCAGCACCTTCTTTAATATGTAAATCAAATGAGAAATCACTTCCCATGATATTTTTACCCAAGTAGTTTTTAGCTTCAGCATCAGCAATAGCTTTTCTTAAACGTTTAATTGCAAGAGGATATTCTGCACGAACGTATATATAACCTTCATCTGCGCCTATAGCATAAGCTGCAATTGCCATACCTTCAATAAGTTTATGAGGGTCGCCTTCCATAATTGAACGGTCCATAAATGCACCTGGGTCGCCTTCGTCACCGTTACAAACTACATAAGATTTTCCACCTTTGTTAGCAGCTGTAAATCTCCATTTACGGCCGGTAGGGAAGCCTCCGCCGCCTCTTCCACGCAAGCCAGATTTTTCGATTTCGTCAATAACTGCATCTGGATTACCACTCGCAATAACATTTGCCAATGCTTCATAGCCTCTTACTGCAATTGCTTCTTCAATGCATTCTGCATTAATATGTCCGCAGTTTGCTAGTGCTGTACGAGTTTGTTTAGCGTAAAAGTTAATTTCTTCATTTTTATGAACATGGTTACCTGTTGCAGGATCTGTGTAAAGCAATCTTTCAACCGGTTGATTATTTTTAACGTGGCTTTCGTAAATTTCTTCTACATCAGATTCTTTTACTTTTACATATGTGACATGTTTGTCTGGAATTATAACAAGAACACCTTGTTCACAAAAACCGTGACAGCCAGTTGGGACGATAGTCATTTTGTCATATTCAGTTAATGTAGAAACATCAGCACCAAGTTCTTTAAACTTTTCAATTACTTTTAGTGAGCCGTTTGCAACGCAACCTGTTCCTGCACAGACAAGAACTCTTAAACCTTGTTGAGTTATAACTTCTTGAGCTTTTCTTTGCTCTTCTTTAATATCAATATTCAAAGCCATTATTGTTCCTCCTTCATCAAGGTATCAAGTATTATTGTAATTGCGTCAGGAGTCATTTGAGGATAAACTTTCTCGTTAATAACTACAACAGGTGCGAGACCACAAGCGCCTAAGCAACTAACAATTTCAAGAGTAAATAAACCGTCTTTTGTTGTAAATTTACCCTCTTCAAGTTTAATTTTTTCTTTTATTGCATTTAGTACAGGTAAAGAACCTCTAACGTGACAAGCAGTACCATCGCAAACTTTGATTTCGTATTTGCCTTTTGGCTCTAATGAAAATTGTGCGTAAAATGTAGCAACACCAAAAACAGTTGCTGGTGAAAGTCCATCAACGTGTTCGCCAATATAGGTCATAGCTTCTTCAGGTAAATATTTGTATATAGCCTGAACCTTTTGTAACATCGCAATTAAATACGATTTTTTGTAGTCAAAAGACTTCAAAATCTCTTCCATAGCTTTGAAGTCGACTTTTGAATTAACGGTTTCGTTCATCTTTTCTCCTAGTTCCATAATTATCTAATTCACCCACATAGATAATTATATCACCTAAAAGAAATATTTTGCAAACTATAATTCAAAAAATCACAATTCTAAAAAGAATTGAGAAGAATTGCACGAAATTATATTAAATTTTTATAAAGAAATTAGAAGAAAAAACGAATTGAAAAATTCTAAAAGGTGTAAAAAGCACACTATTAAACAGGTGTGCATTTTGTCACAATTCAATTGGCATTCGTGATGTGTTGTCACAATAGTAAAATAACTGTAATTTACTGTTTATAAACTGTTGACAGGGAAATTTTTGCGTAATAAAATATTGGTAATCAGGAATTTAATCACAATTTAAAAAGGAGATGACATATGCCGAAAGTATTAGAAAAGAAAGCAGAAAAGAAAAGCGCATTAGTAGATAATATTGATGCTCTTAATGAAATGCTTGAAAGAGTAAAAAAAGCTCAAACTGAGTATGAACAATTTACTCAAGAACAAGTTGACAGAATTTTTAAGGCAGCTGCTACTGCTGCTGACAAAGCTCGTATTCCTTTAGCTAGAATGGCTGTAGAAGATACTGGCATGGGTGTTTTAGAAGACAAGATTATTAAAAACCACTTTGCTTCTGAATACATCTATAACAAACACAAAAACGCAAAAACTTGCGGAATCATTAGCGAAGATAAAGAAAATGGTATCAAAACTGTTGCAGAACCTTTAGGTATTTTAGCAGGTATCATTCCTACTACTAACCCAACTTCAACAGCTATTTTCAAAGCTTTATTAGCTTTAAAAACTAGAAATGGTATCGTATTTTCACCACACCCAAGAGCAACTAACTGCACAATCGAAGCTGCAAAAATCGTTTTAAATGCAGCTGTTGAAGCTGGTGCTCCAAAAGACATTATCGGATGGATTGATGTTCCTTCAATGGAATTGTCTGATGCTTTACTTCACCACGAACATATTAGCTGTATCTTAGCTACTGGTGGTCCTGGTATGGTTAAAGCAGCTTATTCTTCAGGTAAACCAGCTTTAGGTGTAGGCCCTGGTAACGTAGCTGCTGTTATTGATGAAACAGCTGATATTAAAATGGCTGTATCTTCAATTCTTATGTCAAAAACTTTCGACAACGGTATGATTTGTGCTTCTGAACAATCAGTTATCGTAGTAGAAGATATATATGAAGAAGTTAAAAAAGAATTCATCTACCGTGGTGCTTATTTAGTATCTAAAGAAGATGAAAAGAAAATGATTGATTTACCTTTCATTGATCCAAAGAGAGGAACAGCTCACCCACTTATCGTTGGTCAACCTGCTTCTAAGATTGCTGAATTATCTGGATTCTCAATTCCAAGTGATTCAAAAATTCTTCTTTGCGAAAGAGCAAAACTTGATTGGGAAGATCCATTCTCAAGAGAAAAACTTTCTCCAATCTTAACTATGTATAAAGCTAAAAACTTTGAAGAAGCTACAGAAATGGCTTATGAATTAGTTTTCAAAGGTGGTGCAGGTCACTCATCAGCTCTTTATACAGATGAAAGAAAATCTGATAGAATTAATGCATACGCAGAAAAAATGCCATCTTGTCGTGTATTAGTCAACTCTCCATCTTCTCAAGGTGGTATTGGTGATTTATTTAACTTCAAGTTAGAACCATCTCTTTCATTAGGTTGTGGTTCATGGGGTGGAAACGCTGTTTCTGGTAACATTGGTGTAGAACATTTGTTAAACTATAAGACTGTAGCTGAAAGGAGAGAAAATATGTTATGGTTCAAAGTTCCTCCTAAAGTTTACTTCAAGAGAGGTTGTACTGACCTAGCTCTTAGAGAACTTAAGGGTAAAAAGCGTGCATTTATTGTAACTGACCGTTTCTTATTTAACTCAGGTGCAGTAGATAATATTACAAGAGTATTAGATGAAATCGGTGTTGATCACCAAGTATTCTTTGATGTAAAACCAGATCCTACAATTGCTACAATTAATGAAGCAATGGCTATTGTAAGACCATACGAACCAGACGTAATTATCGCTCTTGGTGGTGGTTCTCCAATGGACGCTGGTAAGATTATTTGGTTATTATATGAACAACCTGATACAAACTTTGATGACATCTCTATGAGATTTATGGATATCAGAAAGAGAATTTGTGAAATTCCTCAACTTGGTGAAAAGGCTACAATGGTTTGTATTCCAACTACATCAGGTACAGGATCTGAAGTAACTCCATTCTCAATTATTACTGATGAAAAAACTCATTATAAATATGCAATCGCTGATTACGCTTTAACACCTAATATGGCTATTGTTGACCCTAACTTCGTTGACGGTATGCCAAAAGGTTTAACAGCAGCATCAGGTATCGACGCATTAGTTCACTCTCTTGAAGCATATGTTTCTTGTTTAGCTACAAACTTCACAAATTCAAATGCTTTAGAAGCTACTAAGTTAATCTTCAAATACTTAGTACGTTCATACAACGAAGGTGCTAATGATCCAATTGCTAGAGAAAAAATGCACTATGCGGCAACAATCGCAGGTATGTCATTTGCTAACTCATTCTTAGGATTATGCCACTCTATGGCTCACAAGTTGGGTGCAATGTACAGCATTCCTCACGGTGTTGCAAACGCATTATTAATCCGTCAAATTATCAAGTTCAACGCAACTGATAAACCAACTAAACAAGCGATATTCCCTCAATACAAATATCCTTGTGCTAAGACTAAATACGGTCAAATCGTTGATAACTTAGGTTTAGGTGGTAAAAATGACGATGAAAAAGTTGAATTACTGCTTAAAGCAGTTGATGATTTAATGACAGCATTAAATCTTCCAAAATCTATTAAAGATTTTGGTGTTAAAGAAGACGAGTTCATGGCTAATCTTGATATATTGGTTGAAAGAGCTTTTGACGACCAATGTACAGGAGCTAATCCAAGATATCCATTAATGAGCGAAATAAAAGAAATCTTCTTAAATGCATATAATGGCATTGTTTAAAGCTGATTCGGAGGTTTGAATTTTTTCAAACCTCCGAATTGTTTTGCATTAAAACTGGAGGTTGTGCGTGAATATACCTGAAAAAGTTATTAACCGCTTAAGTTTATATCATTTTATTTTTGATAATTTGAGTGAAAATGAACAGTATATATCGAGTACAAAAATTGCTCAATTATTGAATATAGACGATTCTCAAGTTAGAAAAGATATTAAGTATCTTGATAATTCAGGCAAGTGTCGAGTTGGATATGAAGTAAAAAAACTTAAATTTGCTATTGAAGAAAAGCTTGGGTTTAAACAGAATAGAGATGCTTTTATTGTTGGTGCAGGGAATTTAGGCTCTGCTCTTGCAAAATATGATAGTTTTAAAGACTATGGACTAAATATTCTTGCGATGTTTGACAATGATCCTAAAAAAATAGGAACTATTATAAATGGTAAAGAAGTTTTTGACCTAACAAAGGTTAGTAATTTAGCTTTAAGGCTGGGGGTAGACATTGCTATTTTAACCGTTCCTAAGGAATATGCTAAAAGTGCTGCAAATTATCTTGCAGGTGCAGGAATTAAATATATATGGAATTTTACTCCGTGCATTCTTGATGTACCAAAGGATGTTAAAGTATGGAATGAAAATTTAATAGGAAGTTTTTTACAGTTTACAAATAATAACGAGGTTTAAGATATAAAAGATGACACACGAAATAAAAATATGCATGGGAAGTGCTTGCTTCGCAAAAGGTAATCAGGAAAATTTGGATTTTATAAAGAATTTTATCGAAAGTAATAACTTAGAAGTAGAAGTAAAAATAATAGGTTCTCTTTGTGAAAATAAATGTAATGTAGGTCCAAGAATATATATAGATGGTGTTGAACATATTCAAGTTACGCAAGGACAATTGGTTGGTTTGCTTGAAGAATTAAAATAAAGGTAGAGTTATGGAAAAAACATATCCGGTTTATACTTTAAAAAATGAATGTAATGACTGCTATAAATGTATTCGTGATTGCCATGTCAAAGCTATCAGGATTCAAGGCGGAAGTGCTTCAGTAATTAATGATAAGTGTATAGCTTGTGGACATTGTGTAACAATTTGTCCTGTAGGGGCTAAAAAAGTAAGAAACGATATTGATAAAGTAAAAGCTCTGTTTTTAACAGGGAAAAAGGTTTATGTTTCTCTTGCTCCAAGCTGGGCGGGTGTGTATAATTTTTCTAAAGAAAAAATGATAGCTGCACTAAAAAAATTAGGTTTTGCTGGTGTTAGTGAAACAGCTTTAGGCGCACAAGAAGTTTCTATTCAAACTGCTAAAATGCTTAATAAAGGGGGAGCGGGGCTTTATATATCTTCAGCTTGTCCTGTAATTGACGATTATATAAGACTTTATAAACCGGAATTTGCAAATAATATCACGCCAATTGCATCTCCAGCATTAACGCATGCTAGTTTACTTAAAGATGCTTTTGGGGATGATATCAAGGTTGTATTCATAGGTCCTTGTATTGCAAAGAAAAATGAATCTGATAAACATCCTGATTTGATTTCAGTAGCGTTAACGTTTGATGAACTAAACTATTGGATTAAAGAAGAGTTTATTGATGTTGAACATATTGAAATTAATGAAGATTGCAAATTTGTTCCAGAAAATGCTTATGAAGGAGCATTGTATCCGCTAGAGGGCGGAATGAATGAAACAATAAGGCGTGTTGGTATAGAGAAAAACGACGTTACTTTTATTGGTGTAAGTTCATTGGAAGCTTTTGATAAGTCGTTACAGAATATCAATCCTAATAAAATTACGAACAAGATTTTTGTTGAAGCATTGGGTTGTGCAGGCGGATGTATAAATGGCCCTTGTTTGTCTAGTGAAAAATCTCGAATAATGATTACTTCTGATATTTATGCGAAAGCTGAATATAGAGATGAAATCCCAAAAGAACCTAAAAAAGTTATTTATGAAGATTATCTTCCATCGCCTGTTAAAAAAGTCGAATATTCTATTGATCAAATAACAAAAGCATTAAAGAAAATTAGTAAACATAAACCAGAAGATGAGCTTAATTGTGGAGGTTGTGGTTATGGAAGCTGTAGGGAATTCGTCAATGCTTTGATTTCAGGTAATGCAGAAACTTCAATGTGCGTTTCTTATATGAGAAAAATAGCAGTAAGAAAAGCTGCTGCAATGCTTCGTTGTATGCCTTCAGCAGTTGTTATTGTTGATTCAAATATGGAAATTGTAGAAGCGAATGATTCTTTTGAGCAAATGTTCTTGGGCGATATGTATGAAATATTTGCATCACGCCAAGATGGCTTAACTGGTGCTTCGTTGGATAGGATTATACCTTTTGGTGAGTTATTCAAGTCAGCACTTGATACTGGTAAAGATATTCACCAAGAGCACTATGCGATTGATGAAAAGGTTTATGACATAAGCATTTTTACAATTGAAGATAATGAGCTCATAGGTGCTGTAATATCTGATGTTACTAAATCGGAAATAGATAGAAGTAAGATTGCGCAAAAAGCAAGAGAAGTTATTACAAAAAATATTGCTACTGTACAAGAGATTGCAAGTCTTCTTGGGGAACACATGGTAGAAACGGAATTACTGCTAAATTCCATTGCAGAAGGTTATGATTCAAATATTAATGAGGATAAAAAATAATAATGTTTATTGACGTTGCATGTTCTCAGAAAAAAAAATACAATCAAAATGCATATGGTGATTTTTATACATCAGGCAGATTTCCAAATTTGAATCGTGTTGTTGCTGTTCTTTCCGATGGTTTGGGAAGTGGGATTAAAGCAAATATATTAGCCTGTATGACTTCTACTATGCTTTTAAAATTTTTAGAAAGTAATTCTGATATTGAAAATTCTTGTGAAATTATTATGAACTCATTACCTGTGTGCAAGGTGCGAGGAATAAGTTATTCAACATTTTCTGCAATTGATTGTTATGAAAACGGAAAAGCTAAAATTGTAGAAGAAGGAAATCCTGATTTTATATGGATAAGGAATGGAGAAGTTTTAAAACCTGAATATCAGATAATTGAATCAAAAGACTTTAAAAATCGTAAAATGAAAGTTTATAATATCAAACTAGAAAAATTTGATAGAATTATCTTTTGCTCTGATGGTGCGACTCAAGTAGCAATGGGCACAAGGGCATATCCTTTAGGTCTTGAGAGAAGTGGTTTAATTAAGATTATTCTTAATAAATTAGAACAGGAGCCCGAAATATCATCAAAAGATTTAAGTGAATATTTAGTAAGACAAGTGGAATTAATTGCGCTTAATAGAGAACTTAAGGACGATACATCTATACTATCAATATACTGTAGAAACCCTCGTGAATCACTTATATTTACAGGACCTCCATATCATCAAGAAAAAGATAATTATTATGCAAAAACTTTTATAGAGTTTAAAGGCAAAAAAGCTATTTCTGGAGGTACAACTGCGAATATAATTTCAAGAGAGTTGAATATACCAGTAATAGCTGATATATCTTCAACAGCAGGAAAACTTCCAGGACTTTCTAAAATGGACGGAGTTGATTTAGTTACAGAAGGAATCCTAACATTGACAAAGACATTAGAATATCTAGAAAGTGGAAAACCTGAAAAAAATGCTGCTAAGATATTAATGGATTTTCTTTTAGATTCTGACTGTATAAATTTCCTTGTTGGTGCTCAGATGAATAAAGCTCACTATGATCCAAATCTTCCGATTGAGATTGAGATAAGAAAAAATATAATAAAACAAATGGCTAAGGTTTTAGAAGAAAAATATTTAAAAAAAGTTAATGTACAATTTGTATGAGGTATTAGTTATGGAAAAAATTTCAGTAAAAGTATGTTTAGGTACAACTTGTTTTGTCATGGGTGGTAGCAATCTTCAAGAATTGAATGATATTATCCCTAAAAGATATGGTGATAGGGTTGAAATTGCCGGTTCTCCTTGCTTAGGTCTTTGTTCAATAAATTGGGAGTATTCTAAAGCGCCTTATGTTAAAATAGATGATGAGGTAGTTGCAGAAGCAACTGTTGAAAAAGTCCTCGAAGCTATAGACAAGAAGTTAGGAAAGTAGGAAATGAGTAATATAGGACAAGCAATACATATTAAAAAAGAGATTCTAGTTAGGATTATAAAAGCATTTTTATCAGATGATTTTGAAGAACAAGCAAGGCTTATACCGTATGATATGAGGCCAAAAGGTATGGAAGTTCCTTACAGATGCTGTGTTTATAAAGAGCGTGCTATTATCAAAAATAGAACAATAGCAGGATTAGGTTTTTCAATAGAAGAAGATGATGAAACGGTTTCTTTGGCTAAATATGCAGAAAAGGCTTTAGAAAGAACCGAGTTAAGTGAAAAACCTTTGACAGTTCTTCAATCAGCTTGTAAGGGATGTAACTCAAATAAAATATATGTTACAGACTTATGTCAAGGTTGTGTAGCAAGACCTTGTATTTCTTCATGTAAATTTGGAGCTATATCAATTGTTAATGGACGTTCCGTAATAGACGAAACAAAATGTAAAAAATGCCAGATGTGTGTTAAAGCTTGTCCATACAATGCAATTGTAAAGGTTTCAGTGCCTTGTGAGGATGCTTGTCCTGTTGGAGCTATAAAAAAAGACGAAACGGGCTTCGCTAGTATAGATTTTGATAAATGTATAAGCTGTGGTAAATGTATATCAGCCTGTCCTTTTGGAGCGGTACATGAAAGAAGTCAAATAATTGATATTTTAAAAGCAATTAAGGCTGGTAAAAAAGTTATTGCTATGATTGCTCCATCAATTGTTGGTCAATTCCCTGGCAATATCTACCAATTAAAAACAGCGATTAAACAAGCTGGATTTACAGATGTATATGAAGTAGCACAGGGTGCTGATATTACAGCTCATAATGAAGCAGAAGAATTTATCGAAAGAATGGAAGCTGCTAATGAGCTAGCTAATAAATGGCTTGATGAATGGGTTAATGAAGGAGGCTATGATGTTAAGGAAAACGAAGTCTCTGAAGATGTAAGAGTACAGAAATTTATGACAACATCTTGTTGTGCGGGTTATAACCAATTAGTAAAAAAACATCTTCCTGAAATTAAACCATATGTTTCAACAACAGGGACTCCAACTTATTATATTTCTGAAATTATTAAAAAGGAAATTCCTGAAGCAATTACTGTATTTGTAAGCCCTTGTGTTGCAAAACGTACAGAAGGTTTTGAAAACCCTAATGTTGATTTTGTAATGAATTACGAAGAATTGGGTGCATTATTTGTTGCTAAGAAAATTCAAATTGCTGAGTGCGAAGAAGAAAAATATGTAGTTGAATCTTCTAAGCAAGCTCGTAATTTTGGTTTTACAGGCGGTGTTGCTGAGTCTGTTAAGGCTTCATTAGAAGATGATTCTGTTGTAAAACCATGTGTAATAAATGGTTTAAACAAAGAGAGCATTCGTCAATTAAAGAAATATGCTACATCAGGTGAATGTGATGGTGGTTGTAACTTAATTGAAGTAATGTGTTGTGAGGGTGGTTGCATTGGTGGCAACGCTAATCTTAACAACCAGAAGACTGCTAAAAAACTTATTGATGCACTTGCAAATGAAAGTAAAGATATCGATAAAATTTAATTACCAAATACAAATAAAGTAAAAAACTCGAGAAGATTTCTTCTCGAGTTTTTTAATAAGTTGATTTAATCTAAAAAAACGCTACAATAAAAGTATGGAAGTTTCATATGATAAATATTCCCTGATGGTCAATGGGAAGAGAGTGTTTATAAAAAGTGGTGCTTTTCACTATTTCCGCACGCCTGGCGAAGAAATGGCTCGTGACCGTTTTATGAAAATGAAAGCTGGCGGATATAATACTGTTGACATTTATTTCAATTGGAATTATCACAGCCCAAGACAAGGTGAATATGATTTTTCTGGAATAAAAGATGTCCGAAAAGTACTTAAAGCAGCTCAAGATGCTGGACTTTTTGTCATAGCTCGTCCTGGACCATTTATTAATGCAGAAGTGAATGCGGGCGGACTTCCTTTTTGGCTTTTAAAAATGGAAGATGTTGTCCCTCGCAATAGAAAAGGGACGGAATATCATTATTCACCAAAATATATGGAATATATCAGAGAATGGTATGACCACATAATTCCGATAATAACTGAGTTTGACAATGTAATTCTTTTCCAAATAGAAAATGAATATGCAACAGATACTATGGAAGAAGATTACATGCGAGAGCTTTACAAAATGGCTCGAGAACGAGGAATTACTTGTCCTATTTTCCATAACGATGCATATTTTGCGGGTTTATGGGCAGATTGTGTTGATATTTATGCACTAGACTTATATCCATACATAAACCCTAATCAAAATTGGAAGCAGGATAATTTCTGTTTTGATACATTGGATAATGTTGAAGACATATTCCGTTGTGCAAAAGAAAATTCACCACCTTTTGTGGCAGAAATGCAATCTGGCTGGTTTGATAAGTGGGATGGGTCTGGATATAAACATATTCGAGATGCTTTGGGTGATGAACATATTAATATAATGACTAAAACTGCTCTCTCTCAAGGTGTAACTTTATTTAATCATTATATGGCGGTAGGTGGAACTAACTGGGCTGATTTAGCTTGTGATGAGGTTTATACGAGTTACGAATTCACAGCACCAATTGATGAATTTGGAATTCCTCAGTCAAATTATTTCAAAGCAAAAGAACTAAACTATTTCTTAGATTCTTTTGATTTAACTTGTACAGAGCCTAAAGATTTTGATTTTTCTCAAGAAAATATTTATGCAAAACTTCGTCATGATAATACCAATAATTGCGATTGGCTCTTCGTAAGAAACATGAATCCTGAAGCTACAGAAATTAATTTACCGTTCGGAAAAACTATTGTACTTAAGCCTTATGATATGAAAATATGTCCAATCGATTTGAAGCTAAAAGCTTGTGAAATAGAGTTTTCCGACTTAGAAATTTTTGCAAGATTGCAAAACGAAAAAGAAGAAACGATTTTCTTGCTTGCTGACGAAAAAGCAAATATTCATATCAAAGATTATGAAACGTTATCAGGTAATAGAAAAAATTATGACAATTTTAGCCTAGAAAAAGACGGTAAAAAAACTCAGTTTGTATTTTTGAATAAAGAACTTGCCGATAAAACTTGGCTATTAGGCAATAAAATGATTTTTAATGCAGATTATGTACTTCCAAACGGTACAATCGCAGTAGAAAAGAATACAGAAGTTGCATACTATGATTTAGAATACAAATTCTCAACAAAGACTTGTCTTGTTGGTGAATTTTGGGATTTTTCAAGACAAAGAACTCTTGATATTGCAAAAGTTGAATATTGTGCACCAGAAATTGATACAAATTATGATTACTCAAATTGGAAAAAAGTTTCAGGAAAAACTGATTCACTTTCTTGTGACTTGTACGATGAATTTGTTTGGTACAAAACAAAGATTCCAAACAATTTAACAGAACTAACTTTAAGCGCAAGACACCTTTTCGCTGTCTATGTAAACGGTAAAGAAATCTTAAACAGAAATAGTTATAAAATAGAAAAACTTCAAGAAGTTCCAGAGACAATTTGCGTTCCTCTTTCTGAAAGAATACTTACAAAAGAAGAAAATGAACTTACAATTTTAGTTCAAAATCTAGGTTTTGATAAAGGTTTTTCTGGAGACACTAACAATCCTAGAGGACTTGTTATTTGCGAAACAACACCAGCTATACCATTAGAATTCAGTGTTTGTGAAAAGCTCTCACTTGAAAGACGAGATTGGAGAGAAAGCGAAAATCCTTATCTGGCAAAAATTACTGCTCATTTTGATGTTGATTTTAAGGACAATGAATTTTTTGCAAAATATATTTCTCTTGAAGACTTTAAATGCCGTCGTGCAACTATATTTCTAAATGGTATAAAAATTGGTAGATACATTAAACGTACTCGGGTTCAAGACAAGTTTTACTTGATAAATGAATTTTTAAAACCTCATAACACTCTAGAGATAGTAGTTTGGGCAAAAGATAGAAATACAAAATCTTTATGGGGCTTTAAATTCGACCTAAAAAATGTTAAAATAAAATTAGGCACATTTAAGAAGTATCAACTGTTTAAATAATATATGAGGTGTTTTAATGGTCGTAGTTCCAGAATTTTTAATCAAAAGAATCTACCAAAAAGGTTCTTTAAAGAAGCTTGATGACGGTGCAAGTGTTACCTTAAAAAATGTGCTTGGTCCAGGTTTTATTAGTGGTTTTAATTATGTAAAAATTAATGATGTTATATTCGAGCCAAAAGATGTAAAATTTATTACAAATGGGCAAGAACTTCTAGGGACAGATGTTTCGGAAGCTAATCCTGTAGCTTTTAGATTAGGACAAAGCGGGACGCTAGTTATGTCTGGACAAAGTTGTGTGCTTGATGGAACAAATAGAATTGTAATTGAGGCTATGAATCCTGAAGCAGGAAAAGTTCAACTTTCTGTTGAAGACGTAGTATAGATATTTATAGGAAGAGGGGAAATGGAAAAACAATTAAAAGTCCTTTTGTTTAATGGTTCACCACATAAAGAGGGCTGTACATATACTGCATTAAAAGAAATTGCTACGACTTTGGAACATGAAGGAATTGTTTCTGAGATTTTTCATGTAGGTGATGATGCAATAGCTTCTTGTAAAGCTTGTGGGGCATGCACAAAATTAGGTAAATGTGTGATAGATGATAAAGTTAATGAATTTGTTAAATTGGCAGAAGATTTTGACGGTTTTATCATAGGTTCTCCAGTGCATTATGCATCATCATCTGGTGCTACAGTTGCATTTCTAGATAGAGCTTTTTATAGTGCATCACGTTCTGGTAAAAAAATATTTCCACACAAACCTGGAGCAGCAATTGCAAGTGCTCGCAGGGCGGGAACAACTGCAACGTTAGATCAATTAAATAAATATTTCACTATAAATCAAATGATTTTAGTGTCAGGCAGGTATTGGAATATGGTTCATGGGCGTACTCCTGAAGATGTTGTTCAAGATGTTGAGGGTATGCAGAATATGAGATTTTTAGCTCGTAATATGGCTTGGACTTTAAAATGTATTCAAGCGGGAAAAAATGTTGGAATCAATCCGCCAATACAAGAAGAAGTTGTAATGACTAACTTTATACGATAATTCGTGTTAAAATATGGCTATGAGTTGGTTATATTTATTTATTGCAGCAGTTTTTGAAGTAGGTTGGCCTTTTGGTTTGAAAATGGCGTCATTATGTTCTGCAAAGATTTGGTGGATAATTTTTGCGATTGTTGCTATGACATTAAGCGGTCTTTTTTTATACTTTGCTCAAAAAGAAATTCCTGTAGGTACAGCGTATGCAATATGGACAGGGATTGGCGCTGTCGGAACATTTGCTCTAGGGGTTTTGTTATTTAACGATGGTGTAAATATGTTAAGACTACTCGGAGTTGTTTTTATAATACTCGGAGTAGTCTTATTAAAAATATCTCATTAAAGATTAGTTTTATTTTTTGATATCATCGACGTTTTTTGTGTCTGTGACATTGTTTGTTTCTGAAGATTCTTGTTTCTTTTGTTGATGAGCAACCATTTTCTTTTGAACGACACCAGCTAAAGGTGTTGCTATAAATGGAACAATTATACGTTTACCAATAATTGTTGCTGCACCTATATCGGCTACGAATTTGAATAATGATAATGCATCGTTTCTTACTTTGTTATATGCTTCAGCTGCTTCAATTTTTCTAGGAATAACGCTGTTTCCTTCTTTTTTTGCTAATGAACGAAGCCAAGATAGCATGTCTCCTTTGTTTTTAGCATTAAAAGAGCCTTTAAATAATCTATTGAATATAGGTTCACTTAATTTTCTCATCATGAAGAACATGCCGATTTGTGCAAGAATCATTAAAATACCGTTAGTTAGGTCTAATGCCGCAACAAAGCTTCTTTTATCTTCAGGAATTTCTTTATTATTCAAAGATTGGGTTACATATTTATAACACCCAACTCCATCTTTAACAACGATAGAACCTACAGTTGTTAGAGCTAAAGCTGTTTCTGGATGCTCTTGGAAAGATTTAGTAATGTATTTCATTGGTTTAGATTTTGAAACAGCACCTAAAACTCTAGAGGTAACGTTAGAAATACCAGAAGATATTGATTCTATTCCAGCCATTAGATACCTCCTTTCTTTTTCTTCTCATCCGAAGCTTTTTTAGATTCGCTGAGTTTAGGGAACAACGCTTTTACTAATCTTGGATATACCCAGTTTAAAGCATTACAAGTAATAGGTAATGTTATAAATACCCCAATTGCGATTTTCCAAATTTGGTTATGTGATTTATAACTGTTTTTTACATGTTCTTTGTATTGTTTTACGATATCTTTATAAACTTTTTTAACTATATTTTCTTTACTACTACTAAACGTGCTTGTATCTCGTATTACAGATTTCTTAATTGGATTTTTTGCTTCGTCAAAGTGACAGATTTCAATTACTTCTTTTATTGCTTTTTCAATAGTCTCTGTTGTAGCATTTTTTACATCTTTGATTTTAGCTCGCCTAAAGTCAATAATAATCTTTTCTGCTTCTGCATTTTTTTCTTGCATAGCTTTTAAGTATTTTTCCGGAGAAAATTCTCCGCCACACATAGATTCAACTTTTGTAATTCTTTCTAACGTTCTTTCAATTCTACTACGTTGAATTTCTTCTGGGCGGTCAAGAATTTCTTGGAAAATTTGCTTGAGTTCAGGCTTTGTTTCTTTAGCCAATAAGCCTTTAATATATTCTTGTAACTCTTTTGATTCCTTTGGTAATTTGTTTGGTGCAAAAATTTCATTCAATAAATTTTTATTTTCAACCAAGGTTTGAGCTCTTTCTTGATAGAATGTAAGCCCATTTGTAGGAACTCTTAGTTGTTCAGTATAACTTATATAGTTATCAATTTGCCTGTTTACAAAATCAGCAAGCTTATGGTTTTCTAGATAGCTTTCACCGATTTTAATTCTGTGAGTATTTTTTATTTTTTCTGCAACATCATCTATTTGGCTATCTTTAATTTCTTCAACTCTTTGTTTTACGAGATTTTCAAATTCTTCTTTGCCTTTTGAAGCTTTTGTTATCCCCTCTTTTTTGAGTTGTTTTTTAACTTGTCTTTCGACGTAACCATCACTATTAATTAGTGATTGGTTAGTATCAATATCAAAATGACGTGCAAACTCATTATTGTTATAGAGTGAATCTAAAAATTTATCTATAGGTTTAAGAGCACCTATTTGGAAAATAGCAGCTAACACAGCAGAAATAGGTTGTCTCAAAGCTGTATAAATTTTTGTATTGGTAACGTCTTGTTTTTCTTCTTTAGTGGCACCTTTAGGAGCTTTTACAAAGGGATTAAATGCAATTGGCCAAGGGGCAACTAACCCTGTACCGATTGCTGTGATAGCAACGCCGCCAATCTCGCCCTTCATCCATTCTAGTTTTTTCATAAATTCTATGACTTTTTTTGCTGGTAAAGCTTCTGTGATTTTTTCGGCCATGGAAGAACCAGATCTTTGGAAAGAGACGTTTCTTTGTCTCTTTTGAGGCGCATAGTTTCCATTGTAATTTTGTTGAATTTTATCTATTTTCATACGAATCCATAAACCTTCCTATATATATTAACGTTTCGAAAGATAAAAATTTGACTAAAAGTTGAGACATGTTAACTTTTGTTAAAAATCGGCTCGTTTTTATTCCCTAAATGCTAATTAAATATATAGAAAATCCTATAATATAAATACACAATGATTATATTACAAACATATGAAAAACAAAATATTTTTTACATTAAATTTTCTTGATGATAAAATGAAAAAAGAATTTTAATATTGGAGAGTATGAAGATGAATTTATTTTCTTGTTTTAGAAACTTTTTTAAAGAGCCTCCTGCTGTTGCAACGATTGAGGATAAAGAAAAAGTTGACAGTATGTATTCTCATTGGAGAATGAGAATATTTTATTCTTGTTTTATAGGATATACAGTTTTTTATCTTTGTAAAAAGAATATCGCAGTAGCTCTTCCTGGTTTAAGTGAAGAATTTGGTTTTACAAATACTGAATTAGGTTTATTAGGAAGCTCG